>JADDPP010000466.1 GCA_016781845.1 Rubrobacter sp.
AGCTCCCCTCACTCTTGCAGCTTGACCCCTCATTTTCGCTGGAACCGCGCGAGATCCTCGACAAATACGACGTACGGTACGTCGTCTTTTACAAGCGCATGCCGCCCCACTCCGAGTTGGGGGGCAAGGTTCCGGAAGTGTGGAAGAAGTTTCTGCTGTATCCAAATCTGTACCAGAAGGCATTTGAGAACAAGAGCGTGATCGTGTTCAAAGTTCTTCCTTCTACCCCGGCAGCGACCTCCAGCGACGCGCGCCGACCGCCCTGGCAAGGAGCGCTCGCAATGCATGGAAACGTACCGATATAGCCATCCCGCCAGTCAAGGTCCAGTCCCCGCACCTCAGCTCCACCGTGTGCTCGCCGCAGCGTGCGTTGAGCAGATTCGGTAACTCGGCGACGCGGCAAGCGCAGGGGCATCCGGTGGGCAGCGGGCTGGTGGATCGTACGATACCGCGGCCGAGTGTATAGCAAGAGATTATGCCGAAGAAGCTGCAGTTAGAGCGACACGTGGAGAAAGAGGAACTGCAGCGGCGGTACCTGAAGTCGGCGGACTCGGTGGAGCGGAGCCACTACCAGATAGTGTGGCAGTTGAGCCTGGGCAAGGGGACGGGGCAAGTGATGGAGGCAACCAGTTACAGTAGGCGCCTCCGCCCGACGCGGGGATGTGGAGCAGCCGAGTGATGTGTAGAGCGCGCAGACCAGCCTCAGCTCATCCGCTCCCACACCTTCTACCACTGGTGGCCAGAGGCAGCGTGAGATGCAATGCTGTTTACCCGGTTTCAGTATGAAACCCAAGACAGACTGTCACACGACCGAGCGCGCGAAGGCAGGCGGCAGCCTAGGGAAGATCAGTGATTGCTGATCCGCCGCCGTGAACCTCCTCGTGCCCTATGCAGTGCCTACGCTGGGAAATCCCTCACACTGCGAGTCTTGGACTCCATCCCACACGATGACATGAAATCACCCAGGTGTCTCCACCGGCAGAAATAGAACGTGTACGTGCTGTCGCCGTCGTAATCGGCCCTCTCCACGTACATCTGTCCCACACCGTGAGACACCACTTCTTCGCTGGTCCATTGTTCGGTGATGCAGAAGCGCTCCGTGTCCACGGACTGGCCGCACAGGGCGCACGTTTTAATATTGCCGCTGTTCGGAATCATAACTCGCTCCAATCGCTCTGTGCCAAAACTTCTACAGAACCCCCAACCGCCAGAGGTTCTCGGTCTCTTTCGGAAGTTGACATCTGTGCCATTCGAGTGCGCACATCAAGGTTCTGGTCAATCAACTGCTTCGTTTCGCTCGGCTACCCTCCTTCACCGCTCCCTCGCCCTCTTGCCCCGACGTCCTGCCCACGCCACCGGGCAGCTTTATGTGGAGCACGGCATGCAGCACAATCCTTGCCCGCGCCTCTATCCTCGACTCCGGGCTAGATCGCAAGGTTTCGCCCTTCCCGCGTTTGTGTGAGAGAACACTGCTCGCGCCCAGGGTATTCCAAGCGCTACGATGACCTGCCCACCCAGCGGCAGCGCACGCCTGACGGAGACGCAGGAGCGTCTCTGCTATCATTTGTCGAGACGCAACATCGGAGGACGGTCGCCGCGTTGAACCCGCTGATATACATATCGGTCTTACTCGCGGCGCTCGCCGTCTCCTGGCTCCTCACTCTCACCAGCATCCTCATCGCTCGGCAGAAGGGACTGCTAGACCTTCCTTCACCCCGGCGCATCCACTCCAGTCCCACACCCAGGCTCGGCGGAGTCGCCATGTTCCTTGCGTTCACCGGGGTGCTCGGCGTACTCATCCTCTCCGGGCACCTGCATGCGTACACTGCTCTTGGCCTCCTCACGGGCGCCACGACACTCACTCTGGTCGGCCTCGTAGACGACGTGTGGGGACTGGGTCCTGGCGCAAAGCTTATGTTCCAGACCGCCGCCGCGCTCGCCACCGTCCTCGCGTTCGACATCGTCATCCGCGCCGTCACAGTACCCAGCGTGGGCCGGCTCTACCTCGAGGGCTCTCTGGTCGGGTACGCTCTCACCGTGGTCTGGATACTGGGAATGATCAACACCGTCAACTTCGCGGACGGCATAGACGGACTGGTAGGCGGGCTGGCGTTCATCTTCGCACTCATTCTCTTCGTCGTCGGGTTGCGTGTGGGCCAGCGGGAGTTGACGCTGTATGCCTGCGCGCTGGGGGGCGTCGCCCTGGGCTTCCTTCGCTACAACATCGCCCCGGCCCGCGTGTTCATGGGCGACTCAGGCAGCATGTTTCTCGGCTTCACCATGGCAGTTCTAAGCGTGCTCGGTAGCGCGAAGCTCGTGGCGGGTCTGCTCGTGATGGGCATCTGGATCGCGGATGTTGCGTACAGCATCATCCGACGGAGGCGAACCGGAAACCCGGTCCAGTTGCCCGACAAGGAGCACCTGCATCACCGATTCGTCTCCCTGGGTCTGTCCCAGCGACTCACGGCCGCTCTCTTCTGGTTGCTGGCCCTCGCTTTTGGCAGTGCCGCGCTCATCAACGAGCGCGCCAGCCGCCTGGCCGCGCTCGTCGCTCTGGTCGCACTCTCGCTCTTCATTATCTGGCTAGTCAACCGCCGTATCCGTGCGTCCGGCAGAGAACAGGATTCCGACCCTGGTGTTTGAGCCGCGCATCCGAGGGTAAACCTGGTCCGAACCATCGGCTCTCTTCACGATCTCTTCACGATGCGGCGCTAACATCTGTAGAGGTAGCTCCCTACGTCACCAGCTTTCTATGAACGCGAACGGCCCGCCGCCGTACGGCTGACCTCTGCGGACGATGCGAGCAGCTACCTGAAGCAGAATGGGCAGCTGGCGCATGGCGCGAGCCGTCGCAAGACAGGAGAAAGGCGCTGATGGGGATGGAGTTGTTCAAGGTGTGGTCGGGACTGAAGCGGACGGGGCTTGCGTGCCTGGTAGCGGCGATGCTCCTCAGCCTCGTACCAGCGAACGGTTACGCCGTCCCGGCAAGTGTGAGCCCCACCGCCCCCCC
>JADDPP010000387.1 GCA_016781845.1 Rubrobacter sp.
GGTCCGCCTCCGTCATAACAATTATAAGGGGCAGTACAGGGACGACTCAACCGTTCCTTATACCGACCGCACGCGCAGCGCAGGTGGCCCGGTCATAGTCAGGCCCCTTGCGCCAGGCCTCCGAGTGGTGCGGGCAGGGGACTACAACCCCGACCTCAGCGCACTTGGCGACCTTATGTCCCCGACTTAGGACATGTTCATTATCGGGCCTCATTTCGCACTGATGCAACTGTTCCTTATCTCCTAATTTAGGACTTCCTATCCCTAACCCGACGCATTCCTTGCATTTTTGGTTGTCCTCTCTCCGGGGAAGGTCCGATAATTATTTATCGGAACGATGCGCTAGCGCAACAAGGAGGACGACAATGGCGAAGGTTCGGGACGTTCAACTCTACGCGATCTCGATGGGCGACGGGCACGGCGGGCAGGAGGAAGTCGCGACGATGCTCACTTGGTCCCAGATGAAGGCAGAGGTCCGGGCGTGGGAAGACCCGGGCGGCGTGGGCGGGATCGAGGCATCCCACGACACGATGATCCAGATCTACGCGACGGGTGTGGCGTGGGAGTGCGCGTGCAGTGAGGTCGTCCTGAGCGGCGATGAGTGCCCAGTGTGCGGCGAGGAGGAGTAAAGAGATGACTGTTGGAGAGATGATCGAGATGCTTCAGGGGATGGACGAGGATGCGGAGGTGCGGTTCGCGCACCAACCGCGCTGGGCGTTCGAGTATTCGATCTCGGACGTTGTGGAGGTGGAACTCGACCGGGACGACAACGGCGAGTACCACAACGGGCGCGGTGTGCCGGAGGTCGTCTACATCGCAGAGGGGACGCAGTTGGGCTACCTGCCCGGTGCGGCGTCGGAGGTGCTCGGGTGGAGGTAGTACGGTTGACTGGCTACGACGCGGAAGGGTATGTCGCGTTCGTGACGGAAGTTCCGGCAGGTTCGGAGGTCATGCACCCGGAACTCGTCTCGGACCTCGTCGCGACGTTCGAGGCGAAGGGGTACACCGTGGAGCAAGAAACGGTGGGGGTCGAGTGATGAACATTCGGGAGTTGCGGGAGGGGCAAGGCCTCTCCCAGCACGCACTCGCGGATAGGTCGGGACTGTCGCAGGCAACGGTATCGAAGATCGAGGCGGGCTTGGTGTGTCCGAACGCTCTGACCCGCCGCGCCTTGTCTCAAGTGCTGGGAGTGGCGGCGGACGAGATCGAGTTCAAGAAGAAGGAGAGGGCGGTACGATGAGGGCAGCAATTTACTGTAGGGTGAGCACTGATGGGCAGGAGGACAACGCGAGCCTCCCGTCTCAGAAGCGGTGCCGAGCGCACGCAGGGCAACTGGGCGCGAACGTGAGCGAGGCGCACGTCTACCAGGAGGTGCATTCTGGTGCTGACCTCTTCGGTAGACCTCAGTTGACTCGACTGCGCGAGGCGATGGTGGGCAGGGAGTTCGATGTTCTCATTGTCCACGCCCTCGACCGCCTCGCACGCGACACGGATCACCAGGGGTACATCTTCACGGAAGCGAAAAAGGCGGGTGTCCGGATCGAGTCTGCGACGGAGGACCTTGACAACTCGTTCCAGGGCAAACTCCTCCGGATGGTCGCGTCGGTCGTGGCGGAGGCGGAACGCGAGAAGATCGTGGAGAGGACGACACGGGGGCGGATCGAGAAACGCAAGCAGGGCAGAGTGCACTGGCACGGCACGCTACTGTACGGGTATGCCTATGACGGTGAAAAGCAGCGGTATGTCCTGGACGAGTTCCAGGCCGGGATCGTTCGCCGCATCTTCCGCGAGTACATAGACGGGATCTCGACGCAGCAGATCGCGAACCGCCTGAACGCTGAGGGGATACCCACGGCAACCGGCAGGACGTGGACACGGGACCGCATCTCGGATGTCGTGATCCACGAGGAGTACGCGACGGGGGTGGGGTACGCGAACCGCTTTTACGGGCGGGACTACGTGAAGAAGCACGGGTTGAAGTTCGAGGCTGAACGCCCTCGCGGCGACTGGACTGAGGTGCGTTACCCGCAGATCATCGACCGGGAAACCTGGGACAAGGCGCAGGCGCGGAGGGCGAGTAACAAGCGGTTCTCGGTCACGAACAAGGCACCGGACGATTATCTCCTGTCGGGCCTCATGTATTGTGCCGAGTGCGGCAAGGTCTTCCGCGTGAACACGCAAGTGTCATCCGCTGGGAACAGGCACCGCTACTACAAGTGTGCCGGGATGGAGCGCGACCCCTACACGTACAAGTGCCGCACCCCAAAGGCGCTGAACGCTACTCGGATCGAACCTACGGTGTGGGAGAAGTTCGAGGCGTTCATGCGGGATCCCGGGACCGTGCTCGATCAGTACAAGCGGGCGATGGATGTGGATACTCCTGGGCGGGAAGAGTTGGAGAAGCGGTTAGCGACCGCCGCGGGGAAGTTGGACGAACTATCGGGCAGGAGGAGGCGCCTGATCGCCGCGTTCTCGAGCGGTGTGATCGAGCAAGATGACCTGGATGCCCAACTCAAGGAGATGAACCAGTACGTCGCGCACTGGACGGAGGAGCGAGAGCGCCTACAGGCGATGCTCGCCCAGGGGAGCGGTGAGGTCGCCCAACTGGTGGGGTTGTTCCGGGCGGCAGAGGACTTTTTCCAGATGACCCTCGGCGGGTGGACGATAGAGCAGAAGCGCGAGGCGCTGCGTCGGTTCGTGAGTAAGGTGACGCTGCGTGGGGATGGGACGTTCACACTCGATCTCAAGCACCCATCCGACGAGGTGAAGGCCGAGGCACGGGAGATTCTCAGCGTTGCAAGGCCGTACTGGGACAGTCCCGAGGCGCGCCTCGTTATGGATCGTACTAATGACGTCTGTACCACGGGGGCGACGCTGGAGGAATGCGCATCGGTCCTTAAGAGGACGGGGGTGGAGCGAGTCGTGGGCCTGGTATTCGCGCGGGCCTGATTATCGGACAGTAGATGGGGTGACCCGTCCTGCCATCTCCGCGCCCAGCACCCACACGTTGAGACGACCAGCCTTCCGATCCTGCGTCCTGCCCTGTGCGCCTTTTCCAAGCCGCTCCGCTGTGCTCCGTATGAGCGAGATGACCCCATCTACGGCGCTCTCGCCGCAGAGCGTCAGTATCGTCGCGTTGCCCCGCCTCATGAACCCGCCCGTGCTGCCGAGGACGGTCGAGCCGTAGCCTTCCAGCGTTAGTGCTTGAAGCAGTTTGTCCGAGTCCTGCCCCTGTACTACCGTGACGACGAGCTTCTGCGGCTCAACTGTTCTCACGAATTACCTCCGATGGCGGCTGTGCCAACTTTACGTACCTGCGGACGCTGTCTAGATTGCGCGGGTCAGATGCGAGGCCAAGGACGGCGAGTAGCTCCTCCTCGCTCTTGCCTTGCCTCGCCTGCTCGACACCAAACGTGTCGCGAAGGGTCTGAGGAGTGATCACTCGTTGCAGCCCCGCGAGCCTCACCAGCCGATGCAGCGACGCATTGATCGACTGTGGCAGTACCGGGAAGAGTCGCTCCTCGTCCCCAATGGGTTCCAGCCGGTTGTACGCCTCTGTGAGGCGTGAGTCTGCCAGCAGCCGCCGCTCCTTGTGTCTCCACCGAGGGTCATCATAGCTGATATACACAACAGGAGCGTCGGGATCGGTAAGATCAATATGCTGCCGGCGCACGTTCAGCAGCTCGGTTCGGTTGAACCCCAGCTCGAGCAGCAGGTAGACGAGCAGGAAGCTGCGCGGTCCGTCCTCCTTCGCTGCGTCCAGCAGCTTCGTGCGCTCGGCTTCGAAGAGGGGAACTGGGGTCTTGAGATTGATTCTCTCCGGATAGAATGCCTGAGTGGGGTCGGTCGTGAGTATCTTCTTGGTGCCTATGACGTAGGAGAAGAACTCGCGCGCCGATGTAAGCCTGCGCTTCCGGGTGCTCTTGCGCTTCGCGGATTCGAGGAAGGCATTGATGTCGCGCTCGGTGATAGCCCGAAGCGGCTTCGTGCCAACCTGTGCGTGCAGAACCGCGAGGTCATTGGTGTACGCCGCGACCGTGTTGGGGGGATGCCCCGCTGACTCCAGCTGCAGCTTATACCACCATCGGGCGGTGTCCAGGGTGCTGTCAGGAGAGAGGTCTTCGGGGGAGGCCAGCTTCGGCGCTGGTTGAGGCAGGGACGGTATCTCGAAGAGAGACAGCTGCGTAACCTGAGCATCAACCGCAGACCTTTTCGGCACGGCCCCACCTCCCCTGAACGTAATTAGCGCCTGCTAGGAGACGGGCACCTCGACCCGCTCTTCCTCGAACTGGGCCTCGCTCCTGCGCAACTCCAGCTCCCAGGATAGGATGAGCCCCGCGAGCGCGAGGATGGCGGCAACTGTAATGGCCCCAATGATTGCAAGTATACGTTCCACTATTCGCATGCTATCTCCTCCCCATAGCTTGGGTGCTTCTTGTGGTTTCTAAGTTGTATGGCCGTATTATACTCTCAAGCGCCGCGCCTTCCAACCCTTCGGCGAGAGAGCGGCAGGACAACGGTTGGTGTTGGGGTGTTACATAGCAATGCCTATCCTGAAGTCCCGCCTTCGCGGTTTGGTCGAACGAAGCTTGACATCCTCACGATTGGTCCCTATACTAACAGTGTCGCAAGTGCGACGGCGACGCGGGATGGAGCAGAGGCAGCTCGTCGGGCTCATAACCCGAAGGTCGTGGGTTCGAATCCCACTCCCGCTACCGAAAGGGCTCCTTGTTGGAGCCCTTTCTTATTTCCTTCTCCGTTGTTGACGATGCTCTCAGGGCCGTTGTATAATCCAACGCGCGTGGCGAGGTAGCTCAGAGGCAGAGCAGGGGACTCATAAGCCCTTGGCCGTGAGTTCGAATCTCACCCTCGCCACCTCCTCTCCCCATTCAAGCCAGCGTTCTGGCGGGCGGTTTGCCGTGTCCTCTTCTTCTGACACTCTCCTTCAGCAGCTGCGCGCCACCGCATCCTTACAGTTGCAGGCGCTGGAGGACCGAGTCGTGCTTGTCGGTCTTAGCGGAGGGGCGGATTCAGTCGTTTTGCTCCATGTCCTCACAGAGCTGGCCGATGTCCTCCGCGCGACCATACACGCGGCACATCTCGACCACGGTTTGCGCGAGCATAGCGCTGGGGACGCCGGCCGCGTCGCCCGTCTGGCCGAGGATCTGGGTGTACCCTTCTCCGGCGCGAGGGAAGACGTACGGACGTTTGCAACCTCTCGCAGGCTTTCAATAGAAGCGGCGGGACGCCAGGCGCGATACAGCTTCCTTGCCGCCACCGCGCGTAAGCTTGGTGCAGTGGTGGCAGTGGCACATAATCAGAACGACCAGGCTGAGACGGTGCTATTCAATCTGGCACGCGGGGCTGGCCTGAGCGGATTGACGGGCATGGATCCGGTCGGTGTGATAAGCGCCGCGCCGGATGTAGTGCTCGTCCGACCTTTCCTCGGCCTCTCCTCCGACAGTATCCGTGATTACTGCCGCCGGCACTGTCTCCCTGTGCTAGACGATCCGACTAATGCTTCTCTTCTACACTCTCGAAACCGTATCCGTCGGCGGGTGCTGCCCGAGCTGCAGGCTGTGAACAGTCGGACCGTCGAGCATATAGCCCTTACCGCTGACGTGCTACGCGAGGACGAGGAGGCCCTGGACTGGATCGTGGACCGGGTATACGAGCAGGTGGTGGAAGAGCGTGCGGGTGCGGTCGTCGTCGCTACGCCCGCGCTTGATGAGGCGCCGCGCGCGGTGCGTCTCCGGGTCCTTCGCCGGGCGCTGCTTATGGTTGCTGGCTCAGTGGAGGGCGTGGAGAGGGCTCACGTGGTCTCACTGCTGGAGCTTGCCACTTCAGGCATCGCGGGCCGCGCCCTGCACTTGCCACGCGGTTTGCGTGCCCTGTCAGGCGCGGATACGGTGGCGCTGTGGCAGGGAGAGCTTGATAGCGAAGCTCTGTACCCGCTACCGCTACTGGACCCGCGCGAGGCAGGCGGGACGCGGCTGGCGCGCGGATGGAAGCTGGAGGTGTCGCACGGCGGCTGCCTTGCTCCCGAGACGCCGAGAGGTGGGTTACACGAGCATGTCAGGCGCGTAGAGCAGCCTTTCGAGTTACTACCTGCAGGCCGCCTGGCTCGGTTCCGTCCGCTTGGAATGAAGACTGAGAAGCATGTGGCCGATTTTCTAGCTGACCGGAAGGTCCCTCCCGCTCTCCGGGCGCGGGTACCACTGCTAGTGGCCGGTGGCGCGCCTGTGTGGCTCCTGGGCTGGCGCATTGATGAGCGCTGGAAGCTGGACAACCCCGACGAGCCCTACACGTGTCTACACGTCACGAGGGCGTAGAAGGACGGAGGAACAGGGGCTGCGGACGCAAATTGACGGTGTTTCACACTACGGTTATAATTCTTCTAAGGGTCACACTGCCTGACCCTATCCACACACATCCCCGTAGACGGAGGCCCCATGGGAGAGAATAGAAGGATCTGGCGCAACAGCCTCGTCTGGCTGGTGCTCGCTGTAGTTTTGTTCACAGTATATGTAACTCTGTTTCGTTCGCCTAATCGCCCTGAGAATGAAATAGGCATCACGGAAGTTATCCGTGATGTGCAGACTGGCGCGATAGAAACGATTCGCACGCGCCAGGGTAGCGCGGACATCACCCTCGTTTACAACAATGGGACCGAGAAGCGCTCCAGATTGCCGGGCAATGAGTCCATCGTATCGCTCCTGCAGAACGCGGGTGAGAATCTGACTGACGGCCAGCCACGAATCATCACCGAGCGGGCATCGTCATGGGGTAGCTGGCTGGGTGCGCTCTCGTTTATCCTGCCGACGCTCTTCCTGATAGGTATCTTCCTGTTCATGATGCGCCAGGCGCAGGGCAGCAACAACCAGGCGCTCTCGTTCGGTAAGAGCCGAGCCCGGCTTTTCAGCGGCAACAAGCCAACCGTGCGCTTCGATGACGTTGCGGGTGTGCAGGAGGCGAAGGAGGAGCTCGCGGAGGTCGTGGAGTTCCTGAAGTACCCTGAGAAGTTCGCGAGCCTTGGCGCTCGCATCCCACGTGGCGTGCTGTTGGTCGGGCCTCCGGGCACGGGTAAGACGCTTCTAAGCCGGGCGGTCGCTGGCGAGGCGGGGGTGCCTTTCTTCAGTATCTCCGGCTCCGAGTTCGTTGAGATGTTCGTTGGCGTCGGTGCTTCGCGCGTGCGCGACCTCTTCGACCAGGCGAAGCGCAACGCGCCCTGTATCGTGTTCGTAGACGAGATTGATGCTGTCGGTCGGCAGCGTGGCGCTGGGCTGGGCGGCAGCCACGATGAGCGCGAGCAGACGCTGAACCAGATCCTCGTCGAGATGGATGGATTCGACACGAACACGAACGTTATCGTCATCGCGGCCACGAACCGCCCTGACGTGCTCGACCCCGCCCTGCTTCGTCCGGGTCGTTTCGACCGCCAGGTGGTCCTCGACAGGCCGGACATCAAGGGACGAGAGGCCATACTCAAGGTACACACAAAGGGCAAGCCAATCGAGCGTGAGGTCTCGCTGCATACCCTGGCGAAGGTAACCGCCGGCTTCTCCGGAGCGGACCTGGAGAACACCGTGAACGAGGGCGCCATCCTGGCCGCTCGCAGGAACCACAAGCTGATCACCAGGGATGACCTCGAGGACGCTATTGACCGCGTGGTGGCGGGGCCGGAGCGCAAGAGCCGCATCATCACCGAGCGCGAGAAGTACGTCACCGCGTACCACGAGGCGGGCCACGCTGTGGTCGCCCGGATGCTGCCCAACGTTGACCCCTTGCACAAGATCACGATAGTGGCGCGCGGCATGATGGGTGGGTACACCCGCGTGCTCCCGACTGAGGACCGGCACCTGATGACTAAGAGCCAGTTCGAGGACACCCTGGCGTTTGCTCTGGGTGGACGCGTGGCCGAGGAGTTGGTGTTCGATGAGATCAGCACGGGCGCGCAGAATGATATCCAGCAGGTAACGCAGACGGCGCGCAAGATGGTGACGGAGTACGGCATGAGCGAGCTGCTCGGCCCCGTCGCACTCGGTCACAAGGAGGAGTTGGTCTTCCTCGGACGTGAGATCAGCGAGCAGCGCAACTACAGCGATGAGATCGCGGTCCAGATTGATCAGGAGATTCGCAAGCTGATAGACACTGCGTACCAGCGCGCGCGCGCGATCCTGACAGAGCACATGGACAAGCTTATCGCGATGTCCAACCTGCTCGTGGAGCGAGAGACGATAACAGGTGAAGACGTGGAGAATCTGTTTGATTCGCCGCGCCCGCAGCCGCGCATAGTCCCAATACCGGGGCGAAGCGATGGCGCGGTGATCAAGCCTCAGGAAGAGGACAAGATCCATGGCATGCCGGACCTCTCCGGCGGTCTTGCTCCAGCCTAACGTTTCAAGCTGCAGGCATCTCTGGAGGGACGAAGGTAAGCACTTCGTCCCTCTTCTTGTTACTATGGAACCTCACATGAAGTAGCAGGAGGTGGCGTGATGGCAAGGGCACGACGACGAGGAAGGCGTGGATCAGGCAGGAAGATGACTTTCAACCCGGCGCGCGCGTTCCTGGCGACCCGAGCGTTTCGCAGGCAGATGAAGGCACAAGGCAGCGGCGACATGTTCTCGATGGCGGTAGGGGCGTTTGTCGCGTGGCGCACCTTTCGGAGCCAGAAGCGCGACGAGCAGTTAAAGGGGGCGAGGGAGCGGACAACGCTTCGGGAGGTTCTCGGTGGCTGAGAGCTGTCTCTTCTGCCGCATAGTCAGTGGCGAGATACCGGCTCAGGAGGTGTATCGGAACGACCGGGTGCTCGCCTTCCGCGATATCGTGCCCGTCGCGCCCACGCATGTGCTGGTCATTCCCGTGTCCCACGTCGAGAACCTGGAGGAGCTCACCGACCCGGCGCTCGCGGGCGCCCTGCTGCTTGCCACAGCGGAGGTCGCGCGCAGGGAAGGGCTGGAAGAGTCGGGGTACAGGGTCGTGCTCAACACGGGCCGCGACGCGGGCCAGAGCGTGGACCACGTACACGCCCATGTGCTCGGCGGCAGGAATATGCAGTGGCCGCCGGGGTAACGCGCACGCGAGCTTGACAGGCCGAGACATACGGCAATATAATTCACACGCCGTGAAGTGGTTTTGAAGGCCCTTGGACACTGCTGCCTTGCGACCCCGCGGCCGAGGGAGGTGAGCGAATACTGTGGCCGAAGTAACTATTAACGAAGGTGAGAGCTTCGAGGCTGCCTTGCGGCGCTTCAACAAGAAGGTGCAGCAGGCGGGCATTCTTGCCGAAGCACGGCGCCGTGAGCATTACGAAAAGCCGAGCGTAAAGCGCAAGCGCAAGGAAGCTGCGCGCAGGCGCAAGAGCGAGCAGCGGGCAGCCCGTCAGAGGTAGGAAGTCCGTTGAGCCTCCAAGCGCAACTGGAAGCAGACCTGAAGGACGCCCTCCGACAAGGCGATGATGTGCGCAAGGGCACCATCCGCCTTGTCCTCGCCTCACTAAAGAACCAGCAGATTGAGAACCGGGCTCCGCTGGACCTCCAGCAGGAGCTCTCCGTTCTGCAGCGTGAGGCGAAGCGCAGGCGTGAGGCGGCTGATGAGTACGAGCGTCTTGGCCGGGGTGATCTCGCCCAGAAGGAACTGGCCGAGCACTCGGTGATCGAGACCTATCTGCCTCAGCAGCTCGGTCATGACGAGGTACGTGCGCTCGTGCAACAGACCATCCAGAGCACGGGGGCATCCTCGCAGCGCGATATGGGCCGTGTAATGAGCGCCCTGATGCCCCAGGTGAAGGGGCGCGCCGATGGCAAGGTCCTGAGCCAGATGGTGCGTGAAACGCTCGCAGCCCGCGAGTCGGCAGGCTAACAGTCGTATCCCGACCAATGCAACGAATCCTCAAAGGGGTGGGTCTGAATGCCCACCCCTTCCCGTTGACTCCTCCTGTATCCCACTGATGCGTTCTCTGCCCACCCCTCCCCCTGACTACCCTGTTGACGTACATTCCCTTGTGCCAGGGTACGGTCGCTTCTCGCCCCTCGTTCTTGCTGCAGTCCGGGCGGCGCTCGCGGTCGAGAGCGCCCCGACCGGCAGGGAGGTAGCGGTAGTGCTCTGTGACGACGAGGAGATAGCCGCGTACCACGAGCGCTTCATGGGGCTGTCCGGTCCCACCGATGTTCTCTCGTGGCCGTCCGATGTTGCCCTGGGTGACGTGATGGTCTCGTGCGAGACCGCGCTGAGGCAGGCCGGTGAGCTAGGTCACTCCTGGGAGCGCGAGGTATGCGTGCTCGCCGTCCACGGCACGCTGCACCTTCTTGGGTGGGATGACCACGGCGCGGAGGAGCAGGCTGCGATGCAGGCACGTGTGGACGAGATAGTGGACGCTGCCCTCGGTCACGAACGCCCACAGGAACAGGGCCCAGCGTAGAACGGACGCGGTGAACATCCTCATAGGGAGGTAGGCACGCTGAGTCTAGCTCCTCACAGCGCAACGTGGTCCGCGCCTGTTCAGTGCGGTCATTCCCGTCCCGCGAGGTGCTTTCGCACCAGGTGGAGCGCGGCCATCGTAGCTCGCTCTGGCAGGGCGTTCAGCGACGCCATCTGGACCGTCGCGCCGTCCAGTCTCGTGCCGTTCGCGTGTAGCGTCACCTCACACCCAAGCAGCCTGCGGCCCTCTGACGCGCTCTCAACGGCCCGGCCAACGCGGAGGCACATATCCGCCTGTGGTGGCTGCCCTCCGAGCACGCTGCCACCTGAGTAGGCGGCCGAGCCGGTTGCCCACAGCTCCGCGGCGAGGCGTCCGCCACTCGCCTCCTCCTGAGTGCTCAACGTCTGCCCCGACTCCAAGAGAAGCCTCGCTACAAGCATTGGGAGGGTCTCCGGTCCTGTGCCCCAGATGGAGTCGCCCAGGATCTGCTGCACAAGGGCGGCGACCTCGCGAACCCTGCGTTCTGCCTCGCTGCGGTCTGGTTCTGATGCGGTGATAACTACATGTACGCCGTCAGCTTTAGCGTACGTCCCAACGTACGGGCGCTCGCTGCGCAGGATGTCGCCCAGCATCTGAGCAATCGTTGACTCGCCCAACCCGTGAGTCCTCAGCGTTTCAGACACGATATAAACGCCACTCGTGCCCTCCAGCCGGGGCCGCACCTGCTCTTCCCACATCGTCTTCATCTCGTGTGGCACCCCAGGCATCAGGACGATACTCTTGCCGCCAGACTTCACCCACCAGCCCGGTGCGGTGCCCGAGCGGTTGTGCAGCGCCTCGGCGCTTGGGATGAGCGTAGCCTGCTTCAGGTTCTGCTCGGGCATATCGCGCCCGCGGCTCCCGAACCACGCGCGCAGTGTTGCCTCCAGTTCCGGAGATACCCTCATCTGCTCTCCCAGAAGCTCCGCTACTGCCTCGCGCGACAGGTCATCTGGAGTAGGCCCGATGCCGCCCGTGCATACAAGCAGGTCCGCATTCTCGGTGGCCGAGCGCATGGCCGCTACAATGTCTTGCAAGCTATCGCCCACCTGCGTCACGCGGCGTAGCTCGATTCCGAGCGCGACGAACTGCCGCGCGAGGTATGTTGCGTTCGTGTCAGTGATGTCTCCGGAGAGCAGCTCCGAGCCCATAGAGAGCACTTCACTTCTGAGCAATGTCGTTCATCTCCTCCCAACGCTCTCTGGTGAGCTCCATGTCGTAGTGCAGCACGCTCACAGAGCCAGGGCCGGACCGGAAGTATTTGCGCACCGACTCCAACTGCGGGTCGCTAAAGATGTTGGGCATGAAAACGGACGGGTAGGTGTTCCAGTGCTCGCCCACGTACACCCACCCGAGCTTCTCGTACACGCGCTGTGCCCTATAGTTGTAGCCGGCGACATCAAGTTTCAGTGAGTTCTGCTGCAGGACAGTAAAGTAGTACCGGGTAAAGGTGCGGAGAGCGTCCGTGCCGAGCCCTGCGTTCAGCATATCGCTGCGCAGGTCCACTCCAAGCACCGCGCTACCCTTGACGCGGTCTATCTGCCGCAGGAAAAGGCGGCCGATTAGGCGGTCACTGCCAGCGTCGAGAAGGGCGTACATTTCGTGGTCCGGCCGCGCCGCGCGATCCGCGTACCACAAGTCACGCTCCCGAGGCGACAGGTGCGGTGAGTTGTAGTCGCGGAAGAGGGGGTCCTGGTGTTGTGGCCAGGCGACCCAGTCATCTACGTCAGCGCGAGTGAAGGGCCGTATCGCCACACGTTCCCCGCGTGCCAGGTGCTGTTCGGTCTTGTCCACGGTCCTCCTCGGTGTGGGGTTGTGGTGGGGGCCGTCCGAGCGCCAGACAGCCTTAAGGCGGCTTGACGCTTGGGATTTGCTTAGTGTACTATACGTGTGCAAGAGATGGGCCGCTAGCTCAATTGGCAGAGCAACTGACTCTTAATCAGTGGGTTGGGGGTTCGATTCCCTCGCGGCTCACCCACAA
>JADDPP010000065.1 GCA_016781845.1 Rubrobacter sp.
TGTCACGATGCAGCAGCGCATCCGCACTTTCATCGCGGACTACAACAGGCGCACCGGGGCGACTGTGCTGTTGACCAGCCACTATATGGCGGACGTGGTTGCCCTCTGCAAGCGGGTGATTGTTATCCACCACGGCCGGCTGCTGTACGATGGCGACCTCTCGGCGCTCTCTGGGCGAATAGCGCCGTTCAAGCTGCTCACGGTGAAGCTTGAGGATCTCGAAGACCCGGCGCGTCCGCTGCCGGACCTTGCGGCGTACGGCGAGGTGCAGAGCAGCCAGGACGGGCAGACCACGCTCCGCGTCAGCCGGGAGAAGGCGCCAGCGGTCACCGCACGGCTGCTCGCGGAGCTGCCTGTCGCGGACCTCTCGGTGGAGGACCCGCCTATCGAGGACGTTATTGACCAGGTGTTCAGCGGGGCTTCGCTTGATGTTTCCCCCGTGGAGATGCTCTCGGCATGATCAGCGCGTTCGGCGTCTACTTCACGACGCAGTGGGCCAGCTTCGTCGCGTACAGGGTGGTGTTCTTCCTGTACTCGATGTGGGCTATCCTGCCCCCGCTCATCTACCTCGCAGTGTGGAGCACGGTCGCGGGGGGTGGCGGCGTGGGAGGCTGGAGTCGCGGAGAGTTCGTCGCTTACTACCTGACGTTCATGGTGGTGAACCACCTCGCCGGGTCCATCGAGATACATACCGCGAGTTGGGAGATACGACAGGGGGAGATTTCAGGTCGCCTGCTGCTGCCCATCCACCCTGCTGTGCGCACCCTGGCGAGTAACGTTGGGTTCAAGGCGATAGGCCTGCTCGTCGTTGTGCCGAGCGTGCTGCTCCTCGCGGCGCTCTTTCGCCCGGAGTACCACACCACACCAGCGCTCGTCGTGGCCGGGGTGGTTGCGACGCTGGCGGCGGGCGCGCTGCAGTTCCTCATCGGGTACACCGTCGCGCTGCTCAGCTTCTGGATCACACGAGCCGATGCTGTCGCGCAGCTCAACGAAGTCCTGCTCGTCCTGCTAGCCGGGCAGATTGCGCCGCTCGCGCTGCTGCCTGAGGCGCTGCAGGCGGTCGCGGCGGTCCTGCCCTACAGATATATGCTCTCGTTCCCGGTCGAGATCATAACCGGACGATTGGGGAGCAGCGAGATTCTGCTCGGATTCGGTATGCAGACGGTCTGGCTCGTCGGGGCGTGGTTCCTGATGCGCTTCGCATGGCGGCGGGGGGTGCGGCACTACTCGGCGGTAGGAGGGTAGTCGGGATGTTCAGGTATCTGGAGATGATAGGCGTCTTCGCGAAGAACTCGATGCAGAACGAGGCGGCGTACCGCGTCAACCTGCTGACCAACATACTGCTGACAATTGTGCAAGTATCCAGCTCCATCGCAGGGCTGCTTGTGATCTACACCCACACGCAGACGATACGCGGCTGGACGTTCTCTCAAACACTCGCGCTACTTGGCGTCTTCATCTTTACGAACGGGCTGACCCATACGTTTATAGCTCCGAACCTGAACGAGTTCGCGGAAGGGATACGCAAGGGCACACTCGACTTTACGCTTGTGAAGCCGGCGAACAGCCAGTTTCTGGCAAGCTTTCAGCGGGTGAATATCTGGGGAACCGCGGACGTGCTCGTCGGCCTCGGTCTTGTGGTGTACGCCGTAACGTCCGGTTTTGGAGAGGGCGTGGGCTTGCTACAGGTGCTGGCCTTTCTGGGCGCGGTGCTGTGCGGCACGGTGATTATCTACAGCTTGTGGATCGGACCCGCGACGGTGGCGTTCTGGACGGTGAAGATAGACAACATCACCTCGATCCTGCAGGCGTTCTACAACATGGGGCGCTTTCCCGTGCAGGCGTACCCCGCCTGGCTGCAGCGCCTGCTCACGTTCGTCGTGCCGGTGGCGTTCGTAACCACTGTCCCGGTGCAGGCTCTCAGCAGCCAGAGCACGCCACTCCTGCTCCTCGCGTCTGCGGCCGTCGCCGCCGTGATGCTCTGGCTCTCCACCCGCCTCTGGAAGCTGGGCCTTAGCCAGTACACCAGCGCATCCAGCTAAACGACGTGCGTGGCCTTCGGGAGCGGCACAGCCCTTGCTCTTGGGTACGTGAGAGAAGGAGACGGACAATGGCAACGGCTGTTCCCCAGGTGAGAGAGCGCTTCGAGGCGCTCGACCGCAAGACGAGCGTCGAGGACTATAACTACAAACACTTCCGCACGAAGCATTACCTGGCGGACGCGCGCGCAAACATACTTGTGATCGGCGTCCAGCCGGGTGAGGTAGCGCCCGACTTCTACCTCCCCCGCACTGACGGGGGCTACCAGGGGCTCACGGAGCTGCGCGGCAAGCCTGTGCTGCTGCGCTTTGGGTCGCCTACCTGACCCGCCACCGCAGGCTCGGTCGAGCCGCTCAGGAAGCTGCACGCGCGCTGGGGAGACCAGGTGCAGTTCGTCGAGGTGATCGTAAGGCAGGCGCACCCCGGCGACCAGGATACTCACTACACCTCCCTCGAACAGAAGATGCAGGACGCCAGGGAATACCGCCGGCAGGAGAGCCTGCCGTGGACGGTGCTCGTGGACGACCTGGAGGGCACTACGCACCAGGTGTACGGCGGCCTCTCGGACCCGGCATACCTTATAGATGCGGATGGCAGGGTGGCGTTCTACCACATCTGGACGCACGCCCCTACGATTCATACCACGATCGAGCAACTGCTCGGGCAGGGCGGGCGCGGTGTGGTGGAGGGCGGGGTGGATAAGCAGCCGCACTTGCTGCCGGCAATCGCGGACGGCTGGCGCGGCCTGCGGCGGGGACTACCCCAGAGCCTTATTGACATGGACCTCGCCCTTCCGGGCAGCGGCATCGGGACGTTCCTCGGCTACCAGCTGCGCTCCGTTCTGGCGCCCGTGGCTCTACGCGCGGAGCCGCTGCCCGCGCCCGCCAGGGCCGCCCTCCGCGGCGCCGCGCTCGGTGCAACCGTGGCGGTCCTGAGTCTG
>JADDPP010000340.1 GCA_016781845.1 Rubrobacter sp.
CAATCCTACTATCTCCCATCCTTAAACTGCGAAATCCAGACTAAGCAGGATAGGCATAGGAGCGCTCGTCGTCGCCCTGATCGTGGCGCTGCTTGTGCCTGTGGCAGCCCCTGTTGGGGGCACGGCGGTGGCGACCGGGCCGGAGATTGATCCTCTCCTTACGGAGCAGCTAAACTCGGCGACCTCGGACGCCCTGCTGCAGGCCATCGTAACGTACCACCAGCAGCCAACCGATGAGGATGTTGCGGCGGCGAAGGCTATGGGTGTGCTGACGCACCGATTCAGCGTCCTGCCGATGATCGCCGTGCAGGGCACGCCGGAGCAGGTCCGCTCGACATTCAGCTTGCCGGGCGTGCGGTCCGTGTACTTCAACAGGCAGCTCGAGTACCTGCTGAACGACAGCGTGGGCTTCATCGGCGCGGACAGGGTCTGGAGCGACCTCGGATACACGGGCAAGGGGGTGGGCGTCGCGGTTATTGACTCCGGCGTTGATGCCACCCACCCGGATCTCGCGCTCGGCACTGTGACCACACAGAATGCCAAGATACTGCTCGAAAACTTCTTCACAGGGGAGAGCGTGCTTCTGGAGAACGTGCCCAACAGCGACACCACGAGCGGCCACGGTACACATGTGGCGGGAACGATCGCGGGCCGGGGTACGGCGTCCGCCGGGAAGTACACTGGCGTCGCACCGGGAGCTCACCTTATCGGTATCGGCGTGGGCGAGGGCCTACACATCCTCTGGGCGCTTCAAGGCTTCGACTACGCCATCGCGAACAAGGACAAGTACAACATCCGGGTAATATCAAACTCGTGGGGCACGAGCGGTGAGTTTGTTGAGGCGGACCCGGTGAACGTCGCCAGCAAGACGGCGTACGACAATGGGATGGTGGTCGTCTTCGCGTCGGGTAACGCGGGTCCCGGCGAGAACACGCTGAATCCGTACTCGGTCGCGCCCTGGGTCATCGGTGTCGCGGCGGGCTGTACGAGCGACGAGGGCGTCAAGGATATCAGCGTCCGCTGCGAGCCGGGCAGCCTCCTGGCTAACTTCTCCTCCAGAGGAATCCCCGGTGACCCGCTGTACCACCCGACGATCACGGCTCCCGGTGTGTGGGTCACAGCAGCACGCTCGACCACAGGCGTCGCGGTAGACGTGAATGCGGTAACGAAGGATCCTTACTGCAACACCGACCCGTTGGCTTACTACGTATGCATCAACGGCACGAGCATGGCGACGCCGCACATCTCCGGTGTGGCCGCGCTTATGCTGGAGGCAAAGCCCGGCCTGCATCCTGATCTGATCAAGGAGGCCCTGACCGCGACGGCAAAGCCGATGACCCGACCCGACGGCTCTCTGTATGAGGAGTGGGAGGTGGGCGCTGGCTACGTAGACGCATACGCTGCCGTTGCCAAGGCGGAGCGGATGGCGCCGAAGACGGGTACGTTCCGCACAAAGGATGGCAAGACGTACAAGACGTACACCGAGACGTACACGTGGTCCGGGGTCGTGCCGCTGGGGGCGACCGAGGCGGGCGCTGGCTCCCACGACTACTACAAGCAGGACATCACCTCCGACGCCGTGAGCGCGACTGTGCGTGTCGAGTGGGGGGACCCGGTCCAGGACATTGACCTGTACGTAAAGGCTCCTGACGGTTCGATCATCGGCAAGAGCGCGCAAGGGGTGAGCACCTTCGAGGAGACGACATTCTCTGGCGAGTTCCTGCCGCTGGGGACCTATACGGTTGATGTCGAGGGTTGGCTGACAGTCGCGGCGCCTTATGATGGAGCCTTCACCGTCGAGTATGTGCTTGGTGGGGGCAAGTAAGCCCCAATACTGACGTGGCTGCAAGTGGATGGAGGAGCCGAAAGGTTCCTCCATCGTATTTTAGCCAGTTACCACTTCGGGGTCCTACACTGACGCGCCCGTGGGACGAACCCATGCGTACCTTTTGGATCCTCGCGCCAACCGGCGACTCGTTATAGCATCCAACCTTTTGATGGTCTGGCAAGTGGCGTGCGATATGCCGCGTGCGGATTCATCACACGTCTAAGGGAATGAAAGGAAAGAGCATGCGGGTCGTGGTAACGGGGGGGAGCGGCAAGGCGGGGCAGTGGGTCGTGCGGACGCTCGCAGAGGCGGGCCACGAGGTCACGAACCTCGATATCGTCAACCGGCCCGAGCTCGATCTGCCAGGCAACTTCTGTCAGGTGGAGCTTGGCGATGCGGGAGAGGTATACGACGCGATGTTCCAGTTCAGACCTGAGGGTGTGTGCCACCTCGCCGCGAACCCCTCCCCGAGCGGCCACCCTCGCGTTGATGTCTTCGACAACAACGTTCGCACCGCGTACAACGTGATGCAGGCCGCGGGAGACCTCGGCGTCAGGCGGTTGGTGTACGCTTCCAGCGAGATGGCGACTGGCTTGCTCACGGAGGGTATGACGCCGAGCCGTATCCCGTTTGACGAGTCCGAGCGATACCCCTCACCGAATGCGTACGCCCTGAGTAAGTATCTGAGCGAGGTGATCGCGGAGTCGCTGTCCCTGCGCTACCCTGGAACGGCCTATATCGGGATGCGCATCAACAACGTGATCACGCCCGACGGGTATGCCCGGTTTGAGCAGGAGTGGCAGGACCTGAGCATGAGCATGGGTAACTTCTGGAGCTACATAGACGCACGAGACGTCGGCACCGCGTACCTCGCCGCACTGGAGGGAGAGAGCGAGGGCCACGAGGTCTTTCTCATCGCTGCGGCTGATACCAGGGCGAAGCGCGGCCTGCGCGAGCTGATGGCCGAGTACTACGACGGCTACGACAGGATTGCTCCTGAGCACGACGACCACGCCTCCGCGTTCAACTGCTCGAAGATGGAGCGGTACTTCGGCTGGAAGCCGACGTATAGCTGGCGACACAACGTCAGGGAGTCGGCCCGAAGCGTCTAAGCACATGACAAGAAATAAGTCATTGAAATCAAGCGG
>JADDPP010000204.1 GCA_016781845.1 Rubrobacter sp.
ACCGAGCTTGAGCTTGCCGCATGATCAGCATGGAAGCATTTAGGAGGAGCACGGCGGCGGCGAGCGCGTACGGGAGCCGGTAGCTGACCCGCTCCATAATGATACCGGCGGGCAGCGCGGCTGCGGCAAGCGCCAGTTCGAAGCTGATGTTCATAGCCGCGCTCGCACGCCCCCGCTGACCGGGTTCCACGCTGTCCATCAGGTAGGTGAGAGCGACGGGCCACGCCGAGTTGGCGAGCAGCCCTCGTGTCCACAGCGCGACGGAGCTCAGTGCGAAGGTTGAAGCATAACCGACCGACAGCATGACGGGCGCGCTCAGGAGCAGCAGGCCGGAGACGGTGGCAACAGGACGGTAGCGTCTGGACAATGCGGGTCCGAGCAACCCCCCGAGGCTGCCTACGAGCGCGAACAGCCCGAGCGTGAGCCCGATGCTTGAAACAGGCGCGCGGTGCGTCCCCTGAAGGAATACGCTGAGGAACGGTATCGTGAAGCCTACCGCTGCCGCGGAGCTGGCGACAGGTATCAGCAGCATGGCTACCTTGCGAGGCTGCCCCACCCTGTACCACGCGCCCTCCTGCTTTCGGACGCTCTCTCGCCCGCCCGCACGCATCCACAGCAGCGGGATAGAGAAAAGCGCGAGTGCCAGTACCCCTACCCAGATGGTGTAGCGGTAGACGAGGGTGCTATCCGACTCCAGGCCCAGAGCTGTCCCAATCACGCGCGGCAGCTGTCCGGCAAGCATTCCCCCTACGAAGCCCGATGCGATGAGCAGCGCCCAGTTCAAGCCAAACAGCCCTGCGCGCTGCTCAGCCTTGCTGACCTGTGCCAGCACCGGTCCCTGGCTGACCCAGTAAAACGCTATCCCCGCGGCTACCACAACCGAGGCCCCAAGGATTGCGAAACGCGAGGGGTGGGCCACCAGCAGGAAGCGGCCGAGCACCGTGAGCAGTGCGGAGAGCAGGAGCGAGACCTTTGTGCCAAGGCGGTCCACCACGACGCCCGCGACCACACTGAAGCCCGCGGAGCAAAGGGCGAGCACCAGCTCCTGTGTGGCTAGAAAGCTCTCACGGTAGCCGAGCGAGAGCACGTACAACCCGAGCAGCACCTGCAAAAAGCCGACGCTGAGACCCGCCCCGAAGCTATACCCCACATAGCGCCACGCATCCGCGGGGTAGCCACGGACGTAGCGGAAAAGTCGGGCCCCGCTGGCCGGGTGAGGCGGAGGCCCTGTTCCGTCCTGCTGTGTTGCGGTGGCTGCCTGCTGCTCTACCTGCTCTCCGGACCTCGTCAAAGACTCGCCTTCCCTGGGGTTGACACTGCTACTGCACTATACCCGACTCCCCCCAACGGCTGGAACGGAGCGCAACCAAAGTCGCCGGTTCCTGTCGCGTACAATAGGTGGGATACTTCACGCTGCTCGATACTTGCCCCAGCAGCCTTTACACTCCGAGCCATATACTCTCTTACTGGAGGTAGTTTCATTATGACGAAGCGATGGCTGCTGGTGCTCCTCGCACTCGCGCTGATCCTGAATGCATGCAGCGTGGGTACGGGCGAGCGCGCTCACGCGCCAACCGCGACTTCCCCCAGCGCTCACGCCCAGGCCGGGCCAACGAACCCGCCAGGCGCAGAATCCCCTGCCCCGATAGACACCAGCGCACCTGCTCCAACAGATACCAGGCCGTCCGAGGACAAGCCCGCGCCGACCGACACCGCCCAGCCCACGGCGGAACCCAACGCGACAACTGCACCTGACCCAACGGACACCGCGGAGCCGACGACTCCTCCCGAAGAGACGAATACCCCCGAGCCTACCCCTACCGAGGCGCCGACCTCCGCGAAGCCGGTCGCTCGTTACGTGGACACGGAAGGGTACGGCAAGGCGAACCTTCGGCAGCGACCAACGACGGACTCCGCGATACTGCTCAGCATACCGTACGGGGCACAGGTCAGAGCTCAGGGCGCGGCGGTAACGGGCGCCGATGGCGCGCCGTGGTACGAGGTCACGTACGAGGGGAAGACCGGCTACGTACGAGGCTCGCTGCTGAGTCAGAGGCGGCCTGCGGCACGGCCCACCGCGATAGCCGAGCGCCCCAATCCGCCGCGTCGGGTAAGCTCAAGGGACGGCGACACATGGACGCTTACCGCCGTCGGCGACATCATGCTCAGCCGAAGTGTGCTCCGCAAGATGAAAGCATACGGCAGCTACCGGCATCCGTACTTGAAGACCGCCGAGCTTCTGCGCGCAGCCGACTTCACGGTAGCGAACCTGGAAGGCCAGGTCTCCGATAACGTAGCGCCATCCCGCGACCCTCACACCTTCTCGTTCATATCTCCGACGGCAGTTCTGGACGGCGTGCGGTGGTCGGGCATTGATGCCGTCTCGCTCGCGAACAACCATACGCTCGACTTCGGCACCAGGGCACTCTCCGACACAATGGAGGCGCTCGACGAGTACGATATCGGTCACTTCGGCGCGGGCAGGACGAGAGCGAGCTCGTATACGCCACGCATCTTCATCATCAATGGACAGCGCGTGGCATTCGTTGGCTTCACGGACCTGTCGAACGTCGGCTTTCCCGATCCATCCCTCCCCACCGGCGCCCCCGCATATTCAGCCGAGCGGGTAGCAGAGGTGGTCAGGGAAGCCCGCGAGCAAGCGGATGTGGTGATTCCGTACTTCCATTGGGGTGTGGAGTACGTCTCCGTGCCCAACAGCAGACAGCGTTCGCTCGCACACGCTGCTATTGACGCGGGCGCGGACCTAGTGATCGGCGCTCACGCGCACTGGGTGCAGGAGACGGAGCGGTACAGGGGCAAACCGATAGTCTACAGTCTGGGCAACTTCGTGTTCGATCAGATGTGGTCTCGCGAGACACGCCAGGGCGTCGTAGCGACCTTTACATTCAGAGGCTCGGAGGTTGTAAACACCAGGTACACCCCCATCCTCATAGAAGACTTCAATCAGCCTCGCATAGCAACCGGCTCCGACTACGACGCCGTGATCGAGCGAATGGGGCTACGGGACTGAGGCCACGCAGCCGCCGAGTGAGTGCGTGTTCTGCGGGATCGTGACGCCCACATCGCGCCGGGTCTCTCCAACCGAAAGGGTAAAAAGCTCAGCCGAGTTTAGCCGCCACGTCCATCGCAGTATCGGCGGCGCGCAGAAGGGAATCCAGGTAGGCGTCGTGGTTGAACCCGTGGTTCCACTCGTGGCCGAACACCTCGTCGGACACGGCTACTATGAGTCCGGCGCGGACGCCGCGCACGCGGCTGACTGCGAAGATCGCGGCAGCCTCCATCTCCACGACCGCAACACCGGCCTCGCTATGGCGGCGGATCGCACCCACGGTCTCGCGGTACGGCGCATCAATCGTCCACGCCCGACCCCGAACCGGCAACGCTCCTCGCGCAAGAGCACATTCCTCCAACATCCTCGTGAGCGCGCGATCGGGCGACACCACCTCGCCGGCAGGCAGGTAGTGGTGGGATACCCCGTCCTCACGCTCGGCCCCTGTGACGACCACCGTCGCGCCGATGGGTAAGTGTTGCTGTAGGCTTCCCGCTGAACCCGCCACCAGCACGTTTCGCACTCCCCGCGCTACGGAGTTCTCCAACGCAAGCGCCGCCGCTGGCGCACCAACGCAGATGTGAGCGACGACCACCGGCACCCCGTCCACACTGCCTACCACACGGCCAAACGTCGTACCTCCGCTGCCCCCTTGCCCATGCTCGCGCGAATCCACGTTCAACCCCGCACGCTCCAGCATCCGTGCGTACGCGGCCCTCTGAAACGTCGCGACGAGGGTTGTTGGAAGCGCCCACTCCTCGGGCGTGAGGCCGCGACGCTTACGCTCCAGCTCGGCGGCGTGATGGGGCGTGACCAGTGGCTCCGAGGTCTCAAAGGGCCAGCTCACGCTACTCCCTCCCTTCCATTGCGAGGCACAATCGTATGTGCTACCCCTGCCGCACGCGACACGATAGGTCCTGAGTGTCGCTATGATACGTTCCCAGTGCCATCTCTTCAACTGCATCCAAGCCTCCCAGCGTGGAAAACGTGAGGCCTGTAGAGACGTTGCACGCAACGTCTGCGCAACCTGCCCACGTCCACCAATCGCACCTTTGCCATCGCCCTAACCCCTGTCGTGAGGGACCAGTGGGCAACGACGAGCAGGCCGTATTGGAACGGAACTTGCAGCCCACGAAGGTGAAGACAACATTCCGAACAGGAGAGAGCAGATGAACACGGAGCAACTGGAGAGCACCGCTGAGGCGCTGGTCGTCCACGGCAAGGGCATCCTCGCGGCGGATGAGAGCTTCGGCACGATACAGAAGCGGTTCAACGCCGTCGGCATCGAGTCCACGGAAGATACCCGCCGCGCCTATCGAGAGATGCTGTTCACGACGCAGGGGATAGGAGACTTCCTGGGCGGTGTGATCCTGTTCGAGGAGACGCTGCGCACCAGCACAGCGGATGGCAGACCCTTCCCGGAGGTGCTCACGAGCCTGGGTGTGCTGCCGGGCATCAAGCTCGACAAGGGCGCGAAAGATATGGCCCTGTTCCCGGGCGAGCAGATAACCGAGGGGCTGGACGGCCTGCGGGAACGCGTTGCCGAGGCCGCTCAGCTCGGCGCGCGCTTCGCGAAGTGGCGTGCTGTTATCAACATCGAGGGTGACGACATTCCGACCACCCAGGCCATTGACTCCAACTCCGAGGTGCTCGCGCGATACGCCGCGCTCTGTCAGGAAGGCGGGCTGGTTCCCATTGTGGAGCCAGAGGTACTGATGGACGGCAGCCACACGCTGGAGCGCTGTGACGAGGTTACGCACGAGACGCTGCACAGCCTCTTCGACGCGCTCCACAGGCACCGCGTCCATCTCAGGGGTGTCCTGCTCAAGCCGAACATGGTCGTGCCGGGCAAGCAGTCTCCAGTACAGGCCTCCGTGGAGCAGGTAGCCAGGACGACGGTGGAGTGCCTTCTACGCTCCGTTCCAGCGTCCGTCCCCGGCGTCGTGTTCCTCTCCGGCGGTCAGAGTGGCGCACAGGCCACGGCGCACCTCAACGCGATGAACAGGTTGTACAAGGGACAGCTGCCCTGGGTGCTCAGCTTCTCGTACGCCCGCGCGCTGCAGGACGCGGCCATGAAGACCTGGGGAGGCAAGCCCGAGAACATCGAGGCAGCCCAGAAGGCATTCTACGACCGGCTCAGGCTCGCCGCCCTCGCCGCCACAGGAGAGTACGACGAGTCCATGGAGGAGCAGCTGACGGCGGCCTGACAACCCTGTGGCGGACCTTATGAGGCAGTGAGGCAGGAATACAATACGCCTGCCCCAGACCCTGCCGGAAGCGCGCTCTGCCTGCTTCGGAGAGCGCGCTTCTTTGCATCCTCCGTTCTCTTGCCAAGAACCCTCTGCAAGCGGTTGTATCCACCGAGGAGGTCGAATGTCTCGGACGCCTAACCCACGCTGCACCGACCTCATCGCGACTGCCCGCGAGGTGCTGAAGCACCTGCCCGACACGGACATAAGAAGCGCGTTCCTGTTTGGCTCCGCCGTCTGGGGAGATGCCGACGAGGCAAGCGACCTTGATATCATGCTGTTGCTCGACCGGCCCGCAAGCTACCGGGAGGTGACCCGAGTCCGTCTCGCCGACCTCTTCGGGCACCCGCTCGCGAGCGGCCCCGTCTTCGCCGACCTCGACCGCGTCTCGGCCGAGGGCTTCGCCGACATAGTCGAAAAGGGTGGCGCGGGGCACCGCCTCGCTCACTCGGTCATACTAGCGGATACCAATGGCTTCTTCGAGCGCCTTCGAGACAGCGTTATGTCGGAGTTCCTCAGCCCCGCCGCGCGGGAGGCAAGGGTCCTCAAGAAGCGTGAGCAGGCGGAGGCGCACCGAGCAGCAGCGCGCGCGGCGGCAGGCCGGGACGACGACCTGGCCGCGCTTCACTCTCGCCTGGCGCTCGAGGGTGCTGGTGCGACGCTCATCGAGCTCAACGACGACCGGCTCTCGGTTACACATTACGTTGACAGCGTAGAGCGAGCGCTGCTCGCGCTTGACGCCGGGCGCCTGTTCGAGCCCTTCTTGCAGGCGCTCGCCCTCGACGCTCCGCTGGAGTGCGCCGACCGGAGCCGCCGCGCGTACGATGCGTTCGCCAACGCGCTCAGAGGCTGGATGGCGGATCACCACATACGCGAGAGGTTGTCGCAAGAGGACCTGGCGTGGGCGGAGTTTACGTACGGAGAGCAGACCTACGAGGAGATCCACCATAAGGTAGCGGCTCTCCAGCAGCCGGGCCGTACCCCCAGGCTCCTCTACTACCTGGATGGGCTGCTGATGGTCCCTATCCGTATCAACGTCGGGAAGATTTTCCTGCTGAGGGCCACGGGCGCCGCGGGCCGCATGTCCATCCCGGACTTCCAGGTCGCGCTGCGAGCGGAGCTCGCGCTGTACGAACATTGGGTCTCCGGGCTACGTCTCGGCTCGCTGCGGAACCGGGTACAAGAGGCGGACGATCTTGCAGCACAACTGCTCGGCCTGGGCGACACGAGGCCGGGGCAAGCTGCGCCGGGGGCGCCTCGTACCCCCGCGCTGTAACAACGGCCGTCTCTCCCTGTTACGCCTGCTCACCTGCCAATACTCCTCTCGCACGCTGTATATACTCAAGCAACGGACCCCGGTGCGCGTCGTAGCCCGGACCGCACCACTGCACGGACAACTCGTCAAACAGGAGACTGCACCCCTCCACCCGGTCCAGGATGCTGGCTGGGTCACCGGGATCATGGACAGATGGAAGGCATTCCAGCACCTCGCGATACACGACACTGTCGCGGTGCTGAGTAGTGCCTGTGGTGCGGTCGCGAAGCATCATCGCAAGCACGAGGCATTCCTGCTCCAGTTCGAGCGTCAGGTGCAGCGCCACGAGCAGGTCGCCCCGCACCACCTTGTAGACTGCCAGGCCACACGCAAACCAGTACCTGCTCGCCGTTCGCTCCCACTCCCCTGCACTGGCGGTACGCACTGGCGGGGGATGAAACTCACGAGTCAGAAGAGCGTCAAGCTGGGCAGAGCGGGAGAAGAGAACCCGGAAACCTGCTGCTAACAGGTGCGCCCCCCACTCCTCGATCTCTCCCAGCGCCGACTCGGGCACCGCTACGACATCCAGGCGTCGCAAGTCTGCGAACCGGGCAAGAGTCGTTGCTCTGCCGCCCTGTGGCTGCTCCCATGCCCACAGCTCCCCGATGCCCTTCAGCCAGTACGTCGAGGGATAGTAACGGGAAAAGGCAGCATCCCGCACTACGAGAATGATGTCGAGGTCGCTCCACTCATCCAGCCTGCCCGCCGCCTGAGCCGCGGAGCCGACGAGAATCAGACCAAGTACATCCGCGTCCGACTCCAACAGCGCGGCTATCTCGAGGATGTCGGCTTCGTCCCAGGAGGGAGTTGCCCGCGGGTGTGTGAGCTGACAACCGCCGGACAGGGCTCTAGCCTCTGCCAGCCTGCATCACGTAGTTTTGCTTGCGAAAGAGCGTGTGCTTCAGGACGACCTGCATCGCGGAGGCCACGGGCACAGCGAGAAGCGCGCCGATAATGCCCAGGAGCGCAGCGCCCGCGAGGACGGCCACGAGGACCGTCAGAGGACTCAAGCCCACGGAACGCTGCATGATCTTCGGCACGAGAAAGTTGTTTTCCACCTGCTGGATACCGATGTACAGTATCATAACGCCGACAGCTATCTGCCACGACTGGGTAGCGAACGCGATGATAATCGCGGGTACGGCGCCTATGATGGGGCCCACAAGCGGGATTAGCTCGCCTATGGCCGCGACCAGCGCGAGCACGAGTGTGTACGGCATCCCGAATAGCAGCAGGCCCACGAAAGAGATGAGCCCCACAGCCAGAGCGAGAAGGAGCTGTCCCCGGACGTACGCGCCCAGCTTGGCTTCGATCTCCTCGATTATCTCGCGCGCCTCCGGGCGATGCTGGCGCGGAACGAGCGAGAGCCACGTACCCTCTAGATCGCGTCGCTCCAGAAGCCAGTAGAACGCCAGAACCAGGACCACGAGGATACCCGCGATGCCTGTGAAGAAACCTAGCGTCACGTTGAGTACACCCGCGGCAAGCGAGGGGGCGCGCCGCGCAAGATCACCGTAGTACTGCTGCAGGTCCGGTGTGAGAATATCGCTCGGCAGGTTGAAGCGACGTTGAAGCTGCGCGATACGCTCCTGAGTGGTGCCCAGAAGCTCCGGGGCGGTCTCGATCAGATTGCCGACCTGTGCAGCGAGAGGGGTTACTATAACAGCGAGGAGAACCGCCGCCAGCACGATGAGACCCAGGTATACAACTCCTATCGAGCTTCCCAGGGAGAGACGGCGGTTAAGGGGCCTTACCAGTGGGGCTATAGCGGCGGCAAAGATGAAAGCAATCAGCAGGGAGATGACGATATTCCTGAGTCGGTATAGAAGATACGCTCCCAGAAGCGTCAGGAGCACGACCACCGTGCCCTGGAAGACCTGCTTCGCCGTCATCATCTTCTCCCATCAGCCAACTGCTGTGCAGGTGTCCATTGTGTCAGCGCACGCACACCATTATCAACCAGCTCAGAACTCCGGTGTCAGCGGCAGCCAGCGCGTGGCAGGGACGGCAAAGACTACCGACCCATGCACGCATGTTGTGAGGGGCATCGTTCCCTGCAAAAGCCAGGCCTAAGACTCGTGGCGCCGCCTGATCCTCGGCTCCTCGACACGGATGGGGATACGCACACGTACCCTGCGAGCCTCCCGAGCGGTACGCTCGGTGAAGATCAGCCCGGAGGCCGCAACAGCGGTCAGCACAACGAGGAGCACCAAGTTGAGAAGTTCCATTCTTACACTCTCTTCCACTCCGAGCGCCTATTGGCAAGCATCGTGCCACGCGCTCACATTTCCTACTTCCAATATAGCATGTCCTGGCCACGCAGGTGCAGCACAACACCATCGTTTCGAGGTCATATCAACAGGCTCTCGGCCCAACGCGGTTTCTGCGCGAGTAGACTGAGACCTCGGAGTGGTGTTACACTCCCGCCAGCCACACACATTAGCGGGCCGGACCGGGGCGATCAGCATGGGACAAGAACAGCGGCGGGCGGCGAAGCTGCGGGTCATCGGGGGGATGCAGCGCGGTGTAGCATGGCGTGAGGCTGCCAAGGCAGCAGATGCTTACCTGAGTCGCGCCACGGCCTTCAGGGCGCTCCGGATCGTTCGCAGCCAGGGCGAGGAAGCCCTAGAGGACAGGCGGCACGGGCGCCCGCACAAGCTGACAGCACCGGTGCACGAGTGGCTGGCCGAGTACTGCCGGGGAGCACCGGGGACGTCCAGCAGGATGGTGCGGGCGCAGATCGAGGAGCTGTTCGGCACTACTGTTAACATCAGCCAGATCAACAGGGCCCGGGCAGCCTTGGGAGTGAGCAGTAACTCCCGGGGCTCGGGGGGAAAATCGCCGGTCTTTACCGAGTGAGCCCGAGTGGCGGGAGGGTGCGGGCGCGCTGCTGCTGCTAGCTGCGGCCCACCAGACCGGGCTGATAGATGCGCTGGAAACTGCGCTGCCTGCGGATCTGCCGGCCGATAACTCCCGACGTCACTACAACGATCCCAACTGTCGTCGGGCGCTGCTACTGACCCTGCTGTTCCTGCCCGCCGTAGGTCTCAAGTGCACGCACGACCTCAGAGGATACACCGGCGATGCCCTCGTGCTGCTGACCGGTCGACAGGGTGCCTACAGTTACAGCCATGTCGAGCGGTTCCTCTCGGCAGCGGCACGCCCCGGAGGAGCGGAACCGCTGACCGATGCGCTCGCAGGCTGGACGGCGAAGCTATGGCAAGCAGGACCGCGACCGGCTGAGGAGCCAATCCCGGGCCTACTATGTGGACGGCCACCGCAAGGCGGTTCACTCGGCCCAGCTCATACCCCGCGGACTGGTGTCGAGGTACGGCAAGGTGCTGGGATGCAGGGCGCTGATGCTCTTGCACGACGAGCAGGGGCATCCGCTGCTCGCTACCATACACCGGGGCGACACGCACCTCACCACGGCCTTCCCCAACTCGTAGGTCGGTACGAGCAGGCGGCGGGCCAGGATAGCGTGCGGCGGGTGATCGTCGACCGCGAAGGGATGGCGGCGGAGTTCCTGGTCGGGCTCGTCGGGGATGGCCGGGATGTCATCACGATTCTGAGGAGCAACCAGTACGAGGGGCTGGAGCCCTTCACCGAGGTCGGCGAGTTCGCTCCGCTCTCCTCGGATCACAAGGGTAACCTCACGCGGGAGGTGGCCCCGGCTCGCTACCGGCTCCCCCTACCCAACCGTCCCAGTGAACACGTCGACCTGCGAGTGGCGCTCGTGCGAGACCTGCCCCGGAGGGTGGCAAATAAGTCGCCAAACGATGAGGGAAGCCCGAGTGGCGATGCCTACATTGATAGCCCGTCCTGGACGGATGACAGGTGGGTCGCCGCCCCCGCCCCGGAGGTTCCCACCGAACCCGCGCTCGTGCCCATCGTCACCACGGCCGATGAGTCGGATGCCGTGGAGTTGGCACGAGTCTCCACGCACCGCTGGCCCGCGCAGGAGAATGTCATCCGCGACTGGCTGCTGCCGCTGGGCCTGGACACGAATCACGGTTACGCGAAGACGCCAGCCCTCAACTCCGAGGGGGAGAAGAAGCTGGTGAATGCGAAGTGTTGGGGTGAGCAGGCAAGACTGGCGTCGCTGAGGGCCCAGAAGACCTCGGACCGGCGATGGAAGAAGGCGAAGGGACGCAGCCGCGAGGCTTACTCGGAACTCAGCGACCGACTGTCGGAGCTCGAGGCCCGCGGCGTGCCGGAGTGGGAGTATCGGACCCGCAAATGGGAGCTCGTGGACGCGGTGGAGGCGGAGATGGAGGGTCACTAGCGGGGCTACTACCGGGCATTCAACACATGCAACCGCGAGTACGCCAAGTGGGAGCGATACTGCCAGGAGCAGCAGGAACCCCTTCGCGAGTTGGAGGACCTGAAGGCGGGCGAGAGGCAAATGTACGAGCTGGATAACCGGAAAGACCAGGTGATGACCATTGTGAAACTGGCGCTGGCCAACGTCACGATGTGGGTCCGGGACCGCTACTTCCCACCGAAGTATGCACGCGCTACCTGGAGCCGGCTGGCTCCGTTCTTCTGGCTACCGGGGCGCGTTGTCACCGAGACTGATACCGTGACCTTCGAGCCGCGGGCCTTCAACGATCGGCGGCTGAGCCGCGACCTGGCGGCGATGCGCGACATCCTGGACGAGGTCCGCCCTCAGCTACCTGGCGCTCACCGGCTGCACTTCGTCGTCCCCGCGTCAGCTGGTGTCCGGGGGCAGGCGCGGCGGAGGTCGGAGGCCTAATGGTTGTTCCCAGCTACGATGAAGCGCGCTGGTAGGCTGGGAGGGCATGAGACGAGCCGAGGCTGTCCGGCCCCGGCTCGTCTTGTCGGCTCAGATGGTCCTTTGTGCGCTCTAGGCCATTAGTCCGGGTCAGACACAGCCGGCAAGCTCGATCCGCCTGGTGAGCTCCACGATCTGCTGATCCAGCTGCGCCAACTCCTCGTTCGCCGCTAGGATCTGCTGCTGGGTCTGCTGGATTTCCTGCTCGACCCGCGCCAGTTCCTCGGTCGCTACCCCGAGCTCATCCCCCAGCTCCGCGATCTGCTGCTCGAGTGCCTGCTTCTCGTTCTGCAGCTCTGCAAGCTGCTGGCTGAGCTGCGTGACCTGCTGCTCGAGTACCTGCCTTTCGTTCCGCAGCGGTGCAAGCTGCTCCTCGAGCTGCGCGATCTCCTGCTCAACCTGCTGGATCTGCTGGTCGAGTTGCGCGATCTCCTGCTCGAGCTGCTGGATCTGCTGCTGGAGCCTTGCCTGCTCTTCTCGAGCTGCCTGAAGCTCCTGCTCGGTTTGCTGGATCTCCGCCTCAACCCGCGCCAGCTCGTCGTTCGCCTCCTGGAGCTGCTGCTCTAGCGGTGCGATCTGCTGCTGAAGCGTCTGCAGCTGGGTCTTCAGTGCGTTGATCTCATCCTGGAGCTTCTTTATTTGCCCGACCCTCTCACCGGGAAGGGCTTTCAGTGCTGCTAGCTCTTGCTCCTTCTGCGCGATCTGCTGCTGAAGCGTCTGCCTTTGGCTCTTCAGTGGCGCAAGCTGCTGCTCAAGCTGTGCGATCTCTTGCTCGAGCGCCTGCTTTTCGTTCTGCAGCGTTGCCAGATTCTGCTCAGCCTGCGTGATCTGCTCCTGAAGCGCCTGCTCGTCATTCCGCAGC
>JADDPP010000261.1 GCA_016781845.1 Rubrobacter sp.
GGATCGCTATTCTACTATGCTGGAGTACTTCCGACAAGCCGCACTAGTGGGTCAGTTGTCACGAAAGTGGCCATTCCTGCACCACAGAAGTCCAACTTTCGCGTCGCATTCGCCCCAGAACGAATGGCTATGAACATGACAACTGACCCACTAGTACGAAGTAATCGTTCCTCCTCTTGTGCTCGCCTTGCTGCATCCGCTGTCGCGTTCCGCTCTGCGACCTGCGGAACACCGAAGGTATTCGTCCGACCTGCAATACTGAAGAGCAGCCATGCGGCTGCAGTGGCCACCAGGATTACCCCTACGGTAATGAGATGGCGCATGTGCTTGCTCCTTGTTTGACTGTCCTGCGTGTACTGTCGGTCTAGCGGATCGGGAAATGGGGTCCATGGGTGCCATACTGGATCGTTCTGCCTGTTTCGGCGTTGATAACAGCGGACATCCATGCCGGGTGCCTCTTCCGCTTCCAGCTTGCATCCGCCGGCCCGGGGCCACGAGGAATGCAGAGCTTACCGCCCATCCTCACCAACCAGACCTTCGCATCGTCGGGCACCGGCCTCTTGCCCGGTAGTGGACCATCAGGAGGCTTATCATCCGACTCTCTCAGCCTATTTCTGGCATCACTATAAGTTGTCAGGAATGCGTCTATCAGCACAGGGTTCTGTTCGCAGAAGCCAGCAGCCCAGTAACAGCCTGTTTTAATCGCTGCGTCGCGCGCCGTTCCGGTTGGTGTAAACGAGGGAATCATAACCGAGTCGGCGCTGGCGGCTCCCAAATCTGTTGCGGTGCTCTGCCTAGTCACAGAGAACACCACTCCTATGGCTGCGGCGACGAATAGTGCGGTTATGCGAGCCAGTGCATACATCGCTACCATCGCCGCATACCTCCCACTGAGTTCGGCGCACCGGGCCCGTTCGTATACGTACTATTCTTATCTTACATTGGCATCAGCGGCGCGCACAGCCCCAAGCGGGACAAGGCATCTGTAAAGCTGGCGCAGCGACTCACATCCTACCTCACCACACAATCGCCCCGTGGCTTCGCTCCTTGACGCTACCCCCGAGCGATTCGACGCCTTGGTGCCCCTGGTAAAGACAGAGACCGTCCTGAGGAAGCGCGCGGAACAGCTGATTTCGGGCGAGTTGCGTCTCGCAACTCGCGGACTCGGGGCTCACCACTAGGGTAGGACCGACTCGTAGGCCTCGCTCAGGCTTGACACCGGGATCGGGGCCGCCTTCCCTAGCATGAGGTGCTTGCCCTCGGCGCGTCCCAGCCGCTCCCACCGCGCCGAGTCGCCGATCCTGGCGGCGAGATCTTCCTCGGATACCTGCGCGTGTACAGATATCACGACGCGGCCGTGCCCCTCCCCAAACAGTTCCACCGGATCGGCCCCAGTCGACCATTCGCTAGTGGCCAGCCCCACATCGCCAGCGATGCAGCACTCCGCGAGCGCGACGGCGAGCCCGCCTTCCGACACGTCGTGGGCGGACTGTATCCAGCCATCTCGGATGCCCGTTCGCAGCACATCGTGCAGGCGCGCCGCGGCGTCGAGGTCGGGCATCGGCGGCATGCCTGCTTCCTCGCCCGTCAGCACGGCGAGCCACTCGCTCGCCCCCAGCGTTGGCTGCCCCCCGCCGGAAAGCAGGTAGACGTCGGAGCCCTCTTTGAAGCCGATGCCCACACTCTTGCTGGCATCCGGCAAGGAGCCAACCATACCTACGACGGGCGTCGGGTTTACGGCCTCATCCTCGCTCTCGTTATAGAGGCTCACATTGCCGCTCACTACGGGTATCCCCAGCGCTCGGCATGCGTCGGACATGCCCCGGATAGATTCCTTGAGGTGCCAGTAAACCTCCGGCTTCTCCGGGTTACCAAAGTTGAGGCAGTTCGTGAGGCCGAGCGGCTTCGCCCCAACGCACGCGAGGTTACGTACGGCCTCCACCACCGCGCCCATCCCACCGCTGTACGGGTCGAGCAGGCAGTAGCGGCTGTTGCAGTCCATAACGACCGCCATGCCCTCTCCCGTCTGCCTTACCCGCATCAGCGCCGCGTCAGCAGAACCGGGCCCAAGGACGGTGCTCGTGCCGATGGTGTGGTCATACTGCTCCCAGACCCACCGCTTGCTCCCGATGTTTGGCGACGCCAACAGCCGCAGCAACTGCTCCTCTACAGGGAGATCGACGCTCGCGGCAAGCGGTGTGATGTCGCGCTCTCGCCTCTCCAGCAACTGCGCCGACGGCTTACCCTCGCGGGTATAGCGCGGCACATCCTCGATAAGCAGCCGGATGGGCAGCTCGCACACAACTTCCACGCCATCCCGTACCCGAAGGGTTCCGTCCGCGGTCACCTGCCCTATCACATCCGAGTGCAGGTCCCACTTCTCGAAGACCTCGCGCACCGCATCCACCCCGTCGGGCCGCACGACAAGCAGCATCCGCTCCTGGCTCTCGGAGAGCATCACCTCGTACGGCGTCATCCCGGTCTCGCGCCTGGAGACCCTGCTGACGTCTATATCTACGCCGCTGCCCGTACGGCCCGCGCATTCAACTGAGGAGCTCGTCAGCCCCGCAGCGCCGAGGTCCTGCATGCCGACGACGTGTGGCGAGCCCAGGAGCTCCAGGCAGGCCTCCATCAGCAGCTTCTCCAGGAAAGGATTGCCGACCTGTATCACGCCTTTGTGACTCGCGTGCGGGTCGTCCACGGAGGCAAACGTTGCCCCATGGATACCGTCGCGTCCGGTGTCCGCCCCGACAAGCAGCAGCACGTTGCCCGGCTCGCCGGCCAGCCCTCGAACAAGTCCATCCGCCGGGGCCACCCCAACACACATCGCGTTTACGAGTGGGTTGCCACGATACGACGCCGAGAAGCCCACCTCGCCGCCGACGGTCGGGATGCCCAGACTGTTGCCGTAGTCGCCTACTCCGCGCACCACGCCTGAGAGCAGGCGACGGTTGTTAGGCTCGTCCGGCGGGCCAAAGCGCAGGGAGTTGAGCAGGGCCACCGGACGCGCGCCCATTGTGAAGATGTCGCGCACTATACCGCCGACGCCAGTCGCGGCGCCCTGGTACGGCTCGATGGCGCTCGGGTGGTTATGTGACTCTACCTTGAATACCGCCGCCAGCCCGCCGCCGAGACGTACTGCGCCTGCGTTCTCGCCCGGCCCCTGCAGCACTTCTGGCCCTTCCGTTGGGAACATCCCAAGCAGGGGACGGCTGTTCTTGTATCCGCAGTGCTCGCTCCACATCGCGCCGAGGATGCCCAGCTCCACCCGGTTCGTCTCCCTCCCCAGCAGCCGCACTCCCAGGTCGTACTCCTGACGCGAGAGAGCTACCTCGCGGAGCTCGGCATCGGTAAGGGTGACCGGAGTGCTCATCGGCCCACCGCCCCTGCCGCCATCGAACGCACCAGCGACTCGAAAAGCACCCTACCATCCGCGGAACCCAACAGGGGGTCAGAGGAACGCTCCGGGTGGGGCATCATTCCCAGTATGTTGCCCGCCTCGTTCGTCACACCCGCGATGCTGTCAACGGAGCCGTTGTGGTTGCTCTCGCCCGACGTGTTGCCCTCCGGGTCGCAGTACTCAAACGCCACCTGCCCCTGCTCCACCAGCCGGCGCCGCGTCTCGGTATCCGCGAAGTAGTTACCCTGCCCATGCGCTACCGCCATTCGGAGCACGGTCCCCTCCTCGACGCCCTCGAGCCAGGGAGACCGGTTGGAGCTGACCCGGACGTGCGTCCAGGCGCAGTGGAACAGGATGTACTGGTTGCGAAGCAGCGCGCCAGGAAGCAGACCAGCCTCCGTCAGCACTTGGAAGCCGTTGCAGATACCAAGCACCGGGCCACCGGAGGCCGCGAACCGCGCCACCTCCCGCATCACGGGCGAGAACTGCGCGATAGACCCCGGCCGCAGGTAGTCACCGTGCGCGAAGCCGCCCGGTAGTATGAGCGCATCGGCGCCCATGAGGTCCGTGCTTTTGTGCCAGATGAGCTGCGGCTCGCACCCCTCGACCAGCTTCAGCGTTTCGATGCAATCCGTGTCCCCATTAGAGCCGGGGAACGTTACCACGCCTACCTTCAAACCGCGGCCCCCTCCTGGACGGGCTGTACCTGAACCTCGTAGCTCTCGATGAGCGTGTTAGCCAGCAGCGTCTCGCACATCTGACACAGCCGTGCCTCGGCCTCTTCCGCGCCCTCCGCGTCCAGCCGCACGTCTATATGCCTGCCGACCCGCACCTGCTCTACCTCGGAAAACCCCAGCGCATGCAGCCCATCTAGCACGGCCAGACCCTGAGGATCGTTCACTGACGGCTTCGGTATCACGGTTACCCTGCCTAGCCAAAGACTCAAACGTTCAACTCCTTGCCGGTGATGCGCCTGTACGCCTCGAGGTACCGCGCCCTGGTTGCCGCTACGACATCAGCGGGAAGCTCGGGCGGGTCCGACTCGCGGTCCCACCCGCTGTGCGCCAGCCAGTCGCGGACGTACTGCTTGTCGAGACTCGGCTGGGAGCGTCCCGGCTCATGCTCGTCCGCCAGCCAGAACCGGGAGCTGTCGGGCGTCAGGACCTCGTCAATAAGTGTTAACCGGCCCTCCGCGAAACCGAACTCGAACTTCGTGTCCGCCAGCAGAATCCCCCTCTCGGATGCGTGATCAGAGCCTGCCTCGTAAAGCTCGATGCTTACGTCCCGAAGCTTGCTGGCGAGTCGGTAGCCGACCTCGTCTTGCAGTAACTCAAAGGATATGTTCTCGTCGTGGCCCAACTCGTTCTTGCGCGCTGGTGTGAACTGTGGTTCCCGCAGCCGGTCTCCCTCCCGCAGACCCTCGGGCAGCACCTCGCCTGCGAGTGTGCCCTTCTCCTGGTATTCCGACCAGCCGCTGCCCGCGAGGTAGCCGCGCACCACGCATTCGTACGGCAGCCGGTCGGCCTTCTTCACAATCATAGCCCTGCCGTCCAGCTGACCACATGTAGCAGCGAGATGAGCCGGCCAGCCCTCCGTTCCGTCGCTAACGAGATGATTCGGTATGATGCCGCCGAGCTTCTGAAACCAGAACACAGAGAGCCCCGTGAGCACCCTGCCCTTGTCCGGTATCAGAGTCGGCAGCACCCTGTCGTACGCGCTTATCCTGTCGGTCGCCACCATGAGAAGCCGCTCGCCCAGGTCGTATGTGTCACGCACCTTGCCGCGGTGCAGCAGAGGCACGCTGTCGAGTCGCGTCTCGGGCAGCATCACGCGGTCGCCTCCACGCCCGCAAGGCCGAGCCGCTCGTAGCCCACCCCGACATGCTCCAGGTGCGGTGCCAGGCTGAAGGCGGAATCCAGCGCCTCTCTACCGAGGACCGACAGCACGCGCTCGTCGCTCTGCAACAACCCGCGGAAATCCGCACCCGTCTCCCAGCTTTGCATTGCGTGCTTCTGAACCAGCTTGTATGCCTCCTGCCGGTCCAGACCGGCATCCACGAGCGCGAGCAGCACCCTCTGCGAGTAGACCAGTCCATGCGTGAGCTCCAGGTTCGCAGCCATCCGTTCCGGATACACGCGCAGGTCGCGCAGGTTCTCCGTCATCAGCCGGAGCATGTAGTACAGCAGCGTGCAGGCGCCGGGCAGGGTTACGCGCTCCGTGCTGGAGTGGCTTATGTCGCGCTCATGCCAGAGCGCCACGTTCTCGAGAGCAGTGACGGCGTACCCTCGCAGCAGCCGTGCGAGCCCGACGACCCGCTCCATCTTCTCCGGGTTGCGCTTGTGCGGCATAGCCGACGAACCTTGCTGGCGCTCTCCGAACGGCTGCTCCGCCTCGCGCACCTCCGTACGCTGCAGGTGACGTATCTCCGTCGCGTACTTCTCGAGGCACGCGCCCACGAGCGCGAGCACGCCCAGGAAGTGGGCGTGCAGGTCCCGCCCCAATACCTGCGTAGCCACCGCCGCCGGACGGAGTCCCAGCGCCGCGAGCGCCCTCTCCTCGACCTCGGGCGGCACGTTGGCGTGGGTTCCCACTGCCCCGGATAGTTTTCCTACGCGGAGCTCCTCGACCGAGCGCCCCAACCGTTCGAGGTTACGCCGGGTCTCATCCACCCAGACCAGCAGCTTGTACCCGAACGTTATCGGTTCCGCATGCACCCCGTGGGTGCGGCCTATCATCGGAGTGTCCTTATACCGCAGCGACAGATCCGCAAGGACGGCTTCGAGCTGTTCCAGCTGGACGCAGAGCAGCTCTCCGGCCTCGACCAGCGTCAGTGAGAGTGCGGTGTCAACGACATCGGAGCTCGTCAGACCGAGGTGTATCCAGCGGCGCTCCGGGCCCACTGTTTCTCCTGCCGCGCGCACGAAGGAGATAACATCATGGTCGGTCTCCCGCTCTATCTCCGCGACCCGCGCGGCGCTCACGGTAGCTCTCTGCAGGTTCTCCATGTCCTCGCGGGGTATGACGCCCTGCTGTGTCCACGCCTCACAGACGGCGAGTTCCACCCTGAGCCACTGGTCGTACTTGTGCTGGTCCGACCAGAGCCTGCCCATATCGGGCAGTGTGTAACGCTCGATCAAGCTCTTTCCATCCCTCCCTGCGCCCTATTCTACCGGACCCTCGTAGCCGGACGCAGCACAGATCGCGGTAGATGTTGCCGACGCCGCTACCCCTCCGCTCGCAACCATACCCCCATTGGACCGGCTTCACGATTCGCCCAGGCGTAGTACGGTATCGCGGTCACTTCCCTGGTACCCCCCCCCGACCTTGCCGGACCGGAACCCACGGTGCGGTAGAGCGTGCCGGCCCACGATGCAACAGGCGGAGCCACATCCATCCGCCCGGACAGTCGGATCACCCCGCCGAGGACCTCAGGGTCGGACTCCTCGCTGAAGTCCGGATCTGCGGACAGGAGGAGGTCGCGGGGGTCTATGCCGGGGTTGTCCGCCCGCTCCACGCAGTAGAGCAGCGGCCCGCGCATCAGCGCAACGCGGCCATTATTCTCCGCGACGTACGGGTGGCATTCCACTCGGCGGACAGACATCGGCAGGCTCAGGCGGACGACATCGCCCGGCTGCCACTCGCGCCGCACCTCGGCGTAGCTGCCTGGCTCCAGCCCAGTGCGGATTTGCTCCCCGTTCACCTCAAGCGTCGCTCCCTGCTCGGACCATCCAGGGACCCGTAGGTAAAGGCCGAAAGTGCCTTGTGTTTGAATCTCGACGGATATGTCACCACTCCAGGGATAGCGGGTCCGCTGCTCCAACCTCACCACCCGCCCATCGGGGAGAGCTACCCGCGCCGTCCCTTCCGCGTAGAAGTGTACCCAGATGCTGTCATCCGACACGCTGTAGAAGTAGCCGGGAAGCGATGCCAGCAGGCGGGCGACGTTCGGAGGGCAGCAGGCGCACCCGAACCACGGCTGACGCCTGTGAGTTCCATCGTCGGCGAGGGGGTTCTGGTAGAAGTACGTCTGACCGTCGAGCGACAGGCCAGGGAGAACGGCGTTGTACAGCGTGTGCTCCAGGAGGTCGGCGTAGCGAGCGTCGCCTTCCAGCAGCAGCATGCGCCAGTTCCACATCACGCTGCCTATGGCCGCGCACGTCTCCGCGTAAGCCCGTCCGTTCGGCAGCTCGTAGTCCTTGCCAAATGCCTCGCCCTCGTAGCGCGATCCAAGCCCCCCGCTCACATACATCCGGCGGGTCGTCATGCTCTCCCACAGTCGGTGCAGCGACTGCTGCAGCGCGGCTTCACCCGTCTCCGCGTACACATCCGCCATGCCCGCGTTCAGGTAGACAGCCCGGACCGCGTGGCCCACGACCTCGTCCAGCTCGCGCACGGGTCGGTGATCCTGATGGTACTCCTTGCCGCCGATAGCGCCACGACCCCGCACATCGAGGAAGAACTGGGCCTGCCTGAGGTAGCGCGACTCCCCCGTGGCGCGGGCGAGCTCCACGAGCGCCATCTCAATCTCCTCATGCCCATCGGTTAGCTCCAGCTTGCCGGCCTCGCCTGGGCCGAAGGTATCGCAGATGTGATCGGCGAACCGGCGAGCGACCGCAAGCAGTCGTTCGCTGCCCGTGGCGCGGTAGTGGGCGACCGCCGCCTGCATCAGGTGGCCGGCGCAGTACAGCTCGTGCATGTCGCGCAGGTTCGTCCACCGCTCCTCCGCCCTCTCGAACGTGAAGTACGTGTTGAGATACCCGTCCGGCCGCTGCGCATCCGCTATCTCGGTGATAACCGCCTCCACTATCTTCTCCAGCTCCGCATCGGGGTGCGTTGCAAGTGTCCACGACGCGGCCTCCAGCCACTTGTACACGTCGGAGTCGTTGAAGTAAATGCCCTGAAACGGCACGTCCATCTTCCCGGCGGCACGGCGGAAGTTATCAATCCTTCCGGTATCCTCGCAGTACTGGTGCTGCGTGGGCAAAGTTACCTCGCGGTTGACGCGCAGCCGTGCCGCCCAGAAATCGTCGGCCAGCGCAACGGCGTCGAGCGGCAGCGGCCTCAGACGCGCATTCCCGCTCTGCGAGGTGTCCACCACAACGGCAGATGTCCTGGTCTGTACAGCCATTCGTCTTTCCTCCTTGAACGCATGCTACCGCAACCACTAAACTGACGCGATGTCCGCGCCTACCCTGATAGACAGCCATGCCCACATAACCGCCCCCCAGTTCGAGGAAGACCGCTCGGCGATGCTCCGACGCGGACGAGAGGCAGGCGTGCAGTTGGTCCTAGACGTACGCACGGAGCCGGAGGACTGGAAACGCAGCCTGGAGCTTGCACGTTACGAGCCAGGGGTGAGATGTGTGCTCGGCCTGCACCCTAACAGCGCAGGGCAGTGGACGCGAGAGCTGGAGCGGCGGCTGCGGGTGCTACTCGCGGACGAGCTGGTAGTGGGTGTGGGCGAAACGGGGCTAGACTACTACAGACTCGGCGCGCCTCCCGAAGTCCAGCAGGAGGTGTTCATCGCCCACTTGACCATCGCCTGCGACCTCGACCTTCCCATCGTCATTCACACGCGCGATGCGTACGACGATATGCTTGCGGTACTTCGGAAACACGGCCAGGGGACTGTCGGCGTTCTGCACTCCTTTGCAGGCGCTGCCGAACACGCTCTTCTAGCTGTGGAACTGGGATATTACATCTCCATCTCGGGCCCCGTCACGTACAAGAGCGGCGCGAACATCCGTGAGGCGGCTGCCGCCGTGCCCCTCAACCGCCTCCTCGTCGAGACCGACAGCCCGTATCTGCCACCCCATCCCCACCGTGGGAAGCGCAATGAGCCGGCCCACGTTGCCCTCACCGCCCGCGCCGTCGCCGAGGCCCGCGGCATTCCATACGAGGACCTCGCCCAGGCCACCACGGAGAACGCCCTTCGCCTGTTCCCCCTCCGGCGCTGACACAAAAACGCGGAGCCGCAACCTATAGGATACGGCTCCGCGCCTCCGTCGGACTCCCGGCAGTTCCAACTACCCGACCACCAGGTTCAGCAGCTTGTCCGGCACCCAAACCGCCTTGCGAACCTGCTTGCCGTCCGTGTACGGCTGCACCCTCGCGCTCTCCATCGCCGCTACCGTCGCATCCTCCTGGCTCGTGCCCGCGGGCACTTCCAGCCTGTCGCACACCTTGCCGTTCACCTGCACCACCAGCGTCACGGTCTCTGTAGCCAGCGCTGAGGGGTCGAACGTCGGCCACTTCTGGCCGTGAACGCTGTACGGCCCACCCAGCCGCGACCACAGCTCTTCAGCCGTGAACGGCGCAATGGGCGCCAGCATCAGCACCAGGTGCTCCAGCGCATCCTGCAGCTGCTCCGCGGTCATCTGCTCTCGCGCCGATCCTATCCAGTTCGACATCTCCATCAGGGCCGCGATAGAGGTGTGGTAGCGCAGGTCGTCCAGGCCGCGAGTCACGCGCTCCACTGTTCGGTGCAGCGTGCGCATGTCTGCGCCCTGCCCCTGCCCGTACTGGTCGCGGGTGTCCACCAGGGAGTACACTCGGCCCAGGAAGCGAGCCACGCCCTGCACCCCGTTAACGTTGAACTCGTTGTCGTCCTCGTAAGGTCCCATGAACAGCAGGTACGCCCGGAACGCATCCGCGCCGTACTGCTCCATGTACTCGTCGGGATTCTTCACGTTGCCGCGCGACTTGCTCATCTTCGCGCCGTCCTTCGTGACCATACCGTGCAGCCGCAGGCGCTGGAATGGCTCGTCGAACGCCAGGTGCCCCAGGTCGTGCAGCACCTTCGTCACGAAGCGTGAGTACAGGTGGTGCAGCACGATGTGCTCCTTGCCGCCCATGTACGAGTCCACCGGCAGCCACTTGCGCGTCAGCTCAGGGTCGAACGGGCGGTCGTCGAACTCTGTTGAGGGATAACGCAGGTAGTACCACGAGGAGTCCAGGAAGGTGTCGGAGACATCCGTCTCGCGCGTGGCGGCCCCCCCGCACTTCGGGCACTCTGTCTTGTAGAACTCCTCGACGGTAGCCAGGGGGGACTTACCGGTCCCGGCTGGCCGGAAGTTCTCTACCTCGGGCAGCAGCACCGGCAGCTGCTCCTCGGGCACGGGCGCCTCCCCGCACGTGTCGCAGTACACAATTGGGATAGGCGGGCCCCAGTAGCGCTGCCGGCTGATCAGCCAGTCGCGCAGCCGGTAGGTTACAGTTGGCCTCGCCTTGCCCTGTGAGGCCAGCCACTCCGTCACGACGCGCTTGCCCTCATCGTTCGGCGTGCCGTCAAACTGCCCGCTGTTGCGCATCGGTCCCGGTCCCGTGTATGCGTGGTCCTGCACGCCCTCCGGCGACTCGATCACCTCAACTATCCGCATGCCGAACTTGCGGGCGAACTCGTGGTCGCGCTCGTCGTGCGCAGGCACCGCCATGATCGCGCCCGTGCCGTACGTCATCAGCACGTAGTCCGCGATCCAGATGGGCACGCGCTCGCCATTCGCCGGGTTGATCGCGTAAGCACCTGTAAACGCGCCCGTCTTCTCCTTATCCAGCGACAGGCGCTCGATCTCCTTCTCGTGGGAGGTCGCCATCTTGTACTGCTCGACCGACGCCCGCTGCTCGGGCGTCGTGATCTTCCCCACCAGCGAATGCTCCGGCGCCAGCACGACGTACGTCGCCCCGAACACAGTATCAGGACGGGTCGTGAAGCAGCGGATGGGATCTCCCGTTCCCTCAACCTCGAAGACCAACTCCGCGCCCTCGCTCCGGCCGATCCAGTTGCGCTGCAGGCGCTTCGAGACATCCGGCCAGTCCAGCCCCTCCAGCCCTTCCAGAAGGCGGTCGGCGTAATCGGTTATCTTGAAGAACCACTGCGTCATCTCACGCTGCACGACCTCGGTGTCGCAGCGCTCGCAGCGGCCGTTGATCACCTGCTCGTTCGCAAGGACCGTCAGGTCCTTCGGGCACCAGTTGACGGGCGCGCTCTTGCGGACGGCCAGTCCCGCCTTGTACATCTGCACGAACAGCCACTGAGTCCATCTGTAGTAATCGGGCTGGCTGGTGTTCACCTCGTGCGACCAGTCCCACATCGCCCCGATGCGGCTCATCTGCTCGTTGCGGTAGCGGTCTACGGTGCGCGCAGTCAGCGTCATTGGGTTGATGCCGACCTTCAGCGCGTAGTTCTCCGAGTGGATGCCGAACGCGTCGAAACCCATCGGCTCGAACACATTGTACCCCTGCATGCGCTTGTACCGGCCGTTCGTGTCCGCGCCGCTGTACGTGTAGACATGCCCCACGTGCAGCCCCTCCGCCGAGGGGTACGGGAACTCCATCAGGTTGTAATACTTCAGTAGATCATCGCGGCGCAGATCGGTCCTGTACAGATCGGTCTCCTCCCAGACCTGACGCCACTTCGCCTCTATCTCGCGCGGGTCGAAACGCTCGTCCGTCGTTCTCGTGCCCGCCTCAACGCTCTGGACCATCGTGTTGCCTCCTAAAACCAAAAACTCCTCTCGCCCTCGTGAGGACGAAAGGAGTCAGTCCTTCCGCGGTACCACCTCGCTTGACCGGCACACTCCGGCCCGCTCGAAGGCCCTGTAACGGGGGCCATCCGCCACGGCTCGCGGGCGAGTTCGGCGCTCGTGCCGCCCCTCGGTGCGGCTGCTGCGGGACTCTCACCACCGTCCTGCTCTCTGCGAGGGCACGCCTACTACTCCCGGTCGTTGCCAGGTAGACAGATTATACAGCAGTTGAGCCCCGGCTTCAATTGGCGGGGCGGACAACAAAAAAGGCTCGCAAACGCGAACCTTTATGGCGGGTGGAGGTGAGGGGATTCGAACCCCTGACCTCTACAGTGCGATTGTA
>JADDPP010000468.1 GCA_016781845.1 Rubrobacter sp.
ACATCTTGTACCCGCCACCCAAAGCTCGGAAGAGCCCTTCTCCCGTGAGGCAATATGGGAGGACGATCTAGTTGACATTGAACAGCAATGATCTAAGCAGATCCTGCTCCGCATGACGAAGCAAGCATAATCTCGATCTTCGGAAGTAAGAGAGTGTAGCCCTCTCCTACTTTATATCCATACTGGCTGCTCGATCCGCAGGGTGCTCAGAAACTCCTCGAGTGCTTGCTGCACCTCGGCCTCGTGGTATTGTTTGCTCACCGACTTCGGCGTCAACTCCTGGAAGATCGCATTGGGAATGGCCGCGGCGAGAATCTCACCGTACCCAAAGGGATGAACTGGGTCCTGTCGATTAGCAAGGATGAGTGCGGGCACGGTGATGGCTGCCGCATTGCGAAGACTGTTGACGGGTCGGTCGAGAGGCATTCTCTCCAGTCGTGCCACCCCGTCGAGGGCGCGATCGTTCGTGAACTGGCCGACTAGGGATCTGGCGGCGTCGGGCGAGAGGAGGTCTATCTCGCGATAGGTCTCGGAGGCGACGAAAAGGTCCCGTCCACGGCACGGTCCGTACTGCCGCAATAGGGCGGCGATCTGTGCGTAGATAACGACGTTGGCGGGGGGCATGGGGCCGTCCAGCCACGCCGGGCGCGACAGCACGATGCCGGCCGTCCGAGTGGGATAGCGCAAGGCGATGTTTAGCGCAACACCCGCACCCATCGAGATACCGCCGATGACGGCCTTGGGGATTGCCAGGTGGTCAAGCAGGGCTATAAGGTCGTCGGCAAAGTGGTCGAAGTCGAGATCTTCGGTCGGACCGACTGGCTGTGTTGCCCCGTGCGCCCGACCGTCCAGGCTAAGCAAGCGTATACCCGCAGGCGGCCGGAAGATGCCGGCAGGCTGGTTCACGTCGCCCCCCAACCCGTGCTGGAATACGAACGGCAGTCCTTCTCCCAGGTCAAGATAATGGAACCTGATCCCGTAGCGATCAAAAATAGGCATCCCAATCCTCCCTCGCTGTATGCTGACCGGATCGGTGGCGGCCCCCTAACCTCGCGTCGTCATACTCGACAGCTGCGCTACAGACCTAGCACGGAGGAATGCCAGGGATGGGCCCACTTCGGTCTCGATCAGTCCGTGCAAGATCAGCGGCGCGTCGATATCCTTCAGGAGCTGCAGGTAATACCCGTAGTCGAGCATTCCATTCCCTGCTGCGACGTGGTGGACTCTCCCGCCCTCCAGCCGAAAGTCCTTCGCGTGCGCGATGACGATATCCGATCCCAACAGATCGAATGCCTGGTCCAATACGTCGCGCATATGGGGTAGATCCTCCGGCCGGTACAGGTTCGCCGGGTCGATGATGATCTTCAATTGAGGAGAGCGCATCTCGTCGAGCAGGCGACGTGCCTTCGCTGGCGAATCAATTACATTAGCAGTTTCGGGCTCGATGGCGAGAGTGAGATCGTACTCCTGGGCGATGAGCAGCGCCTCGTCCATCGCTCGCAGCAGGTCGACCCAGGCATCTGGTGCCGAGTTAGCAGCATGTGCCCTCCACATATCGTCCGGGTCGCGGGTTCCTGTACATAGGGTGATAGTGTCGGTACCAAGCGCTGCACACGCGCCGGCCAGCTCGCGCAGGCGCCGCAGTCCCAAGCGTCGATGCGCCACATCGGGGTGAATCACGTTGAACGTGCCTGAGACGGCCGCCAACCGAATGCCACGAGCAGCAGCCGCGCGACCGATTCGCTCTGCGAGCGCCGGCTCGATCTGATCCGGCAGGCTCAGTAGGCCGGCGCAGGCCAGGTTGTACTGGACGATGTCGAACCCGTGTGCTGCCACCGCGTCCAGGTTTGCCTCCATGGTAGGGCGAGGAAACGTCTTAGCAAATATACCGATCCGCTTCATCGAGACTCCTCCGTTGGTCTTGCAGTCTTGCCCGCGTCCACGTGGCTGTACCCCTCTCCTATACATTTGCGGGCGGCGTTGAATGCCGGCTGCAGTTGCACAAGGCCTGATGTTCAATGGGCTGCGACCGCTAGTGGCGCGTGCATCAGAGAGTCTTCCAGCTCGGGTGCGATCACATCCCCAGCTACCTCAGCAAGCCGGACGCGGCCACCGTACGCGACGGAGTGGGAGATAGCAACCAGCGCTCGAACTGTGGCGATTCCGTCATTGATGTCGGCTCCGTACTGGGGTACCCCTTCAAGGACGGTCGCTGCAAACCCCTCGATCTGGCGCTTGAAGGTGTAACCGTCCTCCCCTAGCACCCGGTGGTACGTGCCGTCCTTGAAGGTCTCAACGTGCGAGCGCTGGAACCACGGCAGCGGTGCGGTCGCGTTGACCATGCCGTGCTCACCGTGTATGCGGAAGCCCTCCTCAAAGTCGCCGTGGCGCGGGCTGATCAGGCTGAGACTGCCGATCGCACCGCATGCGAACTCGAGCTGTACGGTCCAGCCGTGCATGGCGCCCCGGCAGTGATGCTGGGCGGTTACGCTGTCTATCTCCCCCACGAGGAAGCGAGCGGTGTCGACGATGTGGGCGCCGTGGGTGAGGAGGAGGTAGCGCTGGCGGTTGGCCTTCCAGTCGCCGGGCGGCCGCTTGCTGCCTCGTGACTGTACCGGGAACGGGTACAGGTTGTCCTGCATAGTGTAGCGGTAGATTGAGTCGTAGTACCACGCATCGTACGTCAGAACGTCTCCCATCTCCGACTTGATGAAGCGATGGGCTGCGGTCATGCCCGGCTCAAACCGGCGGTTGTTTCCAACCTGGAAGGTGACGCCAGCGCGCAGCACGTCGTATCGCAGCTCCTCACATTCCTCGACTGTCGTACCGAGTGGCTTCTCAACCAGGACCGGCTTACCGGCTGCAAGGGCTTGGCGGCAGAGCGGCACGTG
>JADDPP010000270.1 GCA_016781845.1 Rubrobacter sp.
AAGCACATCCACAGGATCTACCGCATCTTCCGGTCCAAAGATACCTTACATTACACGGAACCTCCGACAAAGATGCAGCCACCGGACATCCTGCCGTGAGTATACTCCAACGGCGGTCCGCTCATAATCCTCGACCAAAGGCTGTTACCAGACTGGCTAGGGGGTGATGGTCCGACTGTGGGCGGCGATCCCCTTGTCGGCACGGACTATGGTCGCGCCTGCGAAATGGATGACTACGTAGGGCTTGTTGACGTCGGACCTGGGCAAGGTCTGGTCCTGGGAGACGAACCCGCTCCAACTACGTGGTGGCCCCTTCCCCATACCGGTGGAGGAATACTGATACGTTGGCTTGGCGCCGAAAGTGAAGAGGAAGTCATCACCGCACTTGAGCAATTGGCTGAACCAGGGTGGCAACTCACTGGCATCATGATTGACGTCCCGAGCGGTAAACTCGTGCTCTTCGACTCAGCTTACCGAGGCAACGAAACAGACCGCCTAATGAGGGATGAGCACAGGCAAGCCCTGACGATAGACATCGGCGTGGGGGCATACGGGGTCGAAACGGTAGAGTATGAGCCGGACCCAGACACCGTCCTCCTGCTCCACCGCCTCGTCCCCAGCAGGATTTAGCCCATTCGGTAAGTTTGTACCCCACGGCCAACACGTAAGTAAATACCTGAGGCACAGCACTTCTTGCCCTATCCCGTACGTTGTATGGGCTGGTCGTGTTACGCCATCTAGTACGGCAGTGGCTCGATGCGGAAGAGGTGGACGGGCTCGTCGTGGGGGTCAAGCCGGACGTAGCCCGAGAGTCCCCACCACTCGTAGCGCGCGCCGGTGATCAGGTCGTGCAGCGCATAGTGGCTCCAGTTCTCCAGCCCAATGGCCGCGCCGTCCAGATGCACCGTGGACTCCTGGGGGTTGAATGGGTCCAGGTTCGCCACGACGAGGATGCGGTTGCTCCAGTCCTCCGTCGCCTTGCTGTACGCGATGATGTTCTGGTTGTCCGGATAGTGGAACCGCAGGTTGGTGTATAGCTGCAGCGCGCGGTTGTTGCGCCTCGCCTCGTTGAGGCGCTGTATGTAGCCGATGATATTGCCCGGCGCTTCCCAGTCGCGCACGCGCACCTCGTACTTCTCCGAGTCCAGGTACTCCTCGCTACCAGGCCGCACCGGTGTATTCTCGATGAGCTCGAACCCGCTGTAGATGCCGTACGTCGTGGAGAGCGTCGCAGCGAGGGCGACGCGTATCTTGAACGCGGGCCTGCCGCCGTGCTGCAGGTACTCGTGCAGGATGTCCTGCGTGTTCGTGAAGAAATTCGCCTGCATGTACTGCGCCTGCTCGGTCGCGGTCAAATCCCGCAGGAACTGCTCAAGCTCCCACCGGGCGTTGCGCCACGTGTAGTACGTGTACGACTGGCCGAAGCCTATCTTCGCGAGCTCCTGCATACGCTTTGGCCGGGTGAACGCCTCGGAGAGGAAGATCACGCCGGGATGGTCTCGATGCACCTCCGCGATAAGCCACTCCCAGAACGCGAGCGGCTTTGTGTGCGGGTTGTCGACGCGGAAGATCTCGACGCCGTGAGAGATCCAGAATAGCACGACGCGCTTGAGCTCGTTCCACAGTGCCTTGTAATCCTCGCACCACAGGTCGAGCGCAACTATGTCCTCGTAGCGCTTCGGCGGGTTCTCCGCGTACTTTATGGTGCCGTCGGGCCGGCGACGGAACCACTCGGGGTGCTCGCGGACGTACGGGTGGTCGGGAGAGCACTGTATCGCGAGGTCGAGCGCTATCTCCAGGCCCACGTCGCGCGCGGCCCCGATGAAGTGGTCGAAGTCCTCTATCGTACCGAGCTCGGGATTGACCGCGTCATGCCCGCCGTGCTCGTTGCCGATGGCCCACGGGCTGCCGGGGTCGCCGGGCTGGGCGATGAGAGAGTTGTTGCGGCCCTTGCGGTTCGTGACGCCGATGGGGTGGATCGGCGGCAGGTAGATGACATCGAAGCCCATGGAGCGGACCGGGGCAAGTCGCCGCTCCGCATCACGGAAGGTGCCGTGCTTGCCCGGCTCTGTACCCTGGGAGCGGGGAAAGAACTCGTACCATGCGCCGAAGCGGGCGCGCTCCCGCTGCACCCGGATGTATAGCTGCCTGCTGTGCGTGGTGAGGTCGTCGCGCAGCTGGTGCTCGGCCATCAGCCTGCCAAGCTCGGGCGTGCCCGCCACGTGGAGGGCGTCCTCCTGCCGCGAGGCGCTCTCTATCAGGTCGGCGTACCGTTCGAGCGTTCCGGCCACCTCTGCAGCCGCGTGGCCCGCCGCATCACGCACGAGTTGAGTGCCTTCAAGAAGCTCTGAGGCAACATCACGCCCGGCCGCGACCTTGCGGCGCACCTCGTCAGTCCAGCTCGCCCAGTGGTCCGTCCACGCAGCGACGGTGTACTCAACCTTGCCTATCTCCTCAAGGGATATGGTGGCCGACCACTCATCGTTCTCGTACGAGAATGTCATGGGGACGGTCTTCCACTCGCCATCCCCAGAAGGAGTATCCACGAGCCTGTAGCGCGCCTCGGCCGCAAGAGTGTCGTGCCCCTCCTTGATGACATCGGCGGTTATGTGCAGAGTATCGCCCACGACGCGCTTGATGGCGTAGCGCCCGCAGCCCAGGTGCGGCCGCACCTCCGGTATGCTGATGCGATAGGGATTTTCGATGAGTGTGCCCGCCTGCCGCTGCGTGTTTCGCTGCTCTAAATCCGTCGCCATCTCCCGTTCGCCCCCCTTCTATTCACCCACGCTGCCACCTGCGCAGCGTATCTTACCAAACAGCCCCGCAGAAGTGAGACGGAGTTCTCGGGGGCTGTGTCCAGAAACAGCAACCGCGAAGTACAGCAGGAAGGTGACCGCGGCACTTCAACACCTCCACTTGATAGCAGCCTTCGTGCCCGTCTCGCCGAGCACAGAGTATCCTCTGTAGATGAATGTTTTCCTTCACTATACTTAGTACCCAGCAGACAACCACTTCCACCTGTTATGCAAGGGACGAATTGATTGAGCTCGACGGGCAGATGTTAACGGGGACAGCCGGGAAGGTCGATACTCCCAGGGCCACACTAAACATGTTCCGCTATGATGGCGACTACACGAAGTCCGTTGCAGCAGAACGTGGAGGAGAGACGAGTGCAGGGAGTGATACTGCCGGGCGAGAGGCGGGTGGAGTTTCGGGAGGTGCCGATGCCGGAGCCGGGGCACGGGCAGGCGCTCGTGCGTATGCAGGCGTCCGCGCTGTGCGGCAGCGACCTTCGAGCCATCTACCGCGAGCACACGGGCGTTGGCGCGGAGCGGTACCAGAACGTGATCGCAGGTCACGAGCCGTGCGGAGTCGTAGAGGCGGTCGGGCCGGGTGTGTGGGCGTTCAAGCCGGGCGACCGTGTGGTGATCTACCACATCGCGGGCTGTGGGCTGTGCGCCAACTGCCGCAGGGGCTTCATGATCAATTGCGAGTCCCCTCTGCCCCATCGCGCCGCGTACGGATGGCAGCGCGATGGCGGCCACGCGCCGTATCTACTTGCTGAGGAGCGCACGCTTGTCCGGCTGCCTGATGAGCTCACGTATGTAGACGGCTCGCTGGTGGCGTGCGGCTTCGGCACGGCGTACCAGGCGCTGCTACGCCTCGGGGTCTCGGGCCGCGACCGCCTGCTCGTAGTCGGCCTCGGCCCCGTGGGGCTGGGGGCGGTCATGCTGGGGGCCGCGAGCGGGGCGGAGGTTATAGGTGTGGACCTCGTGAGTGAACGGTTGGAGCTCGCGAAGAGCGTCGGCGCGGCCCACGTCGTCCCAGCGGGCGAGGGTGCGGTCGAGACTATCCGGGAGCTGACCGGCGGCCACGGCGTGGAGACCGCGGTGGACTGCTCGGGCAGCGGCGGCGGCCGACTCCTCTGCCTCCAGGCGGCGCGCGAGTGGGGGCGGGTCGCGTTCGTTGGGGAGGGCGGCACGGTCACGTTCGAACCCAGCCCGTTGCTGCTGCACAAGCAGCTCACGCTGCACGGTTCCTGGGTGTGCGGCCTCGTTGAGATGGAGTCCCTGCTCGAGTGGCTCGCGCGTAAGCGGCTGCACCCCGAGCAGACGGTTACCCACCGCTTCAGGCTGGAGGAGGCCGAGGAGGCGTACCGGCTCTTCGACACAGGCAAGACGGGCAAGGTGGTGCTGACCTGGGGGTAGCGCCGGGATGATTTACCGCGGGGAACGCAGAGGCGCATGGAGGATGTAAGGGGCAGGCACGGGGACCTGCCCCTACGGGCCTCCCTGTCTTGCCTCGGCCAGTCCATGCAAGCGCTGGCACGCTCGCTGCCTGTTAGGGAGCCATATTTCCCTCAAGTGAAGGAGCGTAGGCCATGCAACTCAAGCCGATAAACGAGCAGGTAGTAGTAGTATGTGGGGCGTCAAGCGGTATCGGGCGCGAGGCAGCCCTGCGATTCGGCAGGCAGGGCGCGAAGGTTGTGGTGTCGGCCCGGAGCGAGCCGGGGCTGCGGTCCCTGGTGGACGAGATAAGGGCCGAGGGCGGCGAGGCAACGGCTATTCCCGCGGATGTCTCTGACTTCGACCAGGTCAGGGCGATAGCGGACGGGGCCGTACAGCAGTACGGGAGGCTCGACACGTGGGTACACGCGGCGGCTGTCCTGCTGTATGCCACTTTCGAGGACACGACCCCGGAGGAGTTCGAGCGCGTCGTTGATGTGAACCTGATGGGGCAGGTGTACGGCGCGATGGCGGCGCTCCCACACCTGAAGCGGGAGGGACGGGGCGCGCTGATACACATCTCCTCCATCGAGGCCCGGCGCGCGCTCCCGTATCACAGCGCGTACGCCGCCGCGAAGCATGGCATAGACGGCTTTCTGGAGGCAATGCGTGTGGAGCTCCGCAAGGAGGGAGTGCCCGTCAGCGTGACGCAGATACTTCCCGCGACGATCAACACGCCGCTATTCAGCAAGGCGCGCACGAAGATCGGTGTGAAGCCTATGGGCGCTCCGCCGTTCTACCCGCCTGGCAGCGTGGCCGATGCCATCCTCTATGCAGCGGAGCACCCGCGCCGCGATATAGTGGTCGGCGGCGTGGGAAAGCAGCTCGTCACGACGCAGCGCCTGTCGCCCCGCCTGATGGACGAGATCCTGCTACGGGTGGGTTTCAGACTGCAGAGGACGAACGAGCCGAAGTCCGCGGACGCGCCGGATAACCTCTTCGCGCCGATACAGGGCTACGACAGGAGCGAAGGGGACTTCGGAAAGCTGTCCTTCCGCAGGAGCCTCTACACCTGGCTGCAGAGGCACCCAACGCTCAAAGCCACCGCCATGCTGGGCGCCGCCGCCGGCGCCGCGGCAATTATAGATGGTCGAACATCAGCAACCACCAGGACGAAGGAGCAGTAAGGATGTCTCAGGATCAGACGACCCAGCAGGACCCGAAGCAACAGGGGCCACAGCCCGAGTACCCGCAGGAGCAGATGGAGCATCCGGGACTGGAAGCCGAGATGGAGCTGAAGCCCGATTACGGCGAAGATACGTACCGTGGCTTCGGCAGGCTTGAGGGCAAGAAGGCGATAGTCACGGGCGGCGACAGCGGCATCGGGCGCGCGGTCGCGCTCGCGTTCGCGCGCGAGGGCGCGGACGTGCTTATCTCGTATCTGAACGAGGAGCCCGACGCCCGTGAGACGGCGAGGGTGGTTGAGGCCGCCGGCAGACGGGCGATCACGGTGCCCGGTGACATCAGCGATGCGGCGCACTGCCGTCAGATAGTGCAGCGGGCGGTGGATGAGTTCGGGCACCTGGATATACTCGTGAACAACGCGGCGTTCCAGATGTCGCACCAGAGCATCCAGGAGATCCCCGACGAGGAGATTGAGTACACGTTCCGCACGAACATAATCGCGATGTTCCACCTGTGCAAGGCTGCGCTACCGCACATGAGACAGGGAGGCGCTATCATCAACGTGGCCTCCATTCAGGCGTACCAACCCTCTCCATCGCTGCTCGCGTATGCGTCCACGAAGGGTGCTATAGTGACGTTCTCCAAGGGGCTCGCGCAGGAGGTGATAGCGCAGGGAGTCCGGGTCAACGTCGTAGCGCCCGGCCCAGTATGGACGCCGCTGATACCGTCTACGATGCCCGCGGAATCGGTGCAGAGCTTCGGGCAGAGCTCCCCGATCGGGCGCGCGGCGCAACCGGCGGAGCTTGCGCCCGCGTTCGTGTTCCTGGCATCGCAGGAATCGAGCTACATCACGGGCGAGGTTATCGGCGTCACCGGCGGGCAGCCGCTGCCGTAGTGACTAACCGGCTGAGTCATCTCAGGCCGCACCTCACACGACTGAGAGCGCAGGGGCAGACACATGGAGGTCTGCCCCCTCCAGGTCGCCGGAGCGGCCTTACTTTCGTAGCCGTGCTGGCCCTGGCAGCGGTTCTCACCCCCCTGCTCGTTACAGGAGTCCGGAGGCGGCTGGCACGGCAGGCTCTGCACGCCTCTGTCGCGCCCATATCCACGCCTGCGCGCATCCAGCCTGCCCCGGATCTTGACGCCGGGCTCACCATCGCCGTCGTAGGCGACTTCGGGCGGTGCCATAACGACGGGGTGGAGTGCGAGAACGAGAAAGCCGTCGCCCAACTGGTAGATTCCTGGTCGCCCGACTATGTCATCACTACGGGTGACAACAACTATCCGCGGGGCGAGGTCACTACGATGGCGATAAACCTCGATCCGTACCGCAAATACATCGAGGAGGGCCGCTTTCTTCCCGCACTTGGCAACCACGACTGGGGGTGCCGAGAGTGCCCCAGGCCACATCTGAACCAGTTCAACCCACCGGGCAACGGGCGGTACTACTTCCTGCCGCTGGGAAACCTCGGCGTGTGCGTGGTGGATTCGGACGAACAAGAGCCGGACGGCGTAGAATACGACTCGGTCCAGGCACGATGGCTCCGCGACGGGCTGGCCCGGAACAGGGACAAGCTTAACCTGGTATTCCTGCACCACCCCCCGTACAGCTCCGGGCATCACGGCTCCTCCCTATACATGCGCTGGCCGTTCGCGGACTGGGGCGCGGATGGAGTGTTCGCCGGCCACGAGCACAGCTACGAGCGGCTCGAAGTGGGGGGAATCCAGTACTTCGTCAACGGCTCGGCGGGAGCGGGACTGCGTGGGTTCCGCCGCCCTCTGCCCGGCACCCGTGTGCGCTACGCCGCCGCGCATGGTGCGCAACGAATCGTGTTCGATGGCGAAACGGCCACCATCGAGTTCTGGGACACACGGAGGCAGAAGGTGGACTCGGTCGCGCTGAGCCGCCGTAAGGTGACCGCCGCAGCCTCTTCTCGCTAGTATGAGGGAGGCACTGTTGCGAAAGTCTTCGTGACGGACCAGGGACGGGGCCGGTGAACAGATGATGAACCGCACGAGAACCAGGGACGATCTACTGGAGGCGTTTGGGCGGGAGGGCTGCCCGGTGTGCCGCTTGGCGCTCAGGAGAGTGGAGTCGTACCTGGAGAGCATCTCGCGCGAGGGCGGGCTGGTTGACCTTTCGATCCGCGACCGCATCCGCGCGGCACACGGTTTCTGCAATGAGCATGCCCACCAGTGGCTCGAGCAGCAGCACCTCCTGGGCACCGCGATTATCTACGAGGACGTGCTTGGTCATATCGCGGACGAGCTGAGGGGGTTGCGCTTCGAGCGGCGGGGCTGGCTTTCCGGTGTCACGTCTCTGCGGAGTCTGGGCGGCAGCGGGACGGGCAACCGGGGACCGGATGCGCTTCAGCCACATCGCGAGTGCCTGGCATGTCGTGCGCTAGCGGAAGCGGAGGCCGCGGTCCTCGACACGCTGCTGGGAAGTCTCCAGGAGCCGGAGTTCGGGCGGGCGTACGCGGGCTCCGCCGGGCTGTGCGTGCCGCACCTGGCGACGGCGCTCGGCGCCGCTCGCGATGAGAGCAGCTTCGCGGCCCTGATCGAGGTCGCGCTCACCCGGCACGAGGCTCTCCGCGAACAGCTCCGGGAGATCATCCGGCGTCATGACTACCGCTACACCGGGGAGGCCGCAGGTGAGGAGCGCGGCGCGGAAGCACGCGCCGTTCGGCACTCCGTCGGAGAGCGGGGCATCAGGGGACTGAGCAGGCTGGACGCGGGGCGGTAGCCGGTACTTGCCCGAGGAAGGCGCCGCCGCGCACGGCTGCACGACAGCGGATCTGTGACAGAGCCCACGTTTCTTTCGAGTTTGACAAGCCTGGAGGGCACGGGTATTATCAGGCCCTTGAGGAACGGTGCGTACCAGGCTCCGGTCCTTGCGTAGCTCAGATATAGAAGCGAGGTGCTGGTTGATCATCACGGATGTCACGACCATCAAGCTCTGCTTCCCGATGGAAGTGGCGATGGCGGACGCAATCCACTACATGCCGGAGCGGCCGACGCTGCTGGTGCAGGTACGCACGGACGAGGGGATAGTCGGGCTGGGCGAGGCGGCGGCATACAGCGGCCACCTAGAAAGCATGGAGGCGCTCGTCACGGGCGAGCTGCGGCGAACGATTGTGGGCCAGGACCCGTTCCGCGTGGAGAGGCTGTGGCAGTTGATGGCGACGCGCGCGCACCAACGCGGTCGGCGCGGCATGCTCATGATGGCTATCAGCGGCCTTGACATCGCGCTGTGGGACATCATCGGCCAGGCGACTCGCACTCCTCTGTACCGGCTGCTCGGCGGCTACCGCGACACCCTCCCGGCGTACGCATCGGCGGGTTTCTACGCGCAGGACAAGGACACGGACGCGCTCGCGGAAGAGGTCAGGGGCTACGCGGAGCGTGGCTTCAAGTGCGTGAAGATCAAAGTTGGCCGCCAGCCGGAAGCCCTCCTGAACCCACTCGTGAACATGCCGGCTGCGGAGTACGCCACGGTGACGTTCGAGGAGGACGTGGAGCGTGTGCGCGCCGCGCGCGAGGCGATAGGCCCAAAGGTGAAGCTGGCGATAGACGCGAACAACGCATGGACGCCCTCGCTCGCGCTGGAGTTCATGCGCGAGGTGGAGGACCAGAAGGTTTACTGGCTGGAGGAACCAGTCGCCACGGACGACTTGGACGGCTCCGCGCTGCTGGCGCACCAACTGGGGACACCCGTCGCGGGTTACGAGACGGAGACGGGGCTGCCCGGCTTCCGAGACTTGATACAGCGCCACGCGGTCGACATTGTGCAGCCGGATGTAGTCTGGACGGGCGGCATAACGGAGTGCCGCAAAGTCGCTGCGCTCGCGCAGGCGCACAACCTGCCGGTCATCCCGCACGTCTTCTCGTCGGGACTTAGTCTGATCGCGAACATGCACTTTATCGCCTCGATACCGAACGGGAGCTGGCTGGAGTGGGATCAGAATCCAAACCCGCTCCGCTCGGAGCTTTTCGAGGAGCCACTGGACATAGACAGCGAGGGCAACGTGCGCCTACCGGAGAGGCCAGGGCTGGGGGTCACGCTCAACCAGGACACGATTGACCGTTACCGGACAGAGCAGCACGCGGAGGTGAGCAGATGAGGCTGGAAGGAAAGGTAGCCATCGTTACCGGCGGGGCGCAGGGTATGGGGCGGGCAATAGCGTTGCGCCTCGCCCAGGAAGGCGCGGCTGTGGTGATCGCCGACCTCACGCAGGAAGCGGGACAGAAAGTCGTGGACGAGATCACTGCGCAAGGCGGTAAAGCGACTGCGGTTGCAACGGACGTGCGCAACCAGGAGCAGGTCCAGGCGATGGTGGACACGGCGGTCAACACATTCGGAGGGCTGAACATCCTGGTGAACAACGCTGGCGTCGGCAAGATAATCCCGTTCCTTGAGACCACGGAGAAGGACTGGGACTTTATGTTCGATGTCAACTGCAAGGGGTTGCTGTGGTGCAGCCAGGCTGCCGCGAAGGTGATGATCGAGCAGGGCAGAGGCGGCAAGATCATCAACCTGGCATCTCAGGCTGGCCGCCGTGGCGAGGCCCTGGTGCTGGCGTACTGCGCGAGCAAGGCGTGCGTGATCAACATGACGCAGTCCATCGCGCTGGCGCTGGCGGAGCACAAGATAAACGTGAACGCCATCGCCCCCGGCGTCGTTGACACGCCGTTCTGGGAGGAGGTGGACAAGCAGTTTGCCAAACTCTGGAACCTGCCGGTTGGGGAGCCGAAGCGCCGGGCTGTAGCGTCCATCCCCCTGGGCCGCATCGAGCAGCCGGAGGATGTCGCAGGCGTCGCCGCCTTCCTGGCCTCCTCGGACGCCGATTACATCACGCAGCAGTGCATCAACGTTGATGGCGGTAACTGGCCGAGCTAATCGGAGTGCCACGCGCCGGTTCTTCGAGGTGGTTGCGAGCTGGCGCGGTCTGCACGGGCGCGGACCTGTTGGGGCATAGCGTGCTATGCCCCAACTTCATGGCTCCTGGCCTACTGGAGCACAAGTCGCACAGGAGGTGTGATGTCCAACGAGCACCACGAACGCGAAATCGGGGCAGTCATCCTGGCGGCGGGAATGGGCGAGCGGTTGCAAGACAAACGGTGGCCGAAGCCGCTTGCGCGGGTCGCTGGGATGTCCCTCCTTGAGAGGACGGGCAGGACGCTTCGGGCCGCGGGGCTGAAGGGGACCATGGTCGTTGTAGTGGGCCACCGCGGCGAGGAGGTCGTGGAGTTCATCCGCGACAGGAAGCTCGACGTGAGGGTGGTCGAGAACTCAGAGTACCTGCGAGGCAACGCCACCTCGGTGCTCGCCGCGCTCCCGTACGTGCCGGAGAGGTTCGTTGTGGCGATGGTGGACCATATCTACTCACCGGAGTCCGTGAGGTCCATGCTCTCGTGCAGTGGTAGTTTCGTGGCTGCCATAGACACCACGCCCATGTATGCTGATCCCGACGAGGCCACGCGCGTGCGCGTGCGGGGAGGGCTGGTGACTGATTTCGGCAAGGGCATCGAGCCGTACGATGCCCTCGACACGGGTCTGTTCCTCTGCTCGCGCAGCGCGCTGGAGCAGATACGCACCGACACGGACGGGGAGTTGACGTGGAACGCATTCAAGCGGGCGTGGCTCGAGTCGGGACGCGAGATACACGCATGCGACATTTCGGGAGCTCCGTGGATTGACGTGGACTCCCAGCAGGAGTTGAAGCGCGCGCCGGAAGCGATTCTCGACTGGGCCGCCTCTGGTAGCGACGGCTTCGTCTCTCGTCACCTCAACAGGAAACTCAGCCGCCGCATCACGCGTGTCCTGCTCCGCACGCCTATCACCGCGGACCAGGCGAGCGTGCTCAGCTTTCTCGTGGCGTCGGTGAGCGCCGGGCTGCTCGCGAGGGGCGCGTGGGGCACGGGAGGTCTTCTGGTCCAGCTCTCCTCGGTCCTGGATGGCTGCGATGGCGAGGTAGCACGGGCGCGGCTGCAGTCCTCTCCACGCGGGGCGGTATTCGACGCGACGCTGGACCGCTGGTCGGATGCGCTGATGCTGTCCGGAATGGCGAGCGGCGCGCGGTCCAGGCCCTCAACGCTCGCCGCGTACGCGGCGCTGAGCGGCGCACTGCTCGTACCTTATACGCGCGCGAAGATGGAGTCGGAGTTCGGCAAGATGCCCCCGGAGCTGACACGCTTCGGCGCTACTCGCGACGTGCGGCTGGCGGTGCTGGCTCTGGGGGCGCTCCTGCGACAACCGACCGCCACGCTCGTCGCGCTAGGGATAGCCGGTAACCTCGAGGTGGCGCGGCGTCTGTGGGGGCTGCGGCATGCAGGGCGATTCGGCGAGTCGCCCATGACTGAGTGATGGCGCTTAACGGCCCCTTAAGCCGCGCTTAACAGAGCCTTCACCCGAACCTTGCCCTCCTAAGGTAGACTGATTACAGATATGAAACAGTGGAGGGTTGGGGAAACTGGTGGTATTGCAAAGCATAGGGCTCAATCTGGTTCATCCTGGTGGAAGCAGTGATCTAAGCACATGACAAGAAATAAGTCATTGAAATCAAGCGG
>JADDPP010000046.1 GCA_016781845.1 Rubrobacter sp.
CTAAGCTCCCGGTTGATGACGGCGAGCACGTTGCGGTTGAACCCCGCAGTCACACCCGCGGCGTCATCGTAGGCCGCGATAAGCTCCGCAGGATCCTTGACTAGGTCGACGCCGAGGAGGAAGCCATCACCCGGGGCGAGCAGGCTACGCACCGCGGCTAGGAACGCGGCGCGCTCCTGATCATCGAAGTTGCCGATCGTGCTGCCGAGGAACACAACCAGTTGGCGGCCGAGACGCGGTATCTGCTGGAGGTCGCCCGCGAAGTCACCGATCACCGCGTGGACGCCAAGCCCCGGAAACTCCGCTACGAGCTCCCGCGCTGAGCGCTCGACGATCTCAGGACTCACGTCGAAGGGCACGAAACGAGACAGCATACCCGACTGCCTGGCCGCATCGATCAACATGCGCGTCTTCGTCGAAGAGCCGGCGCCGAGCTCAACGATCGCCTCAGGCTGCATCCTGCAAGCGATGTCCCGCGCGCAGCGCGCCAGGATCTCTGTCTCCGCCCGCGTCAGGTAGTACTCGGGGAGGCGGGTGATCTCCTCGAAGAGCTGCGAGCCGCGCTCATCATAGAACCAGCGGGGTGGCAACTCCTTAGGGCGTTTGCTCAGTCCCCTTCGGACGTCCTCGACCAGCGCCACGCGGCTGCTCCGCCCAGAGGAGTGGACCTGGACCGTGATAGGAGTCACTGTCATCACGCCTCGCCGTCTATGACGCAGCGGAAGCCCGCGAAGATCTGCCTCCGGATGGGGTAGTCCCAGTTGCGGAACGTGACCCGCCCGACGCTCGGCCGCGCAGCCCATGACGCCCCGCGCAGCACCTTGTGCTCGGGGCCGAAGAACACCTCCGAGTACTCGGCGTACGGGAAGGCGACGAAGCCGGGATAGCCGCCGAAGTCCGTGCTCGTCCACTCCCACACCTCCCCGACCATCTGCTCGCACCCCAGCGCGCTCGCGCCCTGTGGGTAGGCGCCCACGGGCGAGGGGCCATACAGCCACTGGTCGAGGTTCGCCCGCTCCCGGGTAGGCGACTCATCACCCCACGGATATAACCGCGTCCTGCCCGCCTCCGGGTCCCAGGATGCGGCCACCTCCCACTCGAACTCGGTGGGCAGGCGCTTGCCCGCCCAGCGCGCGTAGGCCTCCGCCTCGTGGTAGCACACGTGCATCACCGGACGGTCCCATTCCACAGGCACGAGGAGCCCGAAGCGGTCGCTCAGCCATTCGCCGTGCTCAACGCCCCAGTACTTTGGCGCGGTCACCCTGCTCGTTTGCAGCCACGCCCAGCCCGCCTCGCTCCACAGCTCGCGCCGGGTGTACCCTCCGTCCTCCATGAACTCCCTGAACTGCCCGTTGGTCACGGGGAAGCGGTCGATTCGGTAGGCGGAAAGCTCTACCTCGTGAGCCGGACCCTCGTTATCCCAGGGACTATGGCGTTCGCTCCCGACCGGGTACTGGCCGGCGGGCACCGATACCATGTCGAGCGTGACCGCGCGCCCGGAGGGTGCGGTCGGCACGGCAGGGCAGTAGCCCCCGGGCAGCAACTGAAGCGCCTGCAGGATTGTCTCGTCGTGCTGGTGCTCGTGCTCGACGACCATCTCGTAAACGTACCCGTCCCGCAGGAGCGGATTGCCGGATGCTAGGTCCGCTTTGTCGAGTATCTCCAACGCCCGACTGCGGACCTCGTCCCTGTACTCGTCGACTTGTCTGCGGTCCATCAGAGGCAGATCGCCCCGGGCGGCGCGCGGATTCTCGAACGCGTCGTACATGTGGAGCCATCCCTCGTTGATAGGAGGCGTGCTCGAGAGCTGGTTCACCAGCCACAGCTCCTCGTACACCCCGACGTGCGCGTAGTCCCACACGAGCGGGCTCATGAGCCTGTTGTGCTGGGCCATGAGTCGGCGATCATCCACGGGCGCGAGCAGGTCCGTGGTGCGCCTGCGGGCTTCCTCCAGGTCCAGAGCGATACGTTCCTTGGGGTCGATAACGGACTCAATCATTCCCTACTCCTAGTTTGCGATCACGACGATGGTATTAATATCTGAGACTATCAGAGAAACATGGACAGATCCTGTGGACATGCGGCGAAGCGATCCGCAAGGTCATCGGCGGGGCAGCGGCCGGGGACGAGGTACCGCTCCCGGTACTCCTCGGCGAGCGCAGCGGCATCGTGTGGTAGATATCCCGCCGGGAGCCGCTGCATGCCCCTCAGCGCGATCGCGAACAGGTCGCAGGCGGACCCGCGCAGGGACCAGTCCGCCATCCCGAGTGTTGCCGCCGCCTTCCACTCCTCCCCCCATGGACGTGCCGGCATGGCGAGGGCTTCGAGCGCCTCCCGGCGAGCATCGGGATCACACAGGAGCGCGGCCAAGAGACAGACGGGGACCTGCCTCCAGCACTCCGGCAGCGCGTCTATGTAACGCACCTCGATGTACCCGTGGGGCCGCACCGGCGGGAACAGCGTCGTGAGATGATGTGCAAGATCCTCCGCGTCGGGCCTCGCACCGCCCCGGGCCAGCCAGTCTCCAAAGGGCAAGCGCAACGGCAACGGATCCCCGTCCTCCCGAGGAAGCGGCATGGCCTCGGCGCGGAGGGCGAACCCCAGGTATGCTCCCAGTGGGTCGTCCCCGACCTGCGCCCCGTCGAAGCCCGTGCGACTCGGGTCCACCTCCCGCCAGACGGCGGAGCGGGTACTTCGCAATCCGGTGGGCTCTCCATCCAGCAGCGGTGAGTTGGCGAAGGCGGCTGTCAGAGCCGGCCCCATGCGATTCGCCAGCTCCCAGCGCTCGCGCGCCGCCTCACCGGACCCGAAGTCCAGGCATACCTGCAGAGATGCTGTCTGCCGCATCAT
>JADDPP010000496.1 GCA_016781845.1 Rubrobacter sp.
CTACGCTGGGAGTTCAAGAAGGGATGCCGAACGCTAAGCGATGCAGGAGGGTGTGTTACCGATGCTTGCCCGGCTACCATGGGCGCTCATCGACCCGCCACAAGAGACAAGCTGACTTAGACACGCTCGCCCCAAGGGTATCGGATCAGTGCCTCCAGGCCCGATTTCTGTTCTGGTGGTGCTCGTGTAAGATAAACGCTCTCCCTACGACATGTACATTGTAGAGAGGCCACCTTGGGCGGGTCGCGTGTGTTAGACGGGAAGTAGGTACAGGTTGTATGACTTTGTAGCGGTGCTCTATCAAGCACATGCGTCAGAACTAATTGCTGCCCTCTCCCTTTCTACCAACGACAGGGAGGCTGCAGAGGATCTGGCTCACGAGGTGTTCATACGGGCGATGGCTCAGGAGCAACACCTGCGTCGGCACCCGGACCCCAGAGCCTGGCTGTTTCGCACCGGCTACAACCTTGCCCGCAACAGGTGGAAGCTATTGCTGCGAAGAAGACACAAGGTAGCTCAGGAACATCCGGTGCTGCCGTTGCAGGTGTGGGACGATGTGTTAGACCTGCGTGCGTCCCTACAACAGCTAAGTCGAAGACAGCGTGACGTGATTATCCTGCATTACTACGTAGGCTTCAACATTGAAGAGATCAGCGGGTTGCTGAGCTGTGCTGAAGGTACTGTGAGGTCACATCTGCAGCGCGCACGTGTAGCCTTGGACCAATTGGCGCACCCGAAGGAGACGCTGTAATGAGTAATGACTATGAGACCTACCGACGACTGGTAGAGTCGGCGAATCCAGTTCACCCAAAGCGCCTCCAGGGTCTACAGTCCGAGAGTCGGCGCGCTCAACCTCGCCTGCTGCCCGCCACTGGCCTGTTCGTTGTTACGTTGCTCGCTGTGATTGCAGCTATTGTTATTAGTAGGCCCGGAGTCTTGAGTCCCACTTCACCGGTCGCATCCCTGAGGACTGCTGCATCACCACCTACCCAACTGGTATCGGCAACGGGAGCAACGGCGACGGCAGTGAGGTCAGGCCAAGTAACTGTCCAGATCGATTGCTACGGCGAGCCTGAAACCGTGACGATCACCAACAAGACCAACGAGGATATAACACTGGACTCCATCGGGCGTTTCCACAAAGCGAGCAGCAGCGATATCGGCACAGTCGACTACAGCGAGGTGCGGGTGGATGCCAGGGTTCAGCCGCACAGCAGGTACGTCTACACACCGAAGGGGCAGCTGTTCGAGGACGAATTCCCCGATGAGACTGTGACAGTGCACACCTCGTTCGGTTCCGTGGAATCCTCGTGCGCTGCTGCCAGGGGGAAGGAGATCGATGTGCCGCCTGGAAAGGCAGCTACCGGAACCGATCCTGACTCGCCTCTAGCAATCCCTAGAGCCTTCCTGGAACGGCTCGATCTGGAGTATATCGGGGGCGGACCGCCCGAGGAGGGATCGGTCACGGCGAGACTTCTACACAAGTACAGCGGCAGGCAGTTGTTCCACAATGAGTGGGCGCTACCTGAGGCGGGCAATGAGAAGTGGACTAAGCCAGATAGCAACGGTTTGCTCGGCATCTCCGATATACGCTTTGAGTTCGATTCTAGTGAGAACGCGAGCCGCTTCCTCGAAGCGAGTATGCGAGCGGTGCTCAAAGACTACCTGCCCGAGGATGCCGTCTCGCCCAGCCGCCTACCAGCCGAACTCGAGTTGGGGGAGAAAACGCTGGTATACGAGACCGTTATACCGGCGGGGAGTGAAGCAATAGGCATCCCGCTGGACATCCAAGTGTATTTCTTCACCTTCACAGTGAACGAGACCGTCGCTGCAGTAGGCGTAGGAGGTACTGAAGCATTGACCAACGATCAAGCCTACGAGATAGCTCGGTTGGCCAGCGCTCAGGTCAAGCAGGTGCGCGATCAATAACGATACACACTGTCTAGTGGGAGAGGCACTCCTTGCCACCGTCTCCTTTACACAGGCCCGCCACGAGGGTGGCAGGAACAACCACCGTAACTTCAGCAGACGTGCGGATTATGGCCGTGCCCGGCTCTTATTCGCCGGCACCCCACTTCCCGTTTTCCTGACATTGACGCTACACGCATACGCCAAGGAGGTCGAGGCGAGGTTTGCCCCCAATAGACCCGCTAACTACCATTAGCAGACATAGGTCGCCCAAATACGGGCGCGAATGTCCGCTAATCCTCGCCGTAGACGCGGATACGAATGTCTGCTAATATACACGGCGCGGCGGTTACGCCACGTATACCTGATGATCGCGAGGGGGGTGGCCGGTGGACGAGGCGTCGCGAGGGTTGGAGCTGCTCTCCAGGCACTACGCGGTGCCCCACAGGCCGCTCGGCCCCGAGGATCGCGGGGCGATGGCGAGCGCCACCTCCCTGCTCCGGGCCGCTTACGTGGGCGGGGAGAGGGAGCCGTTCGTCGTCTGGCCGCTCAAGCAGCTGTGGACGGACACCGGGCACCTGGACCGGGTGGTCGAGTTGCTGGCGGACTACGAGACGGTTGCGGAGGGATCCGAGGAGCGGTTCCTCGTCGGCCACTACCTGGTGGACACGTACGCGCTGATGGGGGCCGACCGGGAGGCGTACGAGCACCACGTCAGGACGCTCGACGTGCTCGGCGAGCATCTACCGCCCTGGCGGCTGCTGTGGTCGCTCTCCGACGCGACGATGACCGCCTCGTGGGAGCGCAGCGGCCACCTCGACGAGTGGCTGGGGCGCACGGGGAGGCTGTGCGAGGCCGTCGTGCCCGCGGATGCCCGCTCCAGGCTGTCGGTAGCGTACTACCTGCGGACGCTGGCGGCGGTCCGGCGCAGGCT
>JADDPP010000415.1 GCA_016781845.1 Rubrobacter sp.
TAAGGCGTATCTCATCGCCATCGCTTATGGAAGGAGACTCAGATGCAGCTAGCCGTCTCATCGTGGAGCCTGCGCTCCCACATCAATAACGAGCCATCCTGGACAGGTCGGCCAGTAGGTGCTCGCGACTTTCCGGTGTACGAGTTCCCCCGGTACGTCAAAGAGACATTCGGCGTGGATGCGGTGGAGGTATGTGAGATACACATTCCTCGCCCGGACGCTGCGCGCCTCGACCAACTGAAGGAAAGCCTGCAGTCCTCGGATGTGCGGGTCGTCAACGTACCAATTGACGTCGGCGACATCTCGCAGCCCGACGCCACGAAGCGCGAGCATGACCTGAAACTCATCGAGTTCTGGCTCGATGTCGCCGCGTACCTCGGCAGCCCCGCCGCCCGCGTCAACAGTGGCTCCGGTAATCTGGAAAGCGCCATCGAGTCATACCAGCGCCTCGCGCGCTACGGCGAGCAGGTGGGAGTGCGGCTCGTCCTGGAGAACCACGGTGGACTCTCAGCCGACCTGGGCAATATACAGCGTATGCTGGAGAGTGTACCCTCCAACTTCGGCACAAGCCCGGACTTCGGCAACTTCCCGGAGGAGAAGCGCTACGACGGGCTAGCCCTGATGGTCCCCCGCGCCGCCGTGGTCCACGCGAAGACGTACGACTTCAACGCGGCAGGCGAGTTCCACAACTTCGACTTCGCCCGCTGCCTGAGCATCGTCCGCGACTCGGGCTTCGACGGCTACCTCTCGGTGGAGTTCGAGGGCAAAGGCGACCAGCCCCAGGGCGTTCGCCAGACCATTGACCTCATCCGCCGACTGGAGCCGTCCGTCCAGGCAGCCTAGCAACGCACGAAACCGCCAAGGCGTCGAAGCCAGGAGGTTATCCCACCTTCTCGACACCATCGGCATCCCGGCGATTCATCCCTACCCGCCCTTCTCGGCATCGCCAGGCTGCGTAGTGTTCAGCGTGGTGTCCGTGCCGTCGGCGAGAGGGTTTCCCCCCATTGTCGTGCCGGCGGGCGCGGTCAAGCTCGCGTCCACCAGCGAGAGCACCTCCGGGTCCGGCAGCTCCGCGCCGGCCTCCGCCTCCATCTCCTCGGGCGTAAGCCGCTGCGCCTCCTCAGCTCTGACATCCTCCTGACTCACAACCATCTCCTTCCGCTCACGGTACGACACTCTTACACGGCGCCTGGTAGAAGCCTGTAGAGTGGTCATCGAGCTTGCAGTGAATATCTCCGTTACCACACCGCCGCGTGCCCCTCCGCGCGAATATCCGATGAAGCGAGCATCGTCCCGTCGGGCAGGAACTCCACAAGCTGCACGGTCCTGCCACCCCGCCACGCGCCTATCATCTCCACGTCGTGCCCGCGCTCTCGCATGCCGCTGATCGTCGCGTCGCTGAAGCGTGACTCGGCCCGCACTCGGTTCCCCTCCTCGGAGCCCCACCACGGCGCGTCGTTCGCCTCCGCCACGTTCATCCCGTAGTCCACCAGGTTCGTGATGACCTGCAGATTCGTCTGCACCTGATAATCCGCCCCTGGAGTCCCCCCGATGATATACGGCCTCCCGTCGCGCAGGATGAGGTACGCATTCAGCGTGTGCGCGGGCTTCTTACCGGGCACAAGCGTGTTCGGGTGTCCCGGCTCCAGCGTGAACCCATTCATCCGGTTATTCAGGAGCACCCCCGTTCGCCCTGCGACCACCCCGCTGCCAAACCGGTGGAACACGCTCTGTATCCAGCTAACCGCGTTGCCCTGCGAGTCCGCCGCCGCGAGGTACGTCGTGTCAGTGCCGTATGCGTTCATCCGCCCGGCCTCCGGCCGCGGGTTTGCCCGATTCGGGTCTATGAGCCCCGCGCGCTCCTTCGCGTACTCCTTCGAGAGCAGCCACTCCATCGGCACCTCTGTATGCTCGGGGTCGCCCAGGTAGCGGCGCCGGTCCGCGAAGGCCAGCTTCTTCGCCTCGATAAGCACGTGCAGCGACTCCGCCGTGAGGCATCCCATCGCCCTCATGTCGAACTGTTCCGCTATGTTCAGCTCCTGCAGCAGGATGTGTCCCTGGCTAACCGGCGGCTGCTCCAGAACCGTCAAACCGCGGTAGGTGGAGGCTATAGGCTCGCGGACGACGGATGCATGCTCCGCCAGGTCCTCCTCCGAGATCACCCCGCCCTGCTCCTGTATGCCGCGCACCATCTCCCGAGCGACCTCGCCCTCGTAGAAGCCCTCCGCCCCCTCCTCCGCTATCGCCTCCAGAGTGCGTGCCAACTCAGGCTGCTTCAGCACTGCGCCCGCGTGTGTAGGTCCTGAGAGGAACTGCTCCCGTGAGTAGGGGAACGAAGAGAGCATCTCCCCGAGTGTGCTCAACTCCTGGGAGATGCCGGGGCCAATCCCGAAGCCGTCCCGCGCCAGCTCTATCGCGGGCCGCAGCACGTCCGCCAGCGGCAGCGCGCCCCAACGCATCGAAGCCTCGCACCACCCGTACACTGCCCCGGGGACCGTCGCCGCCAGGGGTCCGCGTAGCGGTATGCCATCCGGGAAGCGCTCCGGCGTCGCCCGGCGCGGCGCGTTCCCCGAGCCATTCAGCGCGTACGAACGTCCGTCCGCCCCGTTGTGGTACACGATGAACACGTCCCCGCCGACATGAGACGCCGCGGGCTCCACCACCGCGAGCACCGCCGCCGCCGCGATGGCCGCGTCGACGGCGTTCCCCCCTGCCCTGAGCATCGAGAGTCCAGCCCCCGACGCCAGCGGCTGCGACGTGGAAACAACTCCGTTCCGCGCCGTCGCTATTCGCCCGAACGACTCGAACGGCAGACCGTGCTTCGTCTCGTATCTGGGCAAGGCAAACCTCCT
>JADDPP010000160.1 GCA_016781845.1 Rubrobacter sp.
ACAGGTGCGCTGGCGTCCTGCTCCCTAACCATCCCCGCTTCATACTGGCCCCGTGAAAACCTTCCTCCCCAACAGTCCCGCTCCAGCGGTGATCCGCGACCTCGAAACAATCCTCACTGTCGCGCGCTCCGTGCCCCGGCTGGCGCCTCAGTGGGAGTGGTGCAGTCATGAATGGGGGGAGACATAGGGGATGTACTGCCGGCGGCGTACATTTCGGCTGGTGCGAGTCGGGATCGAGTTCTTAGACCCAAAACGACGGTGCGCCAGTGGACCGATTACTTGCGCTCCCGCGAGGCCGTGGGCGAAACCTCGGCGTTGTTGGATAGGCTGCGGATGTACGTTTCGCCGCGCATTTAGCCGTAGAGCAGTTGCCTCTCCAGGTACCACCCGCCCCCGCGACCATACTCCACCTACCTTGTCGCTTCGAGCGCCAGTGCGACGGCCGCGGGGACGGGCTGGCCCACTAGCTCGCATAGATCGACGAGCATAGCCGCGACGGTAATGGGCTGGGTGAGCGGGTCGGGGATGCCGGCCTCTTCGAGCATCGCCACGTAACGCATGCTGAGCGCCGCCACATCGGGCGCTGCGACGGTTATAGGGGTAGGGATGGGGTAGTGCATCTCTCGTCTCTCCCGGCCCCGCTAGGGACGCTGTGGGGGCGGCCAGTGTAGCCGCCCCCGGTGTCCGGTCCCTAGAAGGGCTCCGCGCCCCACAGCTCTGCGCGCATCGCGGGGGTGGCGAGCATCGCGGCGAACTCCGCCTGCGCCTGCGCGTCCCACCGGCGCTTGTTGACGCGCAGCGCATCGAGCTCGGCGAAGATCTCCGCCATGATGTCCGCCTGGGCGTCGAGGTCGTCGGCGGTCGCCTCATCACTCCACCCGTCCGCGTCCGCCGCCAGCTCCGCCATGATCTGGCGCTCGCCGTCCGTAAGTCCCTTAGCCATCGTCCCTGTCTCCTCTGCTACTACTGTTGACCCGGCAGGCGTCTCTCACTCGCCTGCCTTTATTATATAGCACAAGTGCTATACTGTCAAGGGTTTGGTATAGCAATTCAACAATAAATGGTCGTCATACTGCTTGTATCTGTAGTAATAATGCAGTAGTATGGCGTGAAGGAGGTCGATTCGGATGATAGAGAACAGGTTGAGTACCATCCTAGGAGCCCGGCGCATGAGCATTCGGGAGCTGGCGCGAGGGGCAGAGTTGGACTACTCGGCTGCCCACCGCTTCTACTCGGGGAGGACCACCCGCTACGACGCGGATGTCCTCAATAGGCTGTGCCGCTTCCTAGGCGTACAGGTGGGGGATCTGCTGGAGTACGTCCCCGATCCGGACAGCGTGATTAAGGCATAGAGAACCCGCCGCCCGGTCGAGCCGATACGGCGGGGTGAGAGACGCCTATCAGTTCCGGGTCAAGGGAGACTGACGGCAAGCATATTGTAGCAAGGGAGCGGATGAGATGCCTAAGAAGAGCAATATCACGCAGCGGGCAGACGGCCGTTGGATGGGCCGCGCGGTGATTGACGGTAAGCGCCGAGCAGTGTATGGGAAGACCCAACGAGAAGCTGAGCAGAAGCTGCGCAACCTTCTGAGTGATGCCGACAAGGGACTGACCCAGCCGGACGAGCAGCGCACACTCAGCGTCCATCTGGATCGCTGGCTGGAGGATATAGCCCGACCGCGGGTGAAGCCGTCCACGTATCGCAGCTACGCCCTCTTGATCAAGCTTTACATCAAGCCAGCGCTCGGCTCGAAGCGCCTTCAAAAGCTCAGCCCTGCGGATCTCCAGGCTCTTTACGGCGCCATGAGCGCGCGCGGTCTGTCGGCGAATACCGTCGACCGCGTCCACGGCGTACTGCGCTCGAGCTTGCGCCACGCGCTCGATACGGGGCTCGTGTACCGGAACGTCAGCCAAGCTACCCGGCCTCCCAGCGTGCGGCGGCACGAGATGCGCGCACTGGATCGCGAACAGGCCCGTGCGCTCCTCTCCGCGGCGAAGGGCGGCCGATACGAAGCTATGCTGGCGCTCGCACTCTCCACGGGAATGCGGCAAGGCGAGCTCCTGGGCCTGGCGTGGGGCGCCGTTGACCTAGAGGCCGGCTCGCTCCGCGTGGTAAGACAACTGGGCACGGACGGAACGTTCTCTAGCCCGAAGTCCCGCAACAGCACGCGCACCATTGAGTTGAACGCCTCGACCGTGGCCGCTCTTCGGGAGCACAGGACGCGCCAGCTCGAGGAACGATTGATACAGGGGGAGAGATGGGAAGACCATGGGTTGGTGTTCGGCACGCACACCGGGAGGCCACTGGGTTACCGCAACGTGTTGCGGGACTTCAAGACACTACTACTGAAGGCTGACATACCGGAGATCCGTTTCCACGATCTACGCCATACCGCTGCGACGCTCATGCTGCTGGCTGACACCCCCCTGCACGTGGTGTCTCGCCGCCTTGGACACTCCAGTATCGTGCTCACAGCAAACACATACGCCCACGTGCTACCTAGCCAGGATAAGGATGTCGCGGCACGGATGGAGGCGCTGCTCGGGTAGCTTCGGCCACTGCTTTGCGTGGAGTTCTGGTGGCGATAGCAGCCCGTCCTACGTTTAGGAGGATCCGGTGCCATCAATTGGGCGATCTTCGCTTTCCTGCGTGTCTGGCAAGTGCAACTCTCCCCGCTCCGGATTTTAAAGCTCAGAGTGCAACTCCCACACCCTTGCCCTCAAGCGCACGATGATCTCGTCACTCTCGAGGGGGCTCCACTCTCCATCGTGAATGAGTCTCCACTGATACGTCCTCCCTAGATCGTACCAATGCGCTAC
>JADDPP010000356.1 GCA_016781845.1 Rubrobacter sp.
AGAGAGCACGGAGATGGAGGGGTTAGGGAGCGTGTGATGGAGCCACGCGTCCCTTCGGGGGTGAAGATTCGACGGCCAGGCACGGGGAGTTGCCTCTGGAAGCATGGCCGGAGCGCTGCAGAATTAGGCGATAGCAGGGCGACTTGCCCCAACTATGCACGGTGAACAACGGGTCACCCAGTAGCCGCTAACGACCAATGCATCAGCGCAGCTCCTCACAGGGATAGTACGCACCAAACCCGAAGATTGACGGTCCCCATTGGGAACGACCGACGGCTTGGTGAAGATGTACTCTCTGTCTAACCTATCACCGGCAGCGAGAAGTGGAAGGTGCTGCCTTCGCCGGGGGTGGAGTCGAACCAGAGGGAGCCGGAGTGGGCTTCGATGATGTTGCGGGAGATGTGGAGGCCGAGGCCGAGGCCGGTGCGACCGCCTTCAGCGGCATTGTCGGCGCGGAAGTAGAGACCAAACACACGCGCATGCTGGTCCTCGGGGATGCCGATGCCCCAGTCCTGCACGCTCACCACCGCCCTGCTGTCCTCCCGGCGCACGAGCACCCGCGCCTCGCGCTTCTCCCGTGAGTACTTGATGGCATTCGAGATGAGGTTGCCAACCACCTGACGTATGCGCACCTCGTCCCCGTGTACCGGCAGCTCACCACAGTCGCCCAAATCCAGATCGAGCGTAAAGTCGAGCCTGGAGACGGACATCTCCTCGACCACTTCCTGCACGACGCGGCAGAGGTCGAAGTCCGCAATCAGGAAGCTCATCTGGCCACTCTCGATGCGGGAGACGTCGAGCAGACTGGAGATCATTGAATCCATCGCCGCCGCCTGCCGGTCTATCTGGCCGAGCTGCCGCAGGAGGTGCTCGTTCTCGCGCACATCTTTGCGGCGCGCCATGAGTTGGGCGTGCCCCTTGATAACGGTAATCGGGGTACGCAGCTCGTGGGAGGCAAATGAGATGAAGCGGTCGCGAACGGCAAGGGCCTCCTCCACCCGGCTCAGAAGCTCGTCACGCTCCTGCTCGGCGAGGCGGCGAGCGGTGATGTCGCTCTGGATTCCGATGAAGTTGATCAGCTCGCCTTCGTCGTCGAAGACCGGTGAGAGTGTCAGCTCGTTATAGAAGAGCGTGCCATCCTTGCGGTAGTTGCGCAGTACTACCTGCGTCCCCCGGCGCTCGGCAATAGCCTGCCTGAGCTCGTGGATGCCCTCCTGGTCCCTGTCCCCACTTTGAAGGAAGCGGCAGTTGAAGCTGATGATCTCCGACTGCTCGTACCCCGTCATCCGCTCGAAGCCGGAGTTGGTGTAGATGATCGGGTTGTCCGGCAGCCTCGGGTCCGTTATCACAATGCCGTTGGAGCTAGCGGCGATGGCCCTGTCCTGCAAGTACAGCCTGCGGCCCACGCCCCTGCGGTCCAGACCTATCGCTACCCGGTCCGCGATCCCCGAGAGCGTGGCGACGGTGTCCCCGTCGAGCGGTCGGGGGGAGAACGTGGCTATGACGCCGATGACGTGGCTACCGACCATCAGGGGGTAGCCTACGAAGGAGGGAGTTAACTCGCCTCGGAGCCACGCGCTGTCCCCGGCGCTCGCCGCGAGCTTGAGGGTGGTCTCGGCGTCGAGGATCCAGATCTTCGTGAACACACCCTGGAGCCGGCGGACTATGGTGTCCGCGCATGTCTGCAGGATGTGAGTCACGTCCTCCTGCCCACTCATCGCGCTCGCGATATCCGTACTGAGACCTCGCAGGTTTATCTGCTCTGCCGTGCCTCCGCCGTCGAGATCCCCGCTGTTGTCCCGCTGCGCTCCCATTGCTACTCCGACTTCCGTGCCTTGTCTGGCCGTTGTCATACCGATACCGCGTAAAATGTCATCCCAGTTGCCGGGCCCCGTTATCGCTTGGGTGGAGCGAAGATTCAGCGGCCCAGCTAGCCCCGTACCCTTCACCACGCTGAGGGTGGCAGACCGCGCCTGCCTGGTTCAGCTTGGTGCGGCACTGCGCCGACGACATTCCTCGCGGCGCTGGGAATGACAGGGATTGTCGAGGGGCGCGACCGCGCCCCGGTTGTCAGGCCCTTCAACTGAAGCCGGTGGTCGCAGTCTGGCAGCACTCCTGTGCTCCGCCTCCGGCGGACGCTCTTGACATGGCGAACGCAGAGAACTGCTTGGCTACCTGCGGGCTGCCACACTCTGGGCAGCGCACGCTGCCGGGCGGTGGACTCCCACTCACGAGCTTCTCAAAGCGCTCCTCGCACTCCTGGCACTCGTACTCGTACAGCGGCATGTTCGTCGGCTCCTGGTTGAATGTCAGCGGTAGACGGACTGGTTTCCCCGAACCGCGCAGAAGGGCACGGCGTAGTGCGACATTATACATAGGTGCGACTGGCAACGCCTAATGCCGCGACAACCCACAGCGAACTTTGCGCGTAGCACAGTAGCAGGACCACGTCCTCGGTAGCTTATTCACCAGGGGGGCGATAGTGCTTGAGCGGGAATTCTCGGCGGCGGACGAGGAGCGCTACAACCGTCCGGCGCGGTACGCTGTATCGTCTCACACCTGGGGCGTTCCTGCTGTCTACCATCACGGTGAACACACTCACCAACTCCATGTGCGTGCTGGTGGGGGGCCAGATTACGCAGACGTTGCGTGCAACGTCTCTACGGTTGGTTCGCCCTGTCTGCCGTCTCTGATATGTATGAAGATAGGCAGCATGGGTTACGATGGTAGTAGTATGATGCGCCGTTACGTGCCGCCACGCCTGCTCGCCCTCTCCGCACTCTTCACGGTCGCGGGGTTCTTTGCCGTGCGGTTTCCGGACGTGCCCGGCACCGCGGCGGGGTCGCTGGTTTCTACGGTGCTCATTGCGCTGCCAGCGTTTTTTGCGTTTTTCAAGCGCTTCGGCACGCGGCGAGCCATGGTGGCCCTGGGTCTGCTCTCGCTCTTCGGGTTCGCGGTGGAGCTTACGGGCGTGGCGACGGGCTTCCCGTACGGCGAGTTCTCGTACAGTGATGAGCTTGGGCCGAAGATCGCGGGGCTAGTGCCGTACGGACTGCCGGTGTCTTGGGCGCCGCTCGTGCTTGGAGCGGTGGCGGCGACGGAGCCACGGCGGAGAAGGCGCTCGCGGAGGTCGCTGACGGGCTGGGTGCTGGCGGCGGCGCTGCTGCTGGTGGCGCTGGACGGGGTTCTTGACCCTGGGGCAGCGCGCCTGGGGTTCTGGGTGTGGCCTCACGGAGGGGTGTACTTCGGGGTGCCGCTGAGCAACTACGCGGGGTGGCTACTCTCTAGCGTGCTCGCGGCCTCCCTGTTGCTGGCTCTGCTCCCGTGGAGTGACACGCGCCCTGTGCCGGGGATGCTGGACAGCGCCATCATCTCGCTCGCGTTCTGGATCTCCGTGGCGGTGTTCACCCGGCTCTGGTTGCCTGCGCTGCTCGGGGTCGGACTCTTCGCCTTTCTATTATGGCGACGCCATAGCCTGAAGGAGGACAGCGTGATAGAGGCGAGCCTCGAGCCTTTGGAGAGTCGGGTGGCGGGAGTCGGCGGGAGGTGATGGGGAATGATTTCATCCTGGCGCCGGAGGGCCTGACGTGACCCAGTTGTTAATGCGGCGACCTGACCTACTCGACATACCGGGCGCCGCCCCGCTGCCGGAGGGGTACGTACTGCGGCTGGCCGGCGGCGCCGAAGACGTGCGGCCCCTGGCCTCTACGCTCTCCGCAGCGTTTGGGGAGCCGTGGGACGAGGAAAGGGTTCGGAACAGTCTGACCGAGACACCTGACGTCAGAGCGGTGTACGTCGTTGCGTGGGACGGGCGTCCCGTGGCGACGGCGTCCAGCCGGCTCGTACCGGAGCGATTCCCTGGGTCGGGGTACGTGCATTGGGTGGGAACACATCCTGAGCATGCCGGAAAGGGGCTGGCTTCGGCACTGGTCGCTCGAGTCCTCTGGGACTTCGCGGAGCGCGGATGCGAGGACGCCGTGCTGGAGACGGACGACTTCTGGCTGCCCGCTGTCAGGACGTACCTCAAGTTCGGCTTTCTGCCAGTGTACGGTGTCAGCGGAGAGGACCACGGGCAGCGATGGTCGCAGGTGCTGCAGAGGGTGTTTGGGAGGTAGAGGGAGCAGAGCTTCCTGGGGCCTGGAGGGTGCTATGGACCGTTGCCGTGTCGGGGTAATCGGGCTGAACCGGGGGCAGAGTTATGTACGGGTGTGCCATGCCGTGGGCTGCGCAACGGTAACAGCGCTATACGACGTGGATGTGGCATGGGCGGAAAGGGCGGCTGCGGATACAGGCGCGCGAGCCTTCTATGACTTCGAGGCGTTCCTGAACGCCGATATAGACGCCGTGGTTGTGGCATCCCCGGTTCCGTTCCACGCCGCTCAGGCCGCGGCCGCGCTCCGTGCGGGAAAGCACGTGCTGAGTGAGGTTCCGGCCTGCAACACGCTCGATGAGGCGCGAGCGCTGGTGGAGGCGGCCAGGGGAAGCAGCGGCGTCTACATGCTGGCGGAGAACTACCGGTATCTGGACGAGGTTGAGCTGCTCAGGCGGCTGCACGACGACGGGCGGTTCGGCGAGCTGTACTACGGTGAGGGGGAGTACGTCCACGACTGCCGGGGGCTGTGGTACAACGAGGACGGCGGCCTGACGTGGCGCGGCAGGGGAGGGCTCGCGGTGTACTCCACACACAGCCTCGGCCCCCTGCTCTATATCACGGGAGACCGGGTGGCGACCGTGAGCGCGCTGGCAGTGCCCGGCGGCAAGTTCGATGAGCGCGTGACGTTTCCGACGATGGACCTGATGCAGATGGTGACGGCGGGGGGAGTGACGCTGCGGGTGCGGGTGGACCACGTCTCGCCGAGACCTCACCGCGCGACGTACTACGCGCTGCAGGGCACTCACGGCAGCTACGAGGGAGAGCACTTCCCCGGCGACACCAGCAAGGTGTGGTTGAGCGACGAGCACGAGCCCTCGCTGTTTCACGCGCCAGCCAGGTGGCACTCCCTGAGCGACCATGCGCCACGCTACATCCCGGAGCGGCTGGCGGCGGTGCCGGAGGCTCGGAGCGGCGGCCACGGCACGAGCGAGTACTGGCTGCTGCGCGACTTTCTGGCCGCAGTCCGCGGTGAAACGCCATCGCCCATTGACGTATACGGGGGGCTGGACTACACGCTGCCCGGCATCTATGCCGTCGAATCCTCCAGAGATGGTGGCGCGCCGGCCGAGGTGCCTGATCCGCGAAGCTGGTAGGGAGGCAAGCCGACGTAGGGCTGCAAGCTCACGCCTGCCGCTCCTCAAGGCCACGGCTGACGAGCGACAGGCCGTAGTTCACCAGGAAGTAGATCACCGCGATTAGCGCGAACACCGGGATCGGCTCGAACGGTGGCTGGGAGGAGATGATCCTGCCCCGGCGGGTAAGCTCGAGGATACCGATGATCGCCGTGAGGGACGTGTCCTTGAGGAGCGTTATGAACTGGCTCACGATGGCAGGAGTCATCCTGCGCAGCGCTATCGGGAGCGTTACGAGTCCGAGCACCTGGACGCCTGTGAAGCCCTGCGACTGCGCCGCCTCGATCAGGCCGCGATTCACAGAGAGGATGCCGGAGCGGATGATCTCGGCCAGCAGCGCAGCAGTGAACCCCGAGAGGGCGATCACCCCAGCCTGGAAGGGTTCGAGCTGCACGCCGATGATCTGTGGCAGGCCGAAGAAGGTGAATGCGATTATGAGCAGAAGCGGCAGGCTGCGGATGATCTCGATGTACAGCGTCGCAGGGTAGCGGATCAACGGGAACCGTGAGAGACGTCCCAGCGCGAGCAGCATGCCCAGTGCGAACGAGATGGTGATTGAGAGCGCCGCGAGCGCGAGCGTGTAGCCCAGCCCGATGAGCAGGAACCGAAGGACTGGGACGTTGAACAGCCATCCGAGCTCCGGCACGTTCTCTCCTTACCTGTACCCGATGCGGAGACGGCGCTCAACCGCGTTCACGCCGATCGCCGCGGGTATGGTCAGCACCAGATACAGCATCGCCGCACCTATGTATACCGGTGTGAACGCGAACGTGCGCGAGCCGATCAGGTTAGCGGTTCCCAGGATGTCGAACACGGAGACCGCGGCCGTGAGTGAGGAGTTCTTTATCAGGTTGATCGTCTGATTGCCGAGAGGGGGTATCGTGGTGCGGATCGCCTGTGGGAGGATCACGAGGCGCATGGCCTGCAGGTACGTCAGTCCGGAGGAGAGGGCAGCTTCGAGCTGACCTCGGGGCACGCCGAGGATGCCGCTGCGGAGCACCTCCCCTATGAACGCGCCGGTGTACACGCCGAGACCGATCACGCCCGCCCAGAAGCCCGACAGCGTGATGCCGATGTCCGGCAAGGCGAAAAAAAGGAAGAAGATCAGCACCAGGAGCGGGACGTTACGCACGAATTCTACGTATGCCGTGCCGAGGAATCGAGCAGCGCGGCTTCGGGTAACGCGAAGCAGCGCGACGACCACGCCTATCGCCACGGCCAGGAGCCAGGCGAGCACGGAGACCTGTAGCGTGACCAGGAGCCCCTGCAGCAGAATATCCAGGTTGTCGGTCAGGACCGACCAGCGCACACGCGACCTTCCTCTTGACTACAAACATGGAGCAGAGTGACAGGGTCTTCCCGGCAGTGGGCAGTGGCATGGTGCCCGCCTGCGCAAGATCTCATGTTCATCGCAGCGAGTTGCTAAGATGGGGAGGCGCAGAGTCCTGCGCCTCCCTCAAAGGTGTCCACCTCGGCCAGCGAGTGAGCGACTACCACGACTACTCGGTGACCTCTCCCGTGGCTGTTCCGGTCACTGTTCCAGTATCCTCCCCGGTCACCGTGACGGTAGCCGTACCGGTACCCCCCCCGGTGGTGGCCGTTCCGGTGGCCGCGGGTGTCCCACCGGGCGCGGCGGTAGCGCCGCCCTGGCTCTGCTGCGCGAACTGCTGCGCGGCCTCCTGCGCGTCCATGAGGAACCACTGATCGAAATCTTGGGGCAGAGGCTCGTCGAGCCATCGCTGGTAGATCTCGGCGTACTCACCGTCCTGCTGCATGTCGCGCAGGGCGTCGTTCACCGCCTCCACCAGGTCCTCGTTGCCCTTTGCGATGCCGAGCCCGTACGGCTCGAACGTGAAGAGACCGCCGACCAGCTTGAGGTTCTCCGGGTCCTGCTGCTGCAACCCGGTCAGCAGCACGTTGTCGGTCGTGATCGCGTCCACGCGGCCGTTCTTCAGCGAGGTCAGACACTCAGGGTACGTCTCGAAGAGCTGGACCTTCGCGTCCGGCACGAGCCGGCGTATCGTCTGCTCGGGGGTAGAGCCAGTCACGGTGCAGACGGTCTTTCCGGAGAGGTCCTGGTATCTCTGGATATCGGAGTCATTGCGCACGAGCAGCGACTGTCCCGCACGGTAGTACACGTCGGAGAACGCGATCTCCTCAAGACGGCTCGGCGTAATCGTCGCGGTTGCGGCGAACAGGTCTATCTGCCCGTTCTGCAGCTGGGGTATGCGGTTCTGCGATGTAACCTGGACGAGCTGGACCTTGTTCGGGTCCCCGAGCAGCCGCTTCGCGAGGCCGCGCACGATATCAATGTCAAACCCGGTGACCTCGTTCGTCGCGGCGTTGAGGGACCCGAACGGCGGCGCGTCGTACTTGACGCCCGCTCTAAGGACGCCGCGGGAGCGGATCTGGGCGAGCGCTCCACCAGCGGCGGTTCCCGTCCCGGCGGCTGGGGCAGTGCCATCACCCTGGAGGATGGGACCGGCGGTTGCCGCGACTTGGGTGGCGATGCCCGCAACCTCGGGCGGGGCCTGGCCCGGACCGCAGCCGCTCAGCAGCGTCGCGAGGGCGAGCATAAGCAGCATCACGAGCGGGAATCGCCGCGGAAGAGTTCGTGACGGATCAGGGAACATGTGGACCTCCTGTGTCAGGTGCTACGGTTTCCTATTGATGGGCATCGCATGTCAGGTCTCAGGAAAGAATCCGCTAGCCGGTATCGCAGATTCATCACAGACTGGGAAAGACACAGCGCCCCACCACTCACTACAAACAGAATACTGACTGTATGACCCAGATACACACGAGTGATCGAGTTCTGTCACCGCTTAAGTATCCATCCACTCCTGTCAGAGTATCTTTGAGAGGAAGAGCTTTGTCCTGTCCTGTTCGGGCGCCTGGAAGAAGTGCTCGGGTGAGCCGACCTCGATGATGCGGCCCGCGTCCATGAAGATGACCCGGTTCGCCACCTCGCGCGCGAAGCCCATCTCGTGGGTCACAACGACCATCGTTATACCCGTGTGAGCGAGGTCTTTCATCACATCCAGCACCTCCTTGATCATCTCCGGGTCGAGGGCGCTGGTCGGCTCATCGAACAGCAGGATCTTCGGGGACATGGCGAGTGCACGCGCTATCGCTACCCTCTGCTGCTGCCCGCCGGAGAGTTGGCCGGGATAGGCGTCGTGCTTCTCGCCGATACCTACCCGCTCGAGCAACTCATGCGCCCTTTTCTCAGCCTCGGCGCGCGGCATCTTCTTGACGCGGATGGGTGCCATGGTGATGTTCTGCATGACGGTCTTGTGCGGGTACAGATTGAACTGCTGAAAGACCATACCGACCTCCTGCCGCACCCGGCGGATATCGGTCCTCGGGTCCTCAACGTGCTGGCCGTCCACGATCACCTGGCCGTCCTGGACCGTCTCGAGCCGGTTCACACACCGGATGAGCGTGCTCTTGCCGGAGCCGGACGGGCCGATAACGACGACGACCTCGCCCCTCTCGATAGAGAGGTCAACGTCCCTGAGAACGTGCAGCTTATCGAACCACTTGTTGACGCCGACAAACTCGATGATAGCCATCCGGCCCCCTTAACTGGCCTCCGCAGACAGGATTGAAGCAGGATACAGGTACTCCCGGCGGTTTGTCAACGTGAGCGGGTACCCGGGGTGCCCGTCATATTTTTGGAACGACCTCCAGCACTTCTATAGGCCCCTTGAAAGTCGGCAGAACCGGGTCTTTGGTGTGGCTACTTGACAACTTATCGGCATCCGAAGGCAGTGATTACGGTCGATGGCAGCATCCAGAGGTGCACCCGGCGTAGTTGCGATGCGCGGAACATGGCCGATTTCCTTGCTAAACCTACCTCCTCAAAAATATGGCGGCCACCCGGGTACCCGCAGAGTGTGCCTTCAAAGTCACTGTTGGTGGGGTGGAGGTGTTGTGCAGACATTGCGTGGGAGATGTTGCACGCAACGTCTCTACGGCGGGATGGGGAAGGGCTAGCGGTTGTACAGCTCGGTGAGATCGCGGAGGCGGTGGGAGAGGGCGGAAGTCAGGACGGACGGGTCGTGGAGGCGCCACTCCCAGTTGCCTTCGGTCGTGCCGGGGGTGTTCATCCTCGCTTCGCTGCCGAGGGCGAGCACGTCCTGCAAGGGCACTACCGCGAGCACCGAGACCGACGCCATCGCCGCGCGGATAAGGTCCCAGCACACCTGGGCGCCCTCACGGTCGAGACTGCGGCGGAAGCGGGGGCGTTTGCGTCCGAGGTAGCGCCGGGCGAGGTTGCGCTCCGACTCCTCTGCCTGCTTCCACCAGCCGCGAGTCGTGTCGTTGTCGTGCGTGCCTGTGTACACTACGGAGTCCGGCGCGTAGTTGTGCGGCAGATGAAAGTTGGCGGGGTCGCTGAACGCGAACTGAAGCACCTTCATCCCCGGCAGCCGGAGAGCGTCGCGCAGCTGCTCCACCTCCGGCGTGATGATGCCGAGGTCCTCCGCGATAATCGGCAGCTCGCCGCCCAGCTGCTCGCTCAAAGTGTGGAAGAAGCGCGCGCCTGGCCCCTTCACCCAGCGACCGTTGATTGCGGTCGTCTCCTCCGCGGGTATCTCCCAGTAGGACTCGAAGCCCCGGAAGTGGTCTATGCGGACCAGGTCGTAGAGATCGAGCGCCCGGCGGATGCGCTGCACCCACCAGGCGTAGCGGTCGCGCTCGAGAGCATCCCAGTTGTAGAGCGGGTTGCCCCAGAGCTGGCCTGTTGCGGAGAAGTAGTCCGGTGGTACGCCCGCGACGACGGTGGGCTGGCGCTGGGCATCGAGATGGAAGATATCAGAATGTGTCCACACGTCGGCGCTGTCGAACGCGGCGAAGATGGGGATATCTCCGATGATCTTGATACCCCTCGCGTCGGCCTCGCGCCTGATCTCAGCGTAGTGCTGTGAGAAGAGGTACTGCACGAACTTGTGGAAGGCGACCTGGGGATCGAGCTCCCGGTGGGCGCGGACGAGCGCTTCGGGCTCGCGGGTCACGAGCTCCGGCTGCCACGTGTTCCACGCCGCGCCGCCGTGGCTATCTTTGAGCGCCATGAAGAGGGCGTAGTCGTCCAGCCAGCCCGCCTCACGCTGGCAGAACGTGTCGAAGTCCGGTCCGCCTCCGAAGCGTCCGTGCGCCCGGCGCAGGAGCTTCATCTTGTAGGCGGAGACTGCATCATACTCCACCCTGCTCCTGGGGAACTTCGGAGCGCGCCGCAGGTCGCCCTTTTGGAGCAGGCCATCGCGCACCAGGCGGTCGAGGCTGACGAGCAGGGGGTTGCCGGCGAACGCGGAGTAGGAGGCGTAGGGGGAGTTGGCTGCGCCCGCGGGGCCAAGCGGTAACACCTGCCACAGCTTCTGCCCGCTCCTGTGCAGGAAATCGAGGAAGCGTATGGCCTCCGGCCCCAGCTCGCCTACACCGTGGGGGCCGGGCAGAGAGGTCGGATGCAGCAGGATGCCGCTCGAACGCTGGAGTTTTGGGCTACCTGCGGCCATCCGCTCCGCCGAGCCTGAGTGCCCACTCCCGCACTCGCCGCGCCCACGCAGTGCTCTCCGATGCTTTGCTCTCCTCCATAAGGATTGTAAGAGCGTCGGCGGTCACGCCGTGTAGAACTCTACTGTCGAGGCTCTCGGTGTATCGGTCTCCTTCGAGCGTGTGGATCGTTACTCTCCGAGCGTCGTAGCGCCATACCTCCGGAACGCCGAGCCGGGCGTAGATGGACAGCTTGTCGAGCGACGGGTTGGTGATGTCTACCTCGACCGCGAGGTCCGGCGGAGGGTCCACCTGGAGGTCCAGTCTTCTCTTGCCGAGGATGCGCCCCACGTTCTGGAAGTAGAAACAGGCGTCCGGCTCCAGACCGCCCTGAATGTCCTCGCGTCTCAGGGTCATCGAACCGAAGCCTTTGACGGGGATACCTAGCTCCTCGGCCAGTATCCTCACGAGGAACCGGATATCATCGCCATACTGTTCGTGCTCGGACAGAAGCGGACTCATGATCTCGAGGACCCCCTGGTCATAAGTGAAGCGCGGCGCGCTGTTCTCTTCCCGCTCGACCAGCAGGCGCTCGTACGTGTCCCACGCGACGTTCCGCAGGAGTATTCGCTGCTCCTGCGCGTCCTGTAACGTAGCCATCCCTTAGCTCCCGGCGCAAGCGCGCCACCAAACTGTCTGCAGTGATGATAAGTATAGCCGGGTTCAACAAGCCTGGGATAGTCCGCTCGGCAGGGCTGGGCTCCCCTGAAAGTCCGATGCCGTGTACGGACAGGCGGGGTGCGGGCATAAACGTCTGCCCTCACCAGAAGACATGAGCCTCCCGTGTCAAGTCGTGGCCTGAGATCAAAGCAGT
>JADDPP010000041.1 GCA_016781845.1 Rubrobacter sp.
TCCTCGGCCGGAATAACCAGTCGCGCCGGTTCATGTACATGGACCGGATGATGACGTCCCGCAGGTTAGCGTCGCTTACCTCGCCTCGCTGCAGGCTCACCCCCAGGTGGTAACCAATCATCTTGCTGTACGCATCCGTCATCCATCCCGGCACCTGCGCGTATTTGTCCGCTATATCCAGACCTACCGGGAAGCCATACCCTGGCAGCAGGCGCGAGTACAACAGCACTCGCCGCGCAGCCTCACTTACCTGCTCCCGTCCGAGGTCCCGGAACACTTCCACCCTGACCGGCTCCGTGCCCTCCGATACCCGCAGGTAAAAGCCCGACACTGGGGGTAGCCCTATGTCGTGCGACCTTAACGCCGGAAAGCTTACCCGGCTCGTTCCCGGCTCACCGGGCAGCGAGACGTTCATGTCTATCAACCCCAGGTACTTGTCCATCTGCCACGACTCCGAGTACTCGCCCGGCTGCAGCAACATGGAGAGCAGGATACTGTCGGTGTAGCCGAGCCGGTCGAGAAATGCCTGCGGGGAGGTCAGATCCGTTCGTCCGTACATCAGGTTGAAGTAATTCTCACGCTCGTTCATCCGCAGCCCGTGAAAGATGCGCTGGAGCAGTACCTTCTCGCTGAACTCGCGTGAGCGTCCGCGCTCCACAACTCCGGCAATGACCGGAACACGGTCTCGACTTTTCGCCGCGCGCACCAATCGCCGGAACAGGTACGCTATCCAGGACAGCGGCTCGAACACGCGCTTCTCCACCCACTCCTGCGAGCGATCTGTGAGCGTCGGATAGATATGCACCCGCGCCTCCCGCAGGAAATCCTGCTTGAGCTCCTGCGCCATCCCTGAGTGCGGCAGATAATGGTGCAGGAAGAGGTCTATGTCGGCTTCGGTGAAGGGGATGTGCCCGGAGTATGGCCCGAGCGCGGGAGTAAGCGGGCCGTGAAACAGTAGCACACCGAGATCAGGCGTCCGCTCGAGCGCAGACAGGCCACCGAGCAACTCAGCCGTGATGCGGACGATGTCGGGGAAGTTGGGGCGGTCTTTGGCGCCACCTTCGAGGTTGCCCAGGATGACGGGGTAGTAGCCGAACTGCTCTCGCTTCGTCAGGTTGCGCTCGCCAGTTCGCACGGTATACGACCCGACCCGCAGCAGTATCGGAGACTGACTGGCGACCGAAGCGCTGCCGACCCCGCCGTCAATAAACGTGACGACCTCGCCCCGAACATCCGCCCACTCAGTGGGTGGCACCGCGTGCCTGCGCAGTACAGGCTCTGCTCGCCGCTTCTCGTCCGCTGCCCGGATAGCCTTGCGAAGGAGCGAGATAAAGCCAGCCGTGTTACTCAGGTAGTTACTGCGCAGGCTCTCCGCGACTACGAGGGAGTTCTCGGCAAGCTGTAGCAGGAGGTGAGGTTGCCGCTGCAGGTCCGCGCGCACCCCGGACTCGCTGGTGCGCTCGTCCTCGCTGTGGTACTGGCTCATGTGGGACTTTCTCCGCCTCTCAGGACCGTGTGAGCCGAAGCATACCATAATGTAAATCAGCATGTGTGCATCACGCGATCAGCCCGCCTTTGGAGCCTGCGATAGGCTCGCGTGCCGATCTCCAGACGGGACTCCGCACTCGCTGCTCAAGCAGACGGTCCAATACCAGGCCCGCCCATTACGTGTAGAGACGTTGCACGCAACGTCTCGCAGCGCCACATGTTGCGGAAGCAGACGTTGCGTGCAACGTCTCTACGGACCTCGGGCTGTTGCTGTCGCTGGCGGAGGGCGGGTACACCTCGGACAGCACGCCTTGCCTTTCTCGAACTTTCTTGCGGTGTCTATGGCAAGTACCCAGCGTCTTCGTCGTCTGCGTCCATGTTCCCCGTCAGGTGCAACCAGGAAGAAAAGGGGAGCCGCTGAGGCTCCCCCTTCGGTCTGTGTGGTGGTTCCCCTGCTGTCGCAACTGCAGAGGCGAAAGGGAGTGGCTACCGACGGGTGAGTATCCGCACGATGTAGAAGTACAGCAGCGCGACGGCGGCGAAGAGCGAGAGCGAGGCCGCGACGTACTGGTCGGTGCGGTAATAGCGCAGGATGTTCGAGGTGGTGTACAGGATGCTCGCCGCAGCCAGCCCCACCATTACCAGCGAGAAGATGATTCCCAGGCTGAATCCGAACAACACGCTCGCCACTATCAGCCCCAAGCCCACGAACCCGCCGATGATGAGCGCGCTACGCAGGAAGGAGAAGTCCACCCCCGAGGTGACCGCCGTGAACGTCAGCCCCGCGAAGAGCAGCCCAGTCATGATAGCGCTGCCGGGGATAACTGCGGGGTCGCTGTAGAAAGCCGCGACGGTCATCAGCGGCAGGAAGATGATCGCCTCCGCGACTACGTACAGTCCGAGGCCCAGGTACTGCATCCCGCGCGAGGTGTCGGAGCGCGCCCAGCGGTCTGCCACGTACGACACGCCCATGAACGCCGCGAGCACGAGCAGCCACGACCGCCCCAGCATCGCCTCCACGAGTCCGCGAGAGCCGTTCCACGATAGAAGCAGCCACTCCAGCGCGATGAACGCGAGCACCGCGCCCGCCAGGTGCAGGTACGTCTTGCGGATGAACTCCGCGCGCGCGCTCGCCGGCGCGGATGCTACCGGTCCCCTGTAGACATCGTAAGCCATGTACCGTTAGCCCCTTTCTGTGGGATGCCTTCTCTTCACGGGCACTGCGCCCGCTAACGGTACCTTACCATAAAGGATGTGGCCGTGCATCCCTTGCCGCAGCCTCTACAGTGCTTCCCGGCTCCGTCGGCGCGGGCCA
>JADDPP010000434.1:0-1247 GCA_016781845.1 Rubrobacter sp.
GTGCGAGCGGGGCGAGTCTGGAGGGGGGCGGGGTGCGCTTCGCAGACGTTGCGTGCAACGTCTCTGCGGCGGTTATCTCCCTCCGCACGCTGAGATTGCACCAGCCCGCGTGCCGGTGTCTACGCACGATGGGACGGTATTGCGCTGTCCAGCGGATAGCATCTGTTGGACTTAGGCGAGTGGTGCCCTCGCACAGCGGCACCGCTGCGCAACTACCCGGTGGGGACCGTGAGCGCAGGCGGGCTTGCCACTTGCTAAAATGACGCTGGCTTCGGTCTCTGAGTCGCAACATTGGAGGTACGCTTGAGCGAGATGCGCGTTATCGGGATAGATTTGGGTGGCACCCACATCCGCGGAGTTGCCGCGGACGAGCAGGGGCGGTTCCTGCACCGCCGCGAGGTGCGCACCCTGGCATGGGAGGGCTTGCCGGCCGTGCTCGAGCGCATCGTAGGGGTTGTGCGTGATCTGTGTGATCTGGAGCCGAATGCCTGCGCCGTCGGCATCGGCGCACCTGGTCCTATAGACTCCGAGATGGGCGTCGTGACCACCCCTCCGAATCTGCCGGGTTGGGTGAACGTGCCGCTGGGCCGGATAGTGCGGGAGGCGGTCGGTCTGCCGACATTTCTAGGTAATGACGCCAACCTGGCGGCGCTGGGTGAGTTCGAGTACGGTGCTGGCAAAGATGTGCAGCATCTCATCTACATAACTGTGAGCACGGGCGTGGGTGGCGGCATCATAGTAGGCGGAAAGCTGCTCGAGGGGCAGCGCGGCGCTGCGGGAGAGGTCGGTCACATGGTGGTGGAGCCCGAAGGACCGCTGTGCTCCTGCGGGGGCTATGGCCACCTGGAAGCGCTCGTATCTGGCACCGCTATCGGGAGGCAGGCGAGAGAGGCCCTGGCGGATGGACGTACCAGCATCGCTATCGAGCTTGCGAAGGGCAATCCAGGGGGAGTCACCGCCCGGATCATTACGGATGCCGCGAGACAGAACGACGATCTGGCCGTGGAACTATTGGCACAGGCGGGGCGGAAACTGGGATATGCGGTGATCAGCCTCGTACACCTGTTCAACCCACAGATGATAGCCATAGGCGGCGGGGTGAGCGTCGCGGGTGAGCGGCTGCTCGGGCCGATGCGCGAGGTGGTCCTCGATGGGGTAATGCCCGTGTTCAAGGAGGACCTGCAGATGGTTCCCGCCAGCCTCGGGCGTGATGTCGGGCTCTTCGGCGCCGTTGCGCTCGGCCTGCG
>JADDPP010000434.1:1380-11637 GCA_016781845.1 Rubrobacter sp.
CGGCGTGTGAGGCCGGATGAGGCTGTCAGGCGCGTGTGCCGCAGCCTATACATAAGTTCAGCTGCGCCGGGCGGAGTAGATGCTGGCCGGTCTGCCCAGGACTCTCAGCCCGAACCGGCCCGTGGTGGTCCACTTTGGCGGGGCAAGGTGTCGCTTCATAAGGTCGGCCTCCGGGGTGAGAACCACAAGCCTGCCCCCAGGCCGCAGCAGCCGGTGCGCCTCTGAGAGGAACGCGGGGTAGAGGCGTCTGTTCTCTTCGTGGCTGCCGATCTGCTCACCAAATGGCGGGTTCGTCGCGATAGCGCTGACAGACCCGTCCTCGAGAGGTATCTGCGTGGCGTCCCAATCGTGGAGCTCAAGCGGCTTGTGCCTCGTTCCGATGTTCTCTTCCGCTGCCGCGAGTGCTTCCTTTGATCTGTCACTGCCTATCAGCAGCCGGTAGCGCCCGGCAAGCGCTCGCTCGATAAGGATAGTGCCTGTACCGCAGAATGGGTCGAGGAAGAGATCGTCCGGCGCGGGGTCCGTGAGGTTTACGAGCGCGGCCGCTACCGCCGGGCGCAGGGAGGCCGGGAGGTTGGCGCTCTTGTCCCGGTGGCGCTGCTCCCGCGTGGTGAGCCTTACCGCGATGATCGCTTCCGTGCCTAAGAGCGTGAGCCACACCTCCACCTGTGCGTCGTCCTCGACGAGTCTCCACTTCTGGCCCAGGCGTGCCCTGAGTCCCGCGGCCACCGCCTGCCCCGCCTCCGTGCGCTTGTACCCTCGCTCACCCTGCGCGCGCGATATCACCCTGTACGTGCTGGTCCGGCGTCCACCCCGTCCACCGGTTATCTGCGCGTGAAGGCGTAGCGCGTCGTCCCAGCCGGGAGCGGTGCGCGCGAGCATCGTGAGCTGCTCAAGTCCCCGCCGCCCAAGCTCGAGCTGCTGCGTGTGAGCGAAGACGGCGTACAGGTCCTCCGCGATGCGCGAGCGTAGCATCAGCTCCGGATCTTCCGTCGCTATCAAAAGGGCGCTGTTTCGGCCCGCGACCAGGCGCGCGCCCTCGTTGGTGGCGTACGGGTCAAGGGAGCGCACCTCGCGCCACAGGACGCGGTCAAGTCCCGGCGCTGTGTGTAGCATGAGCAGCAAGCCGTGGTTCTCCTTTCCTGTTCCTGGATGGTTCATCAACAACACGTTGCGTGAACGTGCCGCTACCCGCTGCCTCAGCACACCGGTTACGAAAGCGGTTGTACGCTCTCCATCGCGGTAGGACAGCATCGGACCCCGTGGGGACCGGGCCGCGCCTGGAGCCTCACCCAGACGCCCCCATATTGGTCGCCGGCCCACACCTCACCGTGAGCGGCGCGTGGAATCTCCCCCAACTGGTACTGTCCTGCTGGTCATGACATGACCATCCCACCGTCCACGTTGAGAGTCTGGCCGTTGATGTACGCGGCGCGGTCACTGACGAGAAAGGCTATGGCTTCCGCTACGTCCTCCGGCTGACCGTAGCGGGCAGCAGGGATCTGTGCGAGCACCGCCTTCCTTATCTCCTCCGAGAGTCCGGCCGTGATGTCCGTCTCTATGTAGCCGGGGGCGACAGCGTTCGCCGTGATATTCTTGCTTCCGAACTCGCGGGCTAGTGACTTTGTCAGCCCGAGCAGACCCGCTTTCGCGGCGGCGTAGTTCGCCTGGCCTGCGTTGCCTGTAATGCCAACCACGGAGGAGATGTTTACGATTCGCCCCCACCGGTTGCGCAGCATATGGCGGCTCGCGAGCTTGCTGCACAGGTACGCTCCCTTGAGGTTCGTATCGAGCACAGCGTCCCAGTCCTCCTCCGAGAGCCGCATCAGGAGCATGTCGCGCGTGATCCCCGCGTTGTTCACCAGGATGTCAATCCTGCCCCACCTGTCCGTGACAGCCTTCACCGCTGCCTCCGCTCCTTCGCGCGTGCCGACGTCGCCCGCCACCGCCAACGCCTCCGCGCCCGAGCCTGTTGCCTGCGCTACCACCTCGTTCGCAGCGTCCGGGCTGCGGTTGTAATTGACGGCCACGTTAGCCCCTAGCGTGGCCAGCTTCAGCGCTGTGGCGCGACCTATACCCCTCGACGCGCCCGTCACGAGCGCGGTCTTGCCAGCGAGTTCCAAGTGTTACCTCCGAGAGATTGGCCCGCCGCGACCCTCCGGCGGGCGATCGTACTGTGGTATGAGAGAACAGTCTACCACTGCTGCTACCGGCGCGGTGACAGGCGTGCTCGCGCCACGAACGTGGCAGTCGAGGTACGGACTGGGCCCCTCCAGGGCAGCTGCGGCGTCTCTAACCTTCGATGGAAGCGCCCACCATGTTCATGAACTCCCGCACCTCACCCTCAACACCCTCCGCGAGCACCTGGATCACGCTGTCCGGTCCGTCATCATCAACGGTGACGTTTACCACGCCCTGGTTGCTCTCAAAGGAGATTGCTCTCGCGTTCTGAGATACAACACCCATCTGTAGCGTACCAACGAAGTACTTCATCGCGCGCTCGAATATCTCAGCCTCAGCCAGGTCGGACCGACCTTCAACTACCATACTTTGGCTACCTCCTGTACAGAGTCCTACAAGAAGCGTGCCGCAGGGGAGCGGTGTAACTCGTGCAGCGACAGTGGCCGGGGTTGCGTCACTCGGGCGACGGCAAAGCTCTTCTGCTCCTCCTCCGCTTGCAGTTGACGTGCGCACTGTTCCGTTTAACCGGGCGCGGCTTCTGCGCATCGGTCGGCGCCGCGTGGCGGTTGGCTCTGGACACCCGTGGCTCGCGGAAGGGAATTATGTGTAACTGTTCCTCTTCCCGTGCAGTATACTGTTGCTACCGCGCTTCCTCAGACCTTCGACGCATGCTGAATCTCGCGCGCACATGACCGGGATAGATGGCCCGCTTTGAGAGCACGACTCAGATTTACGGGGATTGATCACAGTTGAGCGAGAGCAAGAATTGCTAGATCCTCGCCGATGGCGTTTCGTCGAGCTTATCCTTCGCAGCCTAGCCCTGACCGTGATCGCTATCATCGTGGTCGAACTGACGGACGATACGGTTCTCAGAGTTCCAGGGCTTGCACTGATGCTGCTCGTGGCGCCGTTCATTGCGTTCCGCTACGGTCTGCGCGCCGGCCTTATCAGTGCGGCCGTTGTTGCAGCCTACTCCGTCTACTACTTCTCGACTCCTGGTCAGCTACTGCACTACTCCGACGAGAACTTAAGGCGCTTTCTCACGCTGTCCACGCTCTCGCTGGTACTGACGGTGATGATAGGCTTCTTGCGGCACAGGGTTCGCGCTACCCAGGAAGAGCTGCGTCGCCAACTAACCTTCTCCAACGCTATCACTAACAGCTCAGGGGAGGGTGTTTACGCGATCAACGTTCAGGGTGAGGCCACCTTCCTGAACCCCGCCGCTGAGCGGATGCTGGGTCGGACCGAAGCAGAGTTGCTCGGTGAGAACATACACGACGCTATTCACTGTCAGCGACCCGATGGTTCTCGGCTGCCCGCCGAGGACTGCCCGCTACTTGCGGTGGTGCGCTCCGGGGAAACCTACCGCAACGACGACGACATCTTCACAGCCAGCGATGGGAAGACATTTCCCGTGGCCTATACAGCATCGCCCATCATCATGGATGGAGAGGTGATGGGTGCGGTGGTCATCTTTCGCGATATCACCGAGCGCAAGCGGGCAGAGGAAGCTCTGAGGGAGAGCGAGGAGCGCTTCCGTCTTCTGGTGCAGCACTCCTCTGATATCATCACTACCTTTGACGCTGATGGTACCATTCTGTACCAGAGTGCCAGCCTTGAGCGAGCCTTGGGTGTCAAGCCTGAAGACAGAATCGGCCGTAATATCTTCCAGTCACCATTGGTGCATCCCGACGATGCTGCCTCGAAGAGAGTATTCCTCCAACAAGCCCTCAACAACCCTGGGGTTACTGTGAGGGGAGAGTTCCGGCTGCGGCATGCGGATGGCTCGTGGCGCCATGTCGAGGCGATCGGCACGAACCTGCTCCACGATCCACGCGTTGCCAGTATCGTGGCCAACTACAGGGACATCACGGAGCGCAAGCGCGCTGACGAGGCCCTGGGGGAGAGCGAGATGCGTTTCCGGACGATCTTCGAGGGGGCGGCGATAGGGATTCGGCTCAGCACTCTGGAAGGCAGAACCCTCGACAGCAACCCGACCTGGCAGCGAATGCTTGGCTACAGCGCCGAGGAGCTGCGGGGAATGCACTTTGGGCAGTACACGCACCCGGATGACGTTTCGGCCGATACGGAGCTGTTCGCGGAGCTGGTGGCGGGCAAGCGCGATCACTATCAACTCGAGAAGCGCTACATCCGCAAGGATGGACAGCTAATCTGGGGGAGGTTGACGGTGTCGTTAGCCCGCAGCGACAGTGGAGAGCCGAAGTTCAGCTTCGGTATGATCGAGGACATTACGGAGCGCAAGCACGCGGAGGAATCGCTGCGCGTGAGCGAGGAGCGCCTCCGAAACATCCTCGATAACACCACCGCGGTGGTCTACGTCAAGAGTACGGAGGGCAGATACACGCTAGTCAACCGTCGGTTTGAGGATCTGTTCCACGTAACGCGCCAGCAGGTGCTCGGCAAGACAGACCACGACGTCTTCCCGAAGGAGATCGCCGATGCGTATCGGGCGAACGACCTCAAGGTGCTTGAGTCCGGCACGGCGCTGGAGCTGGAGGAGGTAGCTCTTCAGGACGACGGGCCTCACACCTACATCTCGACGAAGTTCCCGCTGTACGATGCGTCCGGGGCGCCGTACGCGCTCTGTGGCCTATCCACAGACATCACCGAGCGCAAGCGAGCCGAAGAACACAGAGAGGAGCTGCTCTCCCGCGTCGAGAACGCCCTTCGGCTGCGAGATCAGTTCCTGTCGGTGGCCTCTCACGAGTTGAAGACGCCGGTGACGGTGCTCAAGGGGTATGCGCAGTTGCTCGAAGGTCAGGCCAGGAAGAAGGGTGACACGGCATCGCTCAAGCCTCTGCTCACGATCAAGCGTCAGATAGAGCGCATGACCCGGCTCATTGACGACCTGCTCGACGTATCGCGCATCGAGACCGGCAGGATCGAGTTCCAGATGGCCCCCTTCAACCTCTCCGAGGCTCTCAGGGAGGTACTGAGCGAGCTGCGAGGGTGGGCGCCCGACTTCGAGTTCCGCCTGGACGAACGGGTTTCCGATCTATTCGTGGTGGGGGACCGGCAGCGCATCCAGCAGGTAATGACCAATCTGCTGACCAACGCCGTCAAGTACTCCAAGGGGCGGCGACAGATAGATGTGTGCATCGAACGGCGGGATGACCAGGCGGTAATATCGGTCTCCGACTACGGTATAGGCATTCCACGTGAGCAGGAGCCAGAGGTGTTCGGGCTGTACTTCCGTGGCGCGAACGCGAGTGCCAACAACTACGGCGGTCTGGGTATGGGGCTGTACATCAGCAAGCGCATCGTTGACCACCACGGGGGCAGCATTGGGCTGGTATCCAAGGAGGGGGAGGGCAGCACTTTCTACTTTTCCCTGCCCCTTGCCAAGTCCGTGGCACAGACGGGGGAACGGGCGACAGCTGAGGCGTAGCCGGACGCTTTCCGCGTGAAAGCCTGGGCGTGCTGTCATTCCAGGCGGACCAGGAATCTCGGTTTTCTGCGATTGTTGCGCTGAGTCTTGGGCTTATAGGGTGGCCGCCGACTGGCGCCCGTCCAGCTCGAGCTCCGAGGCCACGCCCTGCAAGGACTTGACGACGTTTTCGATGTGCTCGTCTAGCGGCAGTCCCAGCTCATCGGCGCCCTTCCGTATGTCCTCGCGGCTGACCGCGCGCGCGAACGGCTTGTCCTTGAGCTTCTTCTTGACGGCGCGCACATCCACCTCGTGCAGGCTCTTGGAGGGACGCACCATCGCCACGGCCATTACGAAGCCACTCAGCTCGTCGCAGGCGTAGAGCGTCCGGTCGAGCGGGTGGATGCGGGGTATCTCGAGATAGTCCGCGTGGCTCTGGATAGCGTACACCACCGGCTCGGGCACGCCTCGCGCCTCCAGGATGGGCTTCCCGAGGGCGGGATGCTCGTGCGCTTCCGGGTGTACATCGTAGTCGAAGTCGTGCAGCAGGCCGGCGAGCCCCCACAGCTCCTCGTACTCTCCGAACCTCCGCGCGTAGCCGCGCACCGCTGCCTCCACCGCAAGGGAGTGTCTTATGAGGTGTGGGGTCTTCAGGTATTCCTTCAGCAGGCTCATGGCCTCGTCTCGCGTCATTTGGTCTCCTTCGATTCATGCTGGCAACCCAGGAAGTCTTCACCGAAGTATATCACCCACATTTACGTCCCCTTAATACATCACCGCCCCTGTTTGACGGTCGGTTTAGCGCCGGTGCATACACTCACCTCTTAGAGGGCCTAGGTTCTCATTGGGATACGAGTATGTCCAGTATCGAAAGGGGTGACTGTGTTAGCTACGATTCCTCGAAAGGCGATGTACCTGCTACCCGCGCTCGCGATGCTTCTCGCCCTGGTAGGCGCTCCGACGCTGCCTGCGTCCGGGGCCGCCTCCACGGCAAGCATTCGGGCCGAGAGTTGGGAGCACACGGATGCGGACCGCGCGCGCTCCGGGACGATGGTGGAGCAGTACGGGCAGGGCCACCGGACCAGAACCTACGACTCACCACGACACTCCGCGCAGTTCTCTTTCAACGCTATTGCCTCCAAGTGGGACGTGGGGCTGTTGTCGGAGAACTCCCGCGTGGAGCTATGGCTGCGGACGAGCGCGGACGGGACGGCGTGGTCCGAGTGGAAGCCAGTGGGTGTGGACGACGACGGTGGCGTGCAAGCGGGCACGAACTTCGGCAACCTGCTTGTGTCGGGCGGTTCGTGGATGCAGTACCGGCTGCGTCTGGCGGCGCCTTCGGACGAGTCGCTGCCTCGGCTGCGCTCCCTCACATTCACACTCATTGACTCTCAGCGCGAGCCCGAGGCCGAGCGGGAGGCGCGGGCCGGTGTCGCGTACGCGGTGGAGGCGCCGCCTGTGATAAGCAGGGCGCAGTGGGGCGCGGATGAGCGGCTGCGTTACGACTCCTCAGGACGGGAGACCTGGCCGGTCAGGTACGTGAAGCCGCGCAAGGCTATCATCCACGAAACAGTGACCATCAACAATGACCCGAACCCGCCAGCTACAGTGCGCGCCATCTACTACTACCATGCCATCGTGCGCGGCTGGGGTGACATTGGCTACAACTACCTGGTTGACACCCAGGGCCGGATCTACGAGGGGCGCACCGGCGGGCGTAACGTAGTGGGCGGCCACGCTCGCTGCTTCAATCCAGGGACGATAGGCATCGCCGCGCTCGGTGACTATTCAAAGGTCAGACCTACCAGGGCGCTGGTCTCCTCGATCGAGCGGATACTCGCCTGGGAGTTCGAGGCGAACGGCATTGACCCGCTAGGTCACGGCGTGCTCGGGGACTACGCGCCCCGCGACATCCCGAACATCGCGGGCCACGTAGACCTCGACGGCGTGTGCGGCAACACGCACCAGGACCCCGGTATATACCTGCGGGGTCTCTTCCCGGAGATCCGGCGCAACGTGGCATATCGGATCGGCGCAGGTAGCGAGCCTACACCTGTACCCCCCGCACCTACCCCAAGCCCGCCGCCTGGGCAGGCCGAGCCCCAGTACATCGTGGTGGGGACGAACGGTGAGGGGTTGAACCTGCGGGACAAGCCGGGCATGAGCGGTCGGACGCTTGCCAGGGTGCCGGACGGCACGCTGATACAGGAGGAGACAAGCAAGATAGATGGCTGGGTAAAGACGACGTACAAGGGGATGACGGGCTATCTCTGGCACCGCTTCTTGAAGGAGCAGAGCCGTCCGGACGCCCCACCGGTAACCCCGCCCCCTCCCTCCGACGGTGGACCCCTTCAGCCCGGCAGCACCGCCATCATCTCCGGCACTCCTGGCGCATTGAGCCTGCGCGAGGGACCGGGAACGCAGTACAAGGTCGTGATCAAGATGTGGGAGGGCTGGGATGCGCGCATCGAGGGCACCCCGCGCGGCGGCTGGTATCCGGTCCGCTATCGGGACGGGGCGGGTACGGAATACAGCGGCTGGGCATGGGGCCAGTTCCTGAAGCCAGGCAAGTCGCGAACGGCGAGCGCGGTTGGGGCAGTGGCACTCGCGGGCGCAATGGGCCTGCCGGTCTGGGGCGTGCGTCGCAGGAGAAGGCGCCGAACGGTCTTGATCACCGAAGCGCCGGATTCGCGATAACGTTCTCATTCCCTACTAACTCAAACGGTACAGCCCGGGCCATTCGGCCCGGGCTTGTTCATACAGACCGGCCGGGGGCGTCCCGCCATGCGCCGTTCCCTGTCAAAGGAAACCTGAGTGCCCCCACTTGCCTCGATGACACCTTGTTCGACGTGTCGCGCGACCTCGGCGCCGTTCTAGATGAGTGAACAGGGCGATGTCAACGTTGACGGTAGCTCTACTCCCTTCACCTCTGGCAACTGTATGGCGGTCACAACCGTACCTGGAGTGAGCCAACGACTGTAGAGACGTTGCACGCAACGTCTGCGCAACGTCTCTGCGACACCTCTACCCCCATCAACGGCGACTTTCGAGTGGTCCCAGACGGCGAAGGTAGCCGAGAGGTCATAGAGACATAGCGTGCTACATCTCTACGGGTGTGCGGTGCGCTGTGAGTGACCTTGAGACCGACCTAATGAGTGAATGCGGGCTATACCCGACGGGCTTACTCTCTGCTATAATCAGCGCAGACGGACGGGGCGTGGCGCAGTCCGGTAGCGCACCAAGCTGGGGGCTTGGTGGTCGGAGGTTCAAATCCTCTCGCCCCGACCAGTGCAAGGCCAGGTACACCCTGGCCTTCTCTCTTTTAGCTTGCGCCCCGCAAGAACCGATAGCAGCTATGGTCTGTGATCTCCCAGCCTTCCACTGGTCAGATTGCCCCCGGTCGAACACCGCCTCCAAACAGGTAGCACTTCTGGCCGATTCTTTCGCTGGGACCCTCCTCGTTCTGGCCGAGTCACCGTGGCGCCTGACCTCGCGAGGAGATGCTGCGGCCCCGATGTTGCACAGCGGCGAGAGACATACCACCCAAAAGTATAGGGTAAGGCCCTTTAGCGCCGGGTAGTATCTCATTGAGGGCAAGTGCTCGGCGCATTAGGTGCAACCACGGGCACTGGTCCCACGCCTGAACGCTACTCTCTGATACAAAAGAGGACAGGTTAGGAAGCGCGGCCTCTGAATCAGGGGCTGGAACGAAAGGCGCCGTATGCACTCATCCACCATCCCCTAGTCGCCTCTTTACATCCTGATCATGGCTCTCGGGCTAGGGGGCACGCTGCTTGTCACGGGCCTTCTCGCATACGCATTGCTGCGGACCAGGAAGCACGGTGACGAGCTGCCCAGACAGACCACCGGCGACCGCAGGCTGGAGCTGATATGGACGGTCATTCCCGCGCTGGTCTTGATCAGTGTTTTTGCGTACACGATTGTGGACATGAGCACCTCTCCGACGCCAGGCCCCGGTCTCCCTGAGGGGCAGCAGCCCGATGTCATTGTGACCGGCTACCAGTACTGGTGGCGATACGAGTATCCACCGGGCCGCTTGCACGCACAGCCTACCAGCATCGTGACTGCCAATGAGCTGCACATACCCGTGGGCAGGAGGATACTGGTACAGCTCGAAGCCGACCTCGTGCAGCATGACTACTGGATACCGCAGCTCGGCAAGAAGTTCGACATGTATCCGGGCAAGACGAACCACCTGTGGCTGGAGGCGAAAGAGCCGGGTGAGTACGAAGGGGTGTGCGCCGAGTACTGCGGGCACCAGCACGCCTACATGCGGATCCTCGCGATCGCGGAGCCACAGGATCAGTTCGAGGCGTGGGCTGCGGCACACCTCTCGTCCGAACCCCCATCTCCGCCCGCACAGGCGCCTCGGGCTTCTAACAGCCCCTCCTATCTGAAGCAGCCGGAGACCGACAGCCCTATCCTGGCGAACCCTATACCGGCCGATGTCAACGAGCAGGCCCGGCTGGCGGCGCAGGGCAGGCAGCTATTCGGTCAGCTAGCCTGCGGCACGTGCCACGCCATCGCGGGTACGGAGTGGCAGGCACAGGCCGGGCCGAGCCTGACGGCGTACAGCCAGCGCCGGATCATATCGTCGGGCGTGATGCACCACACACCTAAGAACCTGGCTATATATCTAAAGAACCCACAGGCCATCAAGCCCGGCA
>JADDPP010000352.1 GCA_016781845.1 Rubrobacter sp.
ACGCCAACCTCGTTCTCCACCTGCATCATAATGACGGTGTTGGCGTCGCCGTCCACCTCGCGGATGTGACGCATCAGCGCCGCGAATGCCCTGGCGTCGGCCTGCCAGTTCTCCTCGGCCAGCGCCGACAGGACCTCAACGGTCTTTCCGTCCCGGAGCTTGACTCGGGGAAACCTGTGGTAGTCCCGCTTCACCCAAACCGGGACGTAGCTGGACATGCCGTTCTTCCAGCTGCCGAACCAGAGGAGGATGAGGCGCAGGTCGTGGCGGCGGGCCTCCCAGATGAGCCCGTCTACCAAGCCGAAATCGAACACACCTTCTTCAGGTTCGATCAGTTCCCACGAGATGGGGGCGGGCATGGTATTGAGTTGCAGGGCGACAAGTCGCTCCCAGATCGGTCGCATGTACTGCAGGCTTGATGAGCTGGAGTTGTGTAGCTCGCCTCCGATCACCAGGAACGGCCTGCCTTCGACGACTAGCTGTGTCGCACTCCCCTGTTTGCGCAGGTGGGGTGCATGCGCGCTGTACTCCTGTGTCGGTTCAATCGTAGCCATGTGTATGCCTCCAAACTACGGCTGGGACAGCAGCACTGCCGGATTGCAGGTCGGGTCTCCGCTTGGGCTGCAGCCGTTAGGATTCGTCTATCGCGTTTCACTCTGCAAGGAATGTGCGCACGACGCTTATACAGCGGTGGAACTGGTCGCGGTGGGTATTGTGACCAGCGCCCTCGATATGCTCTACCCGCAACTGCGGCAGCAGCGCCTGCAGTGCTGAGGCGCTCCTCTCGGGAGCAATCGCATTAGGTGCAGGATCAGCAGTGATCAGCAGCGCCGGGCAGGTGATGCGCCTCATCATCGCTGCCCAGTCCGCGCTTGGCGGGTTACCCGAACTCAAGACTTCGAGGATGTTGGGACTCACACGGTGCTTGGCACCTGCCCACGGTTCCAACTCAACCGCGGACCAATCCGGTGTCGCGGCACGCTGCTCGGCTATCAACTCCTCGCGCGTCTTGCGCTTGATGCTGCTCAGCCAGGTGTGCGACCCGGCCAGCCTATCCTCGGCACTCGGTCCACCCTGATGTCGCTCTGCCCAGCAGGTAGGAGGGTGCTCCAGCAGGACAGCGCGTGGCAGCTCCGGGTAGGCGCCCGCCAGCAGAAGCGTCGTCGCTGCTCCCATCGAGTGTCCCAGGATGGCGGGGCGTTCAAGACCGAGCCCTCGGATGCCTGTACAAGCGGTGCTGCTGTGAACCGGTCGGTAAGCAGCACGTTGATCCAGCGCCCCACTAACGCGCCCCGGATGATCGCCAGCTTTATGCGGCCGCCGGCGCTGCCGGCTTCCCGTGGAGCGCGCTGCAGCTCTTCCTCGAGGTCAACATAGACACCCACGGCATGCCGCTTGCGCCTGGGCCACTGCAGATGCACGCTCCTCTCTCGGAGCGGCGGTGGTGCGCTACTCTGCTTTGAGGTGCGTGTGACGCGCGAGCGTTCGTATTTAGAAGCATTATCAGGGGATTACACAGAAGGAGCACAGCGGACATGGACAATACGGCAGTCCCTACGATTACCCTAAATAATGGCGTAGAAATACCGCAAGTTGGCTTGGGCGTATTTCAGACCAAGGAAGGAGCCGAGGTCGAACAGGCGGTGGGCGCCGCACTCGAAGCCGGGTATCGGCTCATCGACACGGCGGCCATTTATGGCAATGAGGCGGGTGTTGGTCGGGCGATCAAGGCCAGTGGCCTGCCGCGCGAGGAGATCTTTATCACCACCAAGCTGTGGAACGCTCACCATGCCTACGAGGATGCCCTGCGAGCTTTCGACGAGAGCCTTAGAAAGCTCGATTCCGGATACGTGGACCTTTATCTGATCCACTGGCCATTACCGATGGAAGGCAAGTTCGTAGATGCTTGGAGGGCACTCGAGAAGCTGTACAACGACAAGCGCGTGCGAGCGATCGGTGTCTCCAACTTCACGCCGCGCCATCTCGAGGAGCTGCTGAATGCGTCTGAGACGGTGCCGACGGTGAACCAGATCGAGCTGCACCCGCTATTCCAGCAGAAAGAAACACGCGCTTACTGCGCCGAGCGCGGGATCGCCATCGAGTCCTATAGCCCCCTGATGCAAGCGGGGGAGGCCCTGGAGCACTCAGTTATTGGGAATCTCGCGCAGAAATACGGCAAGACTCCCGCGCAGGTCATCCTCCGGTGGCATCTGCAGAGCGGCTTCATCGTCATTCCCAAGTCCGCCAGGCCAGAGCGCATCCGGGAGAACCTGGACCTTTTCGACTTTGAGCTGTCCACGGATGAGATGCGACAGATTGACGGCATGGACCAGAACCGACGTATAGGAGCCGACCCGGACACAGCCGACTTCAAATAAGAGGATGTTATGCACTTTGCCGATGGGGTGGCATGCTATCCGGCGCATGGAGGTACCACCCCTCATCCGCTACCCGACCGACGTGTCCGATGAGGGACGGGCATGCCCGGCACCCTACCTCACGCTCGTTTCGCGGGCAGGTCCTTGTCTTCCATTTCCCAGGCATGATCCATCGTGTGATACGCGGTGTGCCGAATCAGGTACCGGAGCGGCCAGGTCCGGGCCATTTTGCCCTGGGAATGGAACGCCCGGATTGCACTGCAATAGGCGTCGCGATGGGCTTTCAGTCCCTCGTCGGTCGGCATCGCGCCCTGAGGAGTGAGCACCCCAATCTTCTTCGCCCAGTCCTGCTCCGTGCCAAACGTATGACGGACGATTTGGTCCCGATCACGCCCTCCCCCTCGCGGACCCTTCT
>JADDPP010000087.1 GCA_016781845.1 Rubrobacter sp.
CTGCCTGGACTTGTGTCTTCCAACGCTTGACAGGCATGTTATAATACTCTTTGCGGACCGGTGTGACCTCTGGGGAGAGGGCGCGTTAAGCGCCCTTTCTTTGTGGCATAAATCTGGCTAATACCACGTTGTAATTATCGGGTGAAATCTTTAGTAGTGTTGGTGGTTTGCTTATTATGACTTTGGAAGATATCAAGAAGGAATTCGACAGCCTCGAAGAATTAGCTGAGCTCGGTATAGAAGAGGAGCTCGAGAAGATAAACGCCGAGGAACCTGATCCCACCCCGGCGCCTGCTGAGGAGGTTGATCACGAGATCATCGGTGACTCTCTCGGCATCTACCTGCGTGAGATAGGCCGCGCTGCTCTGCTGAACGCGGAGGAGGAGGTCCGGCTTGCGAAGGCTATCGAGCGCGGGCGCGAGGCAGAGGTCAGGCTAGAGACCGGTGATGTGGGCTCCAGCGAGTGGCGTTCGCTTCGAATGGATGTTGAGGCAGGTAAGGGTGCGCGCCACAAGCTGATCGAGCACAACCTGCGTCTTGTGGTCTCCATCGCCCGACGTTACGTGGGCCACGGCATGCCCCTCTCCGACCTGATCGAGGAGGGCAACCTCGGTCTGATGCGTGCCGCGGAGAAGTTCGACTGGAGGCGGGGCTACCGGTTCAGCACGTACGCGACGTGGTGGATCCGCCAGGCCGTGACCCGTGGTCTCGCCGAGGGTGGGCGGACGATCCGTCTGCCTGTACACGTCGGCGAGGCGCTCACCCGCATTGGACGTGAGTCGCAGCGTCTCTCCCTCGAGCTCGGCCGCGAGCCGAACCCACACGAGCTCAGCGCGGCAACGGGCCTGACTATGGAGCGCATTGACGAGTACATGAGCGCGGCGAGGCTGCCACTCTCTCTCGAGGCGCCGATCGGTGAGGACGGTGAGACGAACCTGGGCGAGGTGCTCGAGGATGGCGACGCAGCCGACCCCGCTGAGCTTGCTGGGCACACCATGCTCGGTGAGGACATCAACCGCGCGCTCTCGCCCCTGACGGACAGGCAGCGGGCCATTGTGACGATGCGGTTTGGGCTTAACGGCGGGCAACCGATGACGCTGGAGGCGGCGGGCAGGCAACTCGGAGTGACGCGCGAGCGCGCGCGCCAGATCGAGCAGGAGGCTCTGCGCCGACTGCGCGAGCCGGACGCGACCAAGGTGCTCGAGTCGCACGTAGCGTAAAGCGTCGGTGATGAGTAGCGAGTGTTTCGGGACTCATCGTCCGTGACCGAGGATGACAGGGCCGGGAGCCTTCAGTGGGGCTCCCGGCCCTTCCGTGTTTGGAGGAAGAGTGCCAACAACCTCAAACGGAAACGTGCTCCTGTACTACGACGTAGCCGGCCAGGGGGAGCCGGTGCTCTGGCTGCAGGGAACCGGCGCCGACCATAGCGCCTGGACGGTGCAGACCATCCACTTCAGCAGGCATTTCCGGTGCATCCTCCCGGATAACCGCGATACCGGCCAGTCCGGGCGCTCCCCTCACCCCTACGATCTGCGGACCCTTGCGGAGGATGCGCTGTGTGTGCTCAACGCCGCTGGAGAGCGAGATGCACACGTCGTGGGGCTCTCGATGGGCGCGGGCATAGCGCAGGAACTGGCCCTCCTGGCTCCTGAGAGGGTTCGCTCGCTTGCGCTCCTCTCCGGGTTTGCCCAAGCGGATGCCAGGATGCGGGCGGCTACCTCTCTGTGGCCGGAGCTATATGAGCGACTGGGAAGGGTGATGTTTCACCGGCATATGGAGCCCTGGCTTTTCTCCCCCAGTTTCTTCGAGCACCCCTCCAACCTGCGTCCGCTGCGCCGGTACGTCGAGCAGGCCCGACACCCGCAGGATGCGCATGCCTTCGCCCGGCAGGTAGAGGCGTCCAACACGCACGACACACGCGGCCGCCTGCACGAGATAAGAGCGCGCACCCTCGTCGTCCACGGTGACCAGGATCTGCTCGTCCCTCCGGCCCACGGCCGCCAGTTGGCCGAAGGCATCCCTGCCGCCCGCTTCGAGCTGCGCCCCGGCATAGCCCATTCCGTAAACTTGGAGGGCCAGCGTCCCTTCAACAAACTGCTGGAAGGCTTCTTCTCCCAGTCCGCCGCTCAGGGCCGGCCATACTCCGCGTGACATGGCTGGGGCGTTCGCCGTCAGCGAGCACGCCTCCCGGACTTCGCCACTATTTCCTTTACATTCGCTTGTCGTGAGCGCGGCATAACAGATGTTCAGGGAGCGGCGTCTGGTTGGGGACCACAGCTACCCCTCAACGCGGCTTCAGCAGCTATGACCAGTTCACCGGCAGGACTGCCTGGATCACCCCGGCCTTCATTATCCACGCCGCGCGTCTTGCCTAACTCGGCTGCCCGGCAGCCCAATTGCTTTGACCGGACATCACCCGCGTGATATTATCGTTCGGCGATATCGGAGGCCGATCTAATGATCCACGACTTCTTCCTCGGCTTCGTCAAGATCCACATCCTGCACCACGCCTCGCTGGAGCCGGTGTACGGCACGGCGCTCATCGAGGAGTTGGCTCGCCACGGCTACAGGCTCAGCCCCGGCACGCTCTACCCGATCCTGCACAGCTTGGAGTCGGAAGGGCTGCTCGATCGCGAGGATCGCTCCGTCGGCGGGCGGGTTCGCAAGTACTACGTGGCGACGCCCGAGGGCCGTGCCGCCCTGGACGAAGCCAGGGGGAAGATAGCCGAGTTGGTGGACGAGGTGCTGGAGGGACACGGTCGCGAGAGCCTGGTGGGAGCACTGGATACAGAGGAG
>JADDPP010000367.1 GCA_016781845.1 Rubrobacter sp.
TTCTCCCACTGCGGCTACCTCCCCCAGTATCAAAACTTCTGAACACCGCTGTAAGGTTCAGGTGCGGGACCAGCGGGAAGTCGGCGCGCAGGGCCAACACCTCCGGAGAGGCGACATCGCCCTCCCAGAACAATACGGCCACGCGCTCCCACCGGCGTACGTCGTGTATCTTGCGCTGCGCCAACCCGACTTCTACCTCGAAGACCAACACATCCGCCGGGATAGGCTCCTCCGCACGGCGACACTCGATCAGCCTGACGAAGGGCTGCTTCCCAGGCTCCAGCAGGCGCAGCGTGTCGCGGGCCTTCGGAACGCGCACCTCCTCCGCCGGCAGCGGTTCCCCGGGTGGAGGCAGGTAAGAATCCGGCATGGCCTCAGCCCGCCCTGGGTGCAGGACGGCTCGTCGCCACACCCGTCAGTGGTATCCGCTTCTCGACCATAGCGCCCAGCCGACCGATCGTGATGACGAGCGGCTCGGGGCGCGCCCGCGTCGGGTGCTCCATCGTGACCTTGAACTCGCCGTCCGCGCTGTCCGCGACACCCTTATAGTAGTTGGCCGCCTGTCGGTGTGGCGGCTGGTCATCGGAATCGTCCGAGGGGATGGGCTTGCTGGTGGACACCAGGATCGCGGCATGCTGCCCCCGCTCCTCGAACAGCCACTTCACGTCCGGCACCGGCTCCGTGACGGTCTTGCCTTTGTCATCACTCAGAGACAGGTAGGAGCAGTGGTGCGGGAGCTTGAACACATCCCACTCGAGGCGATCCTCGCGGTCACGGCTGCGCGTGGTCTCTACGATATCAGTCAGGACGCGGTGGTCCACGTCGGCGGCCAGCAGGAAGCGGGTCTCCAGCCCCTCGTACTCGAATGTCGCCTGCAACACGAGAGAGCCAGTGTTGCGGTCCTCCAGGTCCAGGCTCTTCCGGACCGCGAATGGGGAGTGGGCGAAGAACTCGATTCCCTCGACACCCTTCTCCCACCCCGGAACGAGCTGTCCCGCATCCGTGATCAGGTGCCTGCGATCCTTCAACTCGAGCCCCTGGGCCTCCAGCCAGTCTCGCAGTTTCTCCGGCCGAGAGAAGACGCGGACGCCATCCCCCTCCCGGAGGCGATGCCTGGCTTCCGCCTGTAACACCGCCGCCTCGCCCTCGAGGTCCTCCTCCGTGATCGCCCTCGCCGGGACCCACAGCTCCCCTATCCCGACGCGCGCGTCTCCCTGATAGTCGTTGTCATGCCGCAGCTCGAAGAACTGTGTCGCCCCGCATAAGTGGTCCTTGTCCAGGTGGGTGAAGGCGACCACATCGAACCCGTCCCGCCCCGCGGCGTCGAGCTTATCGCGCAGGGCGGCCGCGAGATCGATGCGTAGGTCCTTCTTATCGTTCGGGTCACGGACGTTGGCGTAGTCGAACAATAGCTTCTGTCCGCCGCTCAACTCGATGAGGTAGCTATCCGCGTTACCCAGCGGGAAGAAAGTCAGCTTATGCAAGTCATTCTCCTGTTCCGAAAGCTTTCGTCCATGGGAACACATGAATTGCGAGAGGTCAACACAGCAAAAGGTGTCAATCTTGTTGACCTAGCTTGCCGACTCGTGTAAGATACCTGCGATGGAGATAGACGAGGATTCGCTGTACATTCGCATAGGGGAGATGCTGCGGGCGCGCCGGGACCAGTTGGGGATGAAGCAGGGGGAGCTTGCCGACGCGATAGGCCTCCGGCGCACGTCTGTGAGCAACATCGAGTCGGGCCGACAGAAGGCGCCCCTCCACCTGATCTACAAGATGTGCTCCGTGCTCGGCATCGACATTGCTACGATCCTGCCGCCCGTGGAGGAGCTTACGCGGCCGGATCTGGTGGCCGTGACCATCGACGGCGTGATCCGGCACGTGCCGGCCAAGACCGCCGAGTCGATCGAGCGGCTGCGGGAAACACCGGTAGACGGAGGCGGAGCATGAGGGACACGAGGGCGAGTCTACGGGCGCGGGATATACTTAGCCGCACGGGTTCCGGTGTACCCATCGATGTCGCTGCGGTAGCTCGGGAGTGCGGGGTGAGCGTCTCCGAGGAGGAGCTGGAGGACTCCGTCTCCGGGTTCCTGGTGATCAGAGACGGCCGGGGCATCATCGGCGTGAACCGCCGGCATCATCCCAACCGCAAGCGTTTCACCGTAGCACATGAGCTGGGCCACTACCTGCTGCACGGCGATGACGCCAGCGTCTTTATTGATTCCTCTCCGGTCTTCTTCCGGGACGATACCTCTTCGGAGGGCACCAGGGTACAGGAGATCGAGGCGAATACGTTCGCGGCCGAGTTGCTGATGCCCGCCGAGATCCTCCGAGAACGGGTCGGACACCACCTTATAGATATCCACGACGAGACATCGGTCCGTAGGCTAGCCGCCGAGTTCGGCGTCAGCGCCCAAGCGCTCGCCATTCGCTTGACGAGGCTCGATCTGATCACCGGCTAGTTAGTCTCGCTAGCCATAGCTGCAGTGCCGTGAGGGGGTAGACCTTGCCAGTTGATGCCGTTTCCTTGCTCGACCGTGCAAGATCCCCTCTGAGTGCTGTCGTGGAGAGGCTTTGCTTCGACGGATTTTGCGCTCTACTGGTGCGACACATCGATGATGCATTGGGGGCTACCTGCTGTTGGGGAGATGCGGTGGCCCTCGAGAGGCATTGACAACTTAGCTTCCGAGATGTCGAAGAACTCCTGTACGAGCGGGGAGTGACTGTCACCCACGAGACGGTGCGGCAATGGTGCCAGAAGTTCGGGCAAGCCTACGCCAACCAGTTGCG
>JADDPP010000067.1 GCA_016781845.1 Rubrobacter sp.
TCCTTCTCCACCCGATCCCACGAGCCAAGCGTGTACTTGTAGTTGACTTGCGTACCCTCGCGGAAGGAGAGCGTGACACGCCACCGTCCGTCGGCGCCCTCGGCGAGCGCAACCGTGTGCGGGTTGCACCAGTTGCAGATCTCAGGCTGGTTCCCCACGATAAACACCGTGGCGTCCACGGGCGTTTCCTCGGGCACGGTCACGACGAACGTCACGTCCACCATCCTCGCCTCAGGAGTAGCGCTTGCCTCGTTGCTCACCGTCGAGATGTTGGCGGCTTCGTCAACCGCGCGCACCACATAGAAATATGTGGTGCCGGTTTGCAGGCCCGTGTCGGCGTAGCTCGTCCCATCCCTGCCTACCGAGCCCACCTTCACGTAGCCGCTGCCCGAGGTCGTGCTGCGGTATACGTCGTAGCGGTATACGTCGGGGGCTGTGGACTAAATCCACTCCAGGGAGATCGAGGTCGCGCCGTTGTTGAAGGCTCGCAGGTTCGTCGCTGGTGCGGGCGCTTCCTGGTCACGGTTCGGTCTCACCGTCAGCGTGCCTGGGCGATCCGTCTGCTCGGCGAAGCTGCCGCCCTCGATGCCGTCCAGATCGCCATATGTCCAGCTCTCTCCCGCGTTCGTGCTGTAGCGGGTGAAGTAGCTGTACATTCCCGGATCCGCTGGCTGCAGCACACCCTTGTACTCGTCGTTGTTGCCACGGTCGCCGTTGAACTCCATGGGCGCCCAGGTAGTCCACGTCGTCGGGTCCGTGTTCTGCTCACCGTACCGTAGCTGCGCTAGCAGGCCTGTGGTTGCACCGGGCCTGTTCGTCACGCCCTCGATATATACCTGGCCGTACACCGGATCGGTCGTGTTCGCGGCGCTGACTTCATAATCAAGCGTCGGCGGCCACTGCAGGTTAGCCCAGTCTATCCGGTAGCTCGGGACCGCGCTCGCCTCGTTCGAGTCGGCGCTCTCGTTGCCTACGCTGTCGAGCGAGCGCACCACGTAGTAGTATCGCTGGCCGCTGCGCAGTCCCTCACTGTCCGTGTACGTGTTGCCACTGACCGGCAGCCCGTTCACCTTCACGTAGCCGCCGCCCGTAACGGGGCTGCGGTACACGTTGTACCCGCTTGCATCCGCGGCAGGGTTCCACTCCAGGCTCACGCGAAGGTCCTGGGCACTCGCGCGCAGGCCGTCTGGGGCTGTCGTGGGGGTCAGGTTGGCGTTCTGCGTCAGGAGCAACAGACCTGTGAGCGGAGGCAGCTGGACCGAGAGCTTACCCCCGGATACGATGTACTCCAGGTCCCGCGGGGCGGAGCCCGCGCGACCTACGAGCCGCGTGCCGTCGGGCAGATAACCCGCTACGTTAATGCCGAGCGTGCGCGCTTCCTCGCTCGCGTTTAACGCTATGAGCGCCGAGGTATCGCCCTGCTTGCGCCCGTACGCCACCGTCCGAGCTTCGTTGTCCTCCAGGAGCCAGCGTACGGGGCCGTGCAGGAGCACCTGGTTGCCCTGCCGCACGCGCGTCAGTTCGCGGTAGTATGCGTACATCTCTCTGTCGGGCTGGCGCGTGTCCCCCTCGTTGCGGACCTGGCCATCGCCCCACGGGTACGTTCGGCGGTCGTCCGGGTCGTCGTCGCCGGTGAGCGCCACCTCATCGCCGTAGTACACGGTCGGTGCGCCGGGCATCGTCATCTGTATGAGCGCGGCGAGCCGTTGCCGCGCCTTGCCCTCCGCGACGTTCGCGGCGTTCGCCTCGCGCTCCTCAGTGTTCTCAGCGCCGGGCGTGAGCGTCCACAGGAGCCGCTCGGTGTCGTGCGAGTCGAGCAGGTTCATCAGGGAGTAGTACGCCGCGTCGGGGTAGTCTTCGCGGACAGACTCCAATCTGTCGACAAAGGCCGAGGGTGAGAGAGGCTGGCCGCTGCCGGGGAAGCCCTTGGCGTCAAACGCGCCCGGCGCGAGCAAGCCGAGCACCGCGTCGCGCAGCCGGTAGTTCATCGCCGTATCCGCAGTGTTACCCTGCACATACGGAAGCACGTCGAACTTCTTCCAGAGCTCGCCTATGATGATGGCCTCGGGGTCGGCGTCCTTGACCTTAGTACGGAACCCCTCCCAGAACGGGATGCTCTTGTCCTGCATCACGTCGAGGCGCCAGCCATCCGCGCCCTGCTTGATCCAGTAACGCGCCACACTGTTCTCGTTGTCGAAGATCTCGCGCTGCACCACGGGGTCCTCGGAGAGCTGTGGAAGGCTGTCGAAACCGGCCCACGACTCGTAGTAACTCTCGCCGTCACCGGTGTACGGCGCACAGGCTGCGGGCTCGTTCGCGTTAGGCTTGCGGAAGCGGAACCACTTGCGGTAAGGGGAGTCCACGCTCTCGCATGCCCCGACCCCGTGCTCCCTATAGTCGAAGTTGTGGTAGCGGTCGAACAAGGGGCTGTCACTTGACATGTGGTTGAAAACGCCGTCGAGGATTATGCGCATCCCCTTCATCCTGGCCGCCTGCTCAAGCGTCCGCCAGTCGCCCAGGTCGCCCAGATACGGGTCAATGATGCGGTAGTCACGTGTATCGTATCGGTGGTTGGAGCCAGCCGCGAAGACCGGGTTGAAGTATATCACTGTAACGCCGAGCTGCTCGAGGTAGTTCAGCTTCCGTGTCACCCCCTCAAGGTCGCCGCCGTAGTAGTCGCGTCCGCGCGGGTTCTCCCTCGCCGTAGGTGGTTGCACGAAGCGAACAGGGCACACCACGTTCTGGTAGTTGCGGCAGTAGCCCTCGGGCAGATCTCC
>JADDPP010000209.1 GCA_016781845.1 Rubrobacter sp.
TGTTTGACCTGGATGACACCGTGGCCGTGGACGAGGCCGTGGTAAGGGAGGCGTTGCTCGCGACGTGCGAGCGCGCCCGCGAGAGGCACGGTATAGAGCCACCGGAGCTTATGGTGTCGGTGCGCCGTCAGGCACGCCAGCTGTGGCACGCCTCCCCTATGTTCGCCTACTGCGAGGCGATAGGCATAAGCTCATGGGAAGGGTTGTGCGCGAGCTTCGCAGGGGACGACCCGAACCTGAGGTCGCTGCGTGCCTGGGGACCCGCCTATCGTTTGGAGAGCTGGTCGCGCGCCCTCGCTGAGCACGGCGCGCTCGACAGCAGTTTGGCACAAGAGCTAGCCGAGACATTTCCACGCGAGCGTCTCCGAGGCTGCCGGGTGTTTCCTGAGACGGAGGCCGTCCTGCGGAATCTTCGGAGCTCCGGCTACAGACTCGGCATGATCACAAACGGTGCACCCGACCTGCAGCGCGCCAAGCTGGAGGGCGCTGGACTCGCTCCGCACTTCGACATTATAGTCGTCTCGGGCGAGGTCGGGGTAGGCAAGCCCGATCCGCGTGTATTCGAGCTTACCCTCCGTGCGCTTGACGTCCGTCCGAGCGAGGCGGTGATGGTGGGCGATAACCCGGCGCGAGATGTCCTCGGGGCCGTGTCCGCGGGGGTGAGGGTGGTGTGGGTCAACCGCACGCAAGCTGCTCGGGCGGGCGGTGCTGCTGTGGCGGACGCTGAGATCGGCAGCCTGAGCGAGCTCGCGGACTTGCTATTGCGAGGTTAGAAGCACTCCCGGCAGGGCACGAATGTTGCCCTGTTTATGTTATGGAGGCGTGTCCTTAAGGACCGATTCGAGGGGCCACGTTCGCGTCGCATGCCGCTGTCGTGGCTGGCTCAGGCGGCGGGCGAGGAGACACGGTGCGGGCCTGCCTGCTCGGCCCTGCGCTTCCTGGCAGTAATAGTACTACCACCTGGGTGTGCCGGACGGTCCGGCATCCAATGTAAGATGGGGGTACCCGTGCAATGACGTATCGCACTACCTGGGAAGACGACGCCATCCCGGCTATAGAGAAGCACGACGCAGCGCCAGCACAGGGAACGCAGGTAGAGGACCAGCTGGAGGGAGGCTGGCGGTTGCTCAGGGTCTCCGGACGCTCGCAGCCCGGCCAGCTCGCCGGCGCCATCGCGGGTGTTATTCGGAGCGGTGAGACTGCTCACCTTCAAGCGATAGGCGCGGGCGCGGTCAACCAGGCAGTCAAGGCCATAGCCACGGCGCGCATCTACCTTGCTCCCGAAGGCGTTGATATAATGTGTGTGCCGGCGTTCGCGCAGGTAGACCTCGACGGGGCGCAGCGCACCGCGATCTCCCTGCGAGTCGAGGCGTTTAATATACCAGAAACATTGGGAGAGACTTAGCTGATACCGCGCACTATAGACCTCCATACCCACACGGACCAGTCCGATGGCCAGCACCCACCCCGCGAGCTTGTGCGGATGGCAAAGGATGCTGGCCTGCGTACTCTTGCGGTAACTGACCACGATACTGTCGCGGGCGTGCCGGAGGCGCTGGAGGCGGGGCGAGAGTTCGGCGTGGAGGTGGTGCCGGGAATCGAGCTGAGCACTACTGTCGAGCGCGGGGAGATCCACATGGTGGGCCTCTGGGTAGACCATACGAGTCCCGAGCTGCTCGACATGACCTCCAGAATGCAGGGCGGGCGCGATGCGGCCGCAAGGCAGATGGTCGAGAACCTCAGAGCGATGGGCATGGAGAAACTCTCGTGGGAGCGCGTCCGCGAGCTGGCGGGCGAGGCGTCCATCGGACGTCCGGCCATCGCGCGCGCGATGCTCGAGCAAGGCTACATCGAGAAGTTCGAGGATGCGTTCACGTCTGAGTACCTGGCCAATGGCGGAAAGGCGTACGTCGCGCGCCACAAGCTGCTTCCCGAGGACGCGGTGCGATTGATACACAAGGCCGGGGGTGTCGCGGTGCTGGCTCACCCGACGTTCACGCACGACCTGCCGCGCGCGCTCGCGACGTTACGCCGAGCGGGGCTCGACGGCATGGAGGTATACTACACCGATTACACTCCGGCAACGCGCATCACACTGAGGAAGTTGGCGAAGGTCTACGGGTTGCTGCCTGGTGGGGGGAGCGACTACCATGGTGTACCCTCGATGGAGCAGGCACCGCTCGGCGCGCACTATGTCCCGCCGTTCGTGCTCGATGGTCTCAGGAGCAGGTGGCAGCGCCGGCAGGCCGCAGCGTAATAGGGGTCTGCATACGGACGATAGATGAACAGTAAGATGATAGCGCGCGTGATCGGTGCTGTGCTGCTCGGCGGCGGGGGGTACCAGCTGGGCAGTTGGCTCGCGCGTGCCGTAGGCGCGGAGCGCTTCGTGCTCGTGCTGGCGCTGATCTGCGCCGCGTTGGGGGCCGCATTGGGCCTGCTGTTCGCGCCCGAGCTTACCCTCGTCCCACTTAACAAGACACGGCGCAGGCTGGCATCCATGGCAGTGGGAGACCTCGTTGCGCTGGGAGTCGGCCTGCTGCTCGGTCTTGTAATCTCCGCACTGCTCACGTTCCCACTTCGCGCTCTGCCGGGTTTCCTCGGGAGCATCACCCCTATTCTTGCGGCTATAGCTACCTGCACCATCAGCGTCACAGTGCTGATGTCGCGGCATCGCGAGCTGGCGGAGTACGTCAACGAGCGGAAGTTCCTGTCGGGCGCTCCGCGTAAGGATGCCGCGGATGCCGAACCCGCGCCCAAATATCTGCTGGATACGAGCGCGATTATAGACGGCAGGATTGCGGATGTCTCTGCGACGGGCTTTCTGCAGGGAGACCTGCTGGTGCCGCAGTTCGTGCTACGCGAGCTCCAGGCAATAGCTGACTCCTCCGATGCGCTGCGGCGCAACCGGGGCAGGCGGGGACTCGACATGTTGGCGCGGTTGCAGACGGAGAACCACGTACCGGTAGAGGTGGTGGACCTCCCGGCCAACGGCACGAGCGTGAATGGTGTGGATGTGGACAGCAGACTTGTTGCCGCGGCACGAGAGTTCTCGTACCCCATCATCACCAACGACTACAACCTGAACAAGGTGGCTGTGCTGCAGGGTGTGAAGATCCTGAACGTGAACGAGCTCGCGCAGAGCGTGAAGCCGGTGCTCCTGCCCGGTGAGGATGTGAAGGTGCAGATCATACAGGAAGGCAAGGAGTTCAACCAGGGCGTAGGCTACCTTGATGACGGCACGATGGTGGTAGTTGAGAACGGGCGCAGCTGCATCGGACGAGATGCTGAGGTCACGGTTACGCGCGTACTGCAGACCGCGGCTGGACGGATGATCTTCGCGCAGATCTCCGCTCACCAGCACAACTGATGAGACTGCCGAGTGCCGAGTGATGAGCGCTGAGGACCCCGGACTCATCGCTTATCACTCATCACCCATCACTGGCGACGCCGGGGCTGTCATAGTGGCCGCGGGGTCTAGCACGCGGATGCGTGGCACGCACAAGCTGTGGGCCGACCTCTGCGGCGAGCCGCTCCTGGCGCGGACGCTCAGGGCTTTCCAAGAGTGCGCCGCCGTTGGGCGCGTTGTCGTGGTCTCTTCACAGGAGCATGCCGAGGCTGTGCGCGGGCTGTGCGCTACGCAAGGGTTCTCGAAGGTGGCGCAGGTGTGTCCGGGTGGCGCGAACAGGCAGGAAAGTGTGCTCGCCGGGCTGCGCGTCCTCGGCCCATGCGAGCTCGTAGCGGTTCACGACGGCGCCCGTCCGCTCGTGACAGGGGTCATAATCCTCCAGGGACTGGATGCCGCGAGGGAAAACGGTAGTGCTCTGTGCGCCGTCCGCGCGAAGAGCACCCACAAGTTGGTGGACGAGCGGGGCGCAGTGCTTTCCACTCCACCGCGCGAGAGCCTGTGGGAGGCTCAGACTCCCCAGGTCTTCCGGTACGCCGAGCTGCTCGCTGCCCATGAGCGCGCCGCAGAGACGGGAACCACATACACGGACGATGCCGCTCTTATGGAGGCTGCCGGACACACGGTGAGAGTGTACGAGGGCTCGTACCGCAATATCAAAGTCACCACGCCGGAGGACCTGACGCTAGTGCGAGCGCTGTACCAGGGGACGAGTGATGAGTGATGAGTGATGAGTCGTCTTCACGCCGTACGGAGCGCTTCCGCATCGGGCATGGTTACGACGCGCACAGGCTGGTGGAGGGGCGGCCGCTCGTCATCGGGGGGGTGATTGTGCCTCACCGCACGGGGCTGGAAGGGCACAGCGACGCCGACGTGCTTACGCACGCGGTGATGGACGCGCTGCTGGGCGCCGCCGCGCTGGGCGATATCGGGCGGTTCTTCAGCTCCGATGATCCGGCGTTCGCAGGCGTGAGCAGCCTCGTTTTGCTGGGACACGTGCGGGAGATGCTCGTGGAGGCGGGCTGGCGGCTGGAGAACCTGGATTCTACAATCGTCGCGCAAGCACCGCGCCTCTCGCCTCACACGCAACAGATGCGTGAAAAGCTCGCGGAGACCCTGCTGACGGACACAGCGCGGGTGAGTGTGAAGGCCACTACCACCGACCGGCTCGGCCCATGGGGCCGGGAAGAAGGGATCGCGGCTCACGCGGTGTGCGTTATCCACAGGGCGTGATAGAGCGCTGCCCGGCACCTATGCTTTGCCCCCACTTCCGGTAACTGTAGGGCGGTTCTATCAGCGCGTGTGGATACGCTGCACGCAACGTCTCGCATGAAAGGCCTGGGTAACTGTCGACCCTGGCAACAGCGACTTTGAAACTGCCCTGCCGCTGTGTGCCGTACAATGGTGTTCATACGTAGCCCCGGTGGCACGGACAACTTCCGGCTGCGCCCGCCACGGCGCAAGAGGGAGCCTGCCGTTCAGCATACTATGAGGAGGCACGCAGATTGGCTCAGCAGAGGGTATCGGCCAAGGTCCAGACATTTACCGAGAGCGTGATTCGGGAGATGACCCGCCTCGTCGGCGCACGCCACGGCGAGGCGGGCATAAACCTCGCCCAGGGCTTCCCGGATTTCGCTGCGCCGCAGGCCATCAAGGACGCCGCGTGTGCGGCGATACAGAGTGACGTGAACCAGTACGCTATCACCTGGGGTGCAAAGGAGTTCCGCAATGCGATAGCGGAGAAGACTCAGCGATTCCTGGGCCTTGAGATAGACCCCGAGCGCGAGATCACGGTATGCTGCGGCGCGACGGAGGCCATGCTATCCGCCCTCCTCGCGACGCTTGATCCTGGCGATGAGGTGGTGATCTTCTCCCCGTTCTACGAGAACTACGGGCCGGACTGCGTGCTCTCCGGCGCGCAGCCTCGGTTCGTGACGCTCCACCCTCCTGACTGGAACTTTGACCGCGACGAGTTAGCGGCGGTGTTCAACGAGCGCACCAGGGGAGTGATAATCAACACGCCGCACAATCCCACCGGCAAGGTCTTCTCCCGTGAAGAACTGCAGTTCATAGCCGATCTCTGCCTGCGCTACGACGCTCTGGCTTACACGGATGAGATCTACGAGCACCTTACGTACGATGGCGCGGAGCACGTGTCAATGGCAACCCTGCCCGGAATGCGTGAGCGCACCGTTGTCGTAAACGGCCTGAGCAAGACGTACAGCGTGACCGGCTGGAGGGTAGGCTACACGATAGCCCCGCCGGACATCACCGATGGCATCCGCAAGGTTCACGACTTCGTCACGGTTGGCGCGCCGGCTCCGCTGCAGGAGGCAGGCGCGGTTGCGCTACGTCTGCCCGAGGAGTACTACGCCAGCCTGCAGCAGGAGTACCTGGTGCGACGCGACCTGATGCTGGAGGGGTTGCGGGGCACCGGTTTCCGCGCGTATGTGCCGCAGGGGGCATACTATGTGATGGCTGAGATTGACGAGCTTGGCCTGGGCACAGACGTGGAACTCGCGCGCCACCTGATCGAGGAGCACGCGCTGGCCGTGGTGCCTGGTTCGAGCTTCTACGCCGACCCCGACCTCGGCCGCACACAGGTCAGGTTCTGCTTCGCGAAGCGGCGCGATACTCTGGAGCGGGCGATTGAGGCGCTCTCCAAGGTCGGGGTGAGCGTTTAGAACGGGTGGGGAGGTTGGTGTGAGGGAGCTTGGATCGTTCAGGGCATCGCTGGCGCAGACAATCACCTGGTGCGCTGGGCGGGAGCTCGTGCCCGACCCTTCGAACCCCTCGAACAGCCTGCGCACTCCGGAGCTAAGTCCGGATCTTTTCGCGCACGCGGAGACGGCGGAGGAGAGACAGGAGCAGGTTGACGATCTGGTGGAGAAGCGGCTGAAGCTGCTGCGCTGGCAGGGCAAATATCGCATCCTGCCAGCGCGCGATCTCGCGGGAGGGCGGCTGCTGCTGTATGACCCGGCGCAGAATCCGTGGGATAGCGCGGGCTTTGTCGAATCGTTCGGCTTCTTCGATTGGGATAACCTGCCGCCGTGGGACACCTGGGTGGCGTACGTGCGGGACAGGGAGAGGGAGAGACAGGCGCGGAAGGGGGGAGGCGAGTCCGTACCCTACACCTCGTACCTGGTAGCGTGGGTGCCACCGGATCTGATCGAGCGGGCGGACGCAGGCATAAAGGCGAACCCCCCAGAGTGCGCGACATGGGCGGACGAGCTGGATACTCCCCTCGCACGCAGACTCAACAACCTCGGCGCGGGTGAGCGGGGCTGGCTACCCAAGACGTACCGCCGCCTCACCTCGCGCCTCATAGCGGGCCGTAGGAACGCGCCGGAGCGCTGAAACGGGCAGGCGGTGTAGTGCCTTCGAGCGAAACCGATGTCGGCAGATCGTCTGCTCCATGTAATCCCTCTGAGAAGGGCGTCCTCCGCCCGTTCCTGTAGAGTGCGCTTGGGGCGTCGCGAGGACTCATAGCCTTGCCACCGCGGGCACGACCTTCTCGCCCAGCAGCAGGATGGGCTCCAGGTCCGCGGCATCGGGCATGTGGAGGGTAATGCACTGTGAGCCTGCATCCGCGTACTCTTTCAGCCCCGCGATTACCGTGTCCGGTGTGCCGGCGATACCGTCGAAGTCCGGATGCCTCTCCTTCTTCGCCTTCAGCTCAACATCGTCCCGAGCTATCAGTAGGTCCACGAAGTTAGAGCGGGTGACCTCATCGAATGGGCGTCCCACCTCCTCACAATGCCTGCACAGCACGTCGAACTTGCGTGCAACAGTGGCCGGGTCCCCGAACACGTTGCACATGTCGGCGTATCGGGCGACCAGTCTCAGCGTAACTCTCTCGCCACTGCCGCCGATCACGATGGGTGGGCGCGGCTTCTGGACGGGCATCGGGTCATTGAGAGCATCGCGAACCGAGTAGTGCTTGCCTCGAAAACTCACCGGCCGCTGCTTCAGCATCAGGTCAACTATCTGCACAGCCTCGTCGAGCATCTGCATTCGCTCGCGCACCGCCGGGTACGGCCATCCGTAGGCCGCGAACTCCGGCTCCCAGCAGCCCGCGCCGAGCCCCACGATGCTGCGGCCGTGACTGATCACGTCGAGCGTCGCGCACATCTTCGCCACGAGCGGCGGGTTGCGGTAGGGCACCCCGACCACCAGCTCACCTAGCCTGATCCTGCTGGTCAATGCGGCTATCGCCCCGAGCGCGACGAAGCACTCCATCACCGGCACTTCCCGTTCCAGGTCCTTCTCGTCCGGAAACATGAAATGGTCCGCCATCCATACCGAATCGAGCCCGGCCTGCTCGCACGCCCTGGAAACGGCCAGCGCCGTATCGAACGGATTGCCGTGTTTACCCGCATCGAAGGGGTGGAGTTGCAGACCCAATTGCATGATCACTCTCCCTCGGCAAAACGGCTCGAGAATCGAGAAGGCTCATGAGTGCGGCCAGTATAACCTCCTTGTGGGTAGGAGGCAGCGCCATGATGAGGTCGCGGACGGCAAGGTGTCAGAGCTCAAGCCATCCCGTGCGCGACCGCCAGTGGTGGCCGGCCTTCAGGTGGCTCACGACAGCCCGCTCGAGGGTGGTGCGCTGAGGCAGCTCGTCGAGCGCTGGCGCTACCCTCCGGAAGACGAACTTGAAGACTGCGGCGTCGTCCTCTGTGCCGCCGGGGAGCAGGCGGAATCGGCGCTGAAACCGCACGATGTTCGCGTCCGGTGGCAGATACTCGGCGAGCTGGTCATCGAGGAGCCACGAGGTGCAGGTCGCCACCCGGTATGAGTCCGAGGGAAAGTACCGAGAGAAGAAAGCGCGCGCCTGCCGGAACGACTCATCGCACGCTTCGGGCAGTAGTGGGCCTGTTTCAGGGATGTGAACGCCGAGCGCCGGCTCTCCGTGCCGCAACCCCACCCCGAGGCGCTCTAGGGTGGCGGCGTCGTACCAGATGCGCGAGCGGTTGAACTGGAGCCGGCCGAGCTGGTATATCACGCCGCGCAGGTGGAGCGTGAGCCAGTCCTGGACATCGAGGCCGGGTACGCCGAACATGCGGCGGTAGATGGCCATGTTGCGCCCGAAGTCAGCGAGTGTCGCCCAGGAGATGTCATCTGGGATGCCGTGTTCGTGGTGCCACTGCCGCACGTCCCCGAGCGCGGCGAGGAAAACGTAGGCGTAGAAGAGCCGTCCGAGGGCGCCGAGAGAGGGGGGAAGGGAGGGCAAACGTCCGAGGGACTCGAAGCCTCCGAGGTCCAGCACGATGCGGTGGGAGCAGCGTTCGAGCAGCCACCACACCTCCGGCGTTCGCGTCTGCGACGGCCAGCTCTCGATGATGGCGTCGGCGTCTGGGGGCTGGACGCCGAGGCGCACCAGGAGCGCGGGAAGCTCGCCCGGCGTCGGCAGGCTGAGGGGGCGCGGCGGCGCTCCTGCAGCTTCCAGTGCGTTCAACCAGGAGAGGTAATCCTCCCCGAGCGACAGGCGGTGGCGGACTGTTGACGCATCGAGTTGTTCCATCTGCTACACCTCCCCAGATAGCGGTCCCATCGCCCACTGCTGCCTGGCTATCCTGGTGCGTGACGTGGCGACCGCAGGTCGGAGTCGAGCTCGCCCGACCAGTAGCCCGAGTATAGGATAGCCGCAATACTATTCAAAGAAGAACGCTGGATGCAAAAGAAAGGAGGTCCCGGATCTGCACCCGGGGCCTCCTTCGCGGACCGAACCGTTAGTTTATACGAGACGGCGTGCGCCGTACCACCTGGAGGTCCAGTAGGAGTAGCCCATGTAGGCCACATTCACGCCCGTTCGGGGCGAGCCAGAGTGGACCATATAGTTGTTGCCGACGTAGATGCCGACGTGGGACAAGCCTGACCATACCGTGTTCTGGTAGAAGACAAGGTCACCGGGCCGCAGGTTGCTGCGCGAAACCCACACACCCATACTGGCCTGGCCTCCCAGCCTCTCCGGTATGTAGATGCCATGCTGGCGGTACACCCACTGCGTGAATCCGACGCAGCTAAAGCCTTCCGACGGCGTGTTGCCGTAATAGGCGTACCGATAGCCGACGTAGCTCTTCCCCGTGTTCGCGATAGCTTGGCCCTTGCTGTAACTGCCGCTGTAGGTGGAAGTGCTGCCCTGGGAAAGGTAAGAGCCGTAGGCGTAACCGTAGTTGCCGTTGTGCTTGACGTAGTAATAGCCGTTACGTGCGTACCTGATTACCCAGACCGAGGAGCCTGACCGCATAGTGTAGTAGTAGCGATAGCTCGTGCTGGGGCCGGAGCGCAGGTTCACCGCGGTGGTGGTTCTGGCGTACGCGCCTGTGCGCAGGTGCGATGCCGCAGCGGGCGTGGGTGCGCCGAGCGTGACGAAAGCCAGGAGCAGGGCGAACGCAACGCCCACTATCCTTGTGGTCAACAGACATCCCTCCAAATAGGTTGCGATTATGTTGTGGTGGTCCTTGTTTTCCTCCCAAGCCACTGTGGTGAGTAGAGGCTCAGGACTGGTCGGCGCATGTGCCCTCTGGAGAGGCGGGCCTTCTTTGGCTGTCTTGCCCTCCCCCAGGTACGCCCACTTGCCTTAGAGTTTAAGGAAAAACAATAAGCATCTCCTCCTTCGTTACAAACGCTGCAGCCGGGAAGACAGAATAATGATAACCATCCCGAACCACGCTTATGTCCTTGCGCCAATATCCAGCGCCCGAACAAGCTAGCTCAGATTAACATCTGATAACTGAGATGTCAACGAGAATAAGCCCATGTGCAGTTACAAAAACGTTAAGAAACGGTTAAGAGTCGCTCCTTACCGCACGAGGCTGCACGATACTGTGGGTTTCTCCTTAGAGAACCGCTTCAACACCCGGAGCGCCTGCGGATGTGGTAACCCTTCTTCGGCCACGCGCATTCCTATATACGGACAGAATCTAGTAGTTCTCAGCACTTTGGAGCGGACGAAGGATGTACAAGCGACTCGCCCTACTCGCACTCGTTGTGGCCTCGGTGGTGGTCTTCCCCTCACAACCACCCGCGGATGCGGCTGTGGGGGTACGCTGGGGATATTACACAGGATACGACAAGGCCACCTCCCTGCCGAGTCTGCAGGCGCACGTCAAGGAGCTCAACTACGTGTCGCCGTGGTACGGGTTCCAGGTGGATGCGGCAGGCAGGATACTGGGCGTGGACGACCCGCAGGTAACAAGTCTCGCACGCTCGGCGGGCGCAAAGGTGCTGCCGCTTGTGCAGAACAAGGCGCGGTACGACGAGTTCCACACGCTTATATCTGACGCTGCAAAGCGCACGCAGCTGGTAGCAGCCATAACCCAGCTGGTACGCGCGAACGGGTACGACGGCGTGAACATAGACTTTGAGGGTATCCACGCCACGGACAGGCCGTACCTGACGGCGTTCATGGCGGAGCTGTATCCCAGCCTGCGCGCTCACAGAAAGATTGTAACGATGGCTGTGGCGGCGAAGACGCGCGATGTCACGACCGGCTGGGCTGGCCCGTATGACTACGCCGCACTCGCCCCCACGCGAACCTCTTTATCATCATGGCGTACGACTACCATTACCCAGCTGGTCCTCCCGGCCCGGTAGCCCCTATCTCCTGGGTGGCCCAGGTCACACAGTACGCTCGCAGCCAGATAGGCGCCTCAAAGGTCGTAGTGAGCCTCCCGCTCTACGGCTACGACTGGAACACCACGACGGGCGCGAAGGCTACCGCTACGAAGTACCCACAGATCGCGACGCTTCGCCGGGAGTACGGCGCGGTTCTCAGCTACGACAGCGTCTCGCAGAGCGCCAGGGCTACGTACACGCGCGACGGCCAGCAGCACCAGGTGTGGTACGACGACGGACGCTCTCTGGACGCGAAGCTGGCGGTCGTCCGGCAGGCCGGAGTTGCAGGAGTGGCGTTGTGGCGTCTGGGGCAGGAGGATCCGCGAGTGTGGAACAGCATTCGGGGCCTCTCAATTGGCACGTCACTGCCCGTCTTCAGCCCCAACTCAGATGGCTACGAGGACTCGGTAACACTTAGTCTGGATTTCGCAGTTTAAGGATGGGAGATAGTAGGATTGAGTA
>JADDPP010000502.1 GCA_016781845.1 Rubrobacter sp.
AATACTCGGAGCGGCTCGGGTAGATATCGCCGGCCCAGCTCGATGCTGCGCTGCAGCGCTTCGGGCTGGGCGGCTTCGTGCGCGCCGAGCCTATAACGGGCGGACTCTTCGGCCAGAACCTGTTCCTGACTAGCACGAGCGGCGAGTACGTGCTGCGTGGCGTGCCACACTATCCCTGGCAGTTTCCCGCCGAGCGCTTCTTTGCGCGGCTCCTGCATGAGCGGACCACCGTCCCCGTGCCCTGGCCGTACCTGCTGGACCCCACAGAGGATATCTTTGGATGGAGCTACGTTATCATGCCCCGGATGCCGGGCCTGCAGCTCTCAGACCCGAACGTAACAGCCGGCCTCAGCCGCAGTGACAGGCTGCGGATAGCCCGCGCGATGGGAGAGAACCTGGCGCGGATGCACGAGCTGACGTGGCCGTTCGCGGGGACGTACGACCTGGTCTCAGATTCCATCGCTCGCGCAGATGACAGCTACAACGCCTGGGCCAGTTCCATTCGCGCGATGCTCCTTCGCTCCTGGTCCTACTCCGACCGAACGACGGACGCAGACGTGGAGTGGGTGGAGCGCCTGATATCTGAGCCCAGCCCCGCTTTCGACGTGCCATACGAGTCGTGCTTCGTGTTGGGTGATTACAAGGAGCAGAACGCCACCGTGGAGAAGCGAGATGGCGTATGGCGTGTGAGCGGTGTGTTCGACCTGATGGAGGGACGCTTCGGTGACGGAGATGCCGACCTGTCGCGCCAGACAGGCCTCTACCTGGAACAGGACCCGAGCCTGGCGAGGGAGTTCCTGCGCTCCTACCTCACCAACAGTTCCTCTCGCCCTGGTCTGGCAGATCGCCTGCAGGTATACATGCTGCACGACAGGCTCATCATCTGGGAGTACTGCCAGCGCCCCGGCCACCGCGCCTTCTGGGACCCGGAGCTCACGCTGCAGGGATGGGCCGAGCCGTACATAACCGCCGTCGCTGAGTTGCTGGCCGAGTAGGGGACGCCGTAGTTTCGCGACTGAGGCTGTGGCCGGCGTGGGGCGTTCAACCGAACGCCCCTACAGGTGACCTATCAACACAGGCGGCTCAGGCGGGTACCTCGGCCGGGAAGCTCTCCTCTATCTGCCCGCCGAGCAGGCGCAGCCGGTCAATGAAGTGCTCGTAGCCGCGCTCCACCCAGTGAACACCGCTGATGTGGCTCGTGCCGTCCGCGCACAGCGCGGCGATGATGAGCGTTGCGCCTGCCCGCAGGTCCGGTATCACCAGGTCGCGGGCTGTGAGCGGCGTGCAGCCCCTGATACGGGCAGCGTGACGGTACGTGGGCAGGTCGTCGGCCTCGTTCCAGTTGTAGCCCCATTCGGGCGGGGCCGGGTTGAACAGCTCTATGTCAGCGCCCATCTCGTTGAGCTGGTCCGTGTAGCCCAGGCGGTTCGGGAAGATCGTTTCGTGTACGACGCTCTCGCCCCGTGCCTGGGTAAGCAGCACGACGAACGGTGCCTGCCAGTCAGTCATGAAGCCCGGATGGGGCCGCGTGGTCACATTCACGGCAGTCAGATCACCGTCGCGTCGTACCCGCACGCCTTCGGTACTCGTCTCCACACCGACCCCTGCCTCGCGCAGCTTCTCGAGCAGGGGGGCCATGTGGACCGGATTTGCCCCGTCCAGGAAGATGTCACCGTCCGTCGCGGCGGCGATGGTGGCGAACGTGCCAGCCTCGATGCGGTCCGGCATCACCGTGTGGTGCGTTCCGTACAGCCGCTGTACGCCCTCGATCACGAGGGTGCGAGGGGCTGGGCGGGAGATGCGCGCGCCCATGGAGTTGAGCATCGCGATCAGGTCGTCAACTTCCGGCTCCTGCGCCGCGTTGTGTATCACCGACCGACCCTCCGCCAGCACCGCTGCGAGGAGTTGATGCTCGGTGCCGGTGTGGGAGTTCTTGATGAAGGTGTACTCGCAGCCCGCGAGGCGCGGACACTCGGCGTTGTAATATGCCTCATCGTACTCCAGGTTCACGCCGAAGCCGCGCAGACCCTCGACCAGTCGGTCTACTGGCCGATGGCCTATACGGTCGCCTCCCGGGTTCGGCACACTCGCCGTCCCACATCGTGCGAGCAGGGGGGCGAGTACCAGGAAGGAAGCACGTATCTTCGCCGCTACCTCTATGCCGAAGCGGGCCGGACGCAGATCCCCCGCGAAGATACGCAACGTGTGCGGCCCACACCACTCTGCCTGGACATTGAGCGTTTGCAGGAGCCCGCTCATGACCTTGACATCGCTGATGCGAGGCACGTTGGAGAGGAGCACCTCCTCCTCGGTGAGCAGCGCCGCCGCCATCATCTTCAGCGCCGCGTTCTTCGCGCCCGCTATCCTGACCTCACCGCGCAACGGCGTGCCGCCGCTTACCCGTATCGTACGCATTTTCTCCCCTTGTCCTGACGCCCCCGAAATCGAGGCCAGTGTGGCACATCGCCCTGGCTCAGTCAAGCCACCGGCAAGTAGCGTTCCCCCAACGTTTAGGAAGACTGAGGGGTGAACCACCCGCGACGCGTGGTGGCGATCTGAAGTATGATGTATGCGTTGCTTGCGTAAGCGGCGAAAACAGCAGGTGGTATGGCGTCCGGGCAGGCACTTGCACGTAGTGTCCGTCCGAACGGAGCGAAGAGCCTGTGGCCCCAAGTTACGGGTATCCTCGCGAGCCTGGGATGACAAGCCTTCCGGCGCCTGCCACCAGCGAGTATGAGGTTCGGACAGTGTTCATTCAGTGTTGAGGACAGAGTGGTTTCTGATACCAGTGTAGCCAGTCAGCCTGAGGATCAGCTTCGCAGCCAGAGCGCGTATCTGGCCGCCCTGCACGAGACGACGCTGGCCTTGATGAACAGGCTTGAGCCTGCAGACCTGCTGGAGAACATCGTTGCGCGCGCTGGCAGTCTCGTCGGGACGCCGCACGGGTTTATCTACCTGCTCGACACCGAGCAACAAGAGCTGGTAGTGCGAGTGGGTGTTGGCATTTTCGAGGCGATAGTAGGTTATCGGCTGAAGCCGGGGGAGGGCCTGGCCGGCAAGGTGTGGCAGACCGGCAAACCGCTCGCGGTAGAGGACTATCACTCGTGGTCCGGCAGGGCTCAGGTCTTCGAGAATAGCCCACGCAGGGTGCGGGCGGTGGCGGCGGTGCCTCTGAAATCTGGACCGGAGGTAGTGGGCGTCATCGCGCTCGCTTACACCGAGGAGGGCCGGACGTTCGACGCGGTAGAGGTCGAAGCATTGAGCCGGTTCGCGGAACTGGCCTCCATTGCCCTCGACAACGCAAGGCTCTATGCCACCGTGCAGCAGGAGCTGGCGGAGCGCAGGCTCGCTGAGGAGCGGCTGCAGAGCTCCAGGGACCAGCTCTCGGCGATCCTCGGAGGTATAGCTGATGGCATCAGCGTACAGGACAACACCGGCCGCATAGTTTATGCAAACGATGCTGCCGCTCGGGTCACCGGCTACCCCTCAGCTGCACAGCTGCAGAAGGCACCCCTGGCGGAGATCCTCGGCAAGTTCGACATCGTGGATGAGCGCGGCGATCCGTTCCCGCTCGATCAGCTTCCGGGTCGGGTCGCACTCCAGGGAGTCCAATCGCCCGAGAGGACCCTGGGCTTCCGCATCAAGGCGACGGGCGAGGAGCGATGGTCGGTGGTCAGGGCCATGCCGGTCTGCGACGAGCGTGGCCGCGTCAAGCTCGCTGTCAACATCTTTCACGACATTACCGAGCGCAAGCGATCGGAGGATGCCCAGCGCTTTCTGGCGGAGGCAAGCGAGGTGCTTTCGTCCTCCCTCGATTATGAGACCACCCTCGCGAGTGTGGCTCGACTCGCAGTGCCGCGCGTTGCGGACTGGTGTGCCGTGGATATCGTGAACGAGGACGGGCAGTTGCGCAGGCTGGCGGTGGCGCACGTAGACCCCCGAAAGGTGGAGCTCGCGAGGGAGTTGCAGGAGCGGTACCCGGTAGACCTCGATGCGCCGCGCGGCGTGGCGAATGTCTTGCGCACCGGCCAGTCCGAGTACTACCCGGAGGTCAATGATGCTCTAATCCAGGCTGCCGCTCAAGATGACGAGCATCTGACGGTTCTTCGAGAGGTGGGTATGCGCTCCGCGCTCATGGTCCCGCTGCTGGCGCGGGGGCGGGTGCTTGGCGCGATTACGCTCGTGTCGGCGGAGTCTGGTCACCTTCTTAGTGCGGCGGACCTCGCTCTTGCGGAGGATCTGGCTCGCCGCGCGGCGGTAGCGATAGATAACGCGTGGCTGTATACGGAGCGCAAGCGGGCGGACGAGCAGAAGAACGAGTTGCTTGTTCAGGTGCGGCAGGCGCTTGATCTCCGCAACCAGTTTCTCTCCATCGCATCCCACGAGCTGAAAACTCCGATCACACTGCTCAAGGGGTACGCACACGTGCTCCACAGGCAGGCGCAGCGGAAGGGTGATGAAGCCCTGCTCAAGCCGCTTCGGGTGATCAACCGGCAGGTAGAACGTATGACTAACCTCGTAGACAACTTGCTCGACGTGTCGCGCATCGAGAGCGGAAGGATCGAGTTCGAGACGGCGCCCTTCGATCTGGTCGCCGCGGTCGAAGACGCGGTGGGTGATATGAGGGTGTCCACGCCGGACCTGCTGCTGCGCCTCGATAGGGGAACAGAGGATGTATGGGTCCGGGGCGACCGCCCACGCATCGAGCAGGCGATAATGAATCTCCTTGTCAACGCTGTGAAGTACTCGGATAAGCGGCGGGAGGTAGATGTCAGCATAGGGAGGCAGGGGAACTATGCGGTGGTCTCCGTGGCCGACCATGGCATCGGCATACCTCAGGAACAGCAGGGGCAGGTGTTCGATCTGTACTTCCGAGCGGCGAACGCCCCTGCCAACAACTACGGCGGGCTGGGGCTCGGCCTGTACATCAGTAAGGTTATTATCGAGCGGCACGGGGGCACGATAGGCGTGCTCTCGGAGGAGGGCAAGGGCAGTACGTTTCATTTCACACTGCCCGTTCTTGGGGAGGACTCGCGCTGACGGCAAGTGCGCGGAGGAGAGGGTGCTTCTGAAGGGGCTTGCGCCACGGTGCAACTAGGTATGAAAACAGTCCTGGTAGTTGATGACGAGAGCGAGATAGTCGAGCTTGTGGCCCTGCTGCTGGAGGGCCATGTCAGCGTGCTTCCCGCGTACGATGGAGAGAGCGCCCTCGAGATCGTGCGCGAGTGCAGGCCCGACCTGGTGCTAGCCGACATGATCATGCCTCGCTTGGATGGCCAGGAGCTCTGCAGGCTTATCAGATCGGATCCTGCAATCCGTGCCACGAAGATAATCCTCATGAGCGCGGGACTACGGATGGACCCGGCCGGATGCCAGGCGGATGCCCATATCGCTAAACCGTTCGACGTAGCGGACCTTACCGACACGGTGAACCAGCTGCTGTTAGAGACGGTTTGACTGCAATCTGTTCAGGAGACCCGGCATGTGTAGAACCTGAAGGCGGCCAGAGCCGAGCACGCTGAGTCGAGCCGGAAGCAGAACCGACGAGCGCTGCGTGCTGTTGGAAGCGAGAAAGGGAAGGAATAAAGACAGGAGGTGCGCGGTGACCAGCCAGGAGCTAGAAGCCATCATCGGAGACGTCGGCCTACCGGACCAGGCTATTCAGAGCGACGAGTTGCCCTGGGTACCACAGGGGGAGCGGGTGTGGTTCAAACCGCTTCGATTCGATCTCACGAGCGGACGATGGGTGAACCTGATCAGAATGACGGGTGATGGCAGGGTGAACCGGCATCGTCACAGCGGAGGACAGGTGCTGGGGTACTGCATCAAGGGGAGCTGGCGCTACCTTGAGAGGGACTGGGTAGCGCGGCCCGGAACCTTCGTCTACGAGCCGCCGGGTGACATCCACACGCTTGTTCTCGAGGAAGGGAACGACGAGATGATAACGCTCTTCATTCTCGAAGGCGTGATACAGTACCTGGACGACGACGATAACGTGATCTACCAGGATGACATCTTCAGCAAGCTGGAGCGATACCTGAGGTACTGCCGCGAGCACGGCATAGAGCCGAAGGACCTGCGCTACTGAGTGTTCTTGACAGTTTCAGGCTGGATCACCGCGTCGCCTTGGTCACCGGGGCGGCTCGTGGTCTGGGCCAGGCCATCGCGCTGGGACTCGCGGAGGCGGGCGCCGATGTGGTCGCGCTCGACCTTCTGGACCTTGATGAGACGTGCGGCCGGGTCCCTGAGCTGGGGCGCAGGTGCCATGCGTTGACCCGGAACCTGGGGGAGACAGGCCCGGAATCCGCGCGGGAGGTCGTGGAGGCGTGCGTGACGGCGCTGGGGCGGCTTGACATCCTCGTCAATAACGCCGGGATCATCCGCAGGGCAGAGGCGCTGGAGTTCAGCCGGGAGGATTGGGAGGACGTTCTGTCCCTCAATCTCACCAGCGCCTTTTACCTTAGCCAGGCTGCCGCCCGCTTTTTCGTCGAACAGGGGCAGGGGGGCAAGATCATCAACGTCGTGTCGATGCTCTCCTTTCAGGGGGGCGTACTCGTGCCCTCGTACGTCGCGGCGAAGAGTGGGCTGGCCGGGCTCACCAGGGCGCTGGCTAACGAGTGGGCAAGCAGGAACATCAACGTGAACGCAATTGCTCCTGGTTATATGGAGACGGAGGTCACGGCAGAGATTCGGGCGGACCAGCGGCGTGCCCAGGAGGTACTGAGCCGCATCCCCGCAGGGCGCTGGGGAGCCCCATCCGATCTCAAAGGCGTCGCTGTCTTTCTGGCCTCACAGGCGAGCTCGTATCTACACAGCGCCATTATTCCGGTTGATGGTGGTTGGCTGGCACGCTGAGGCGACATTTGCGAGCAGCTTTGCTGCTTCAAGTTGCGCGCACTGCTCCTTCAAAAGCGCTCGTGTAGCACAATAGGCATTAGCTGTCGCGTCAAGCGCCGACAGGATAGAGGTTATAGAGCCAGCGCCATGCGCTGGAGCCGAGTGTGGGGTTGCTGGACCCGCTGGCTTCGGATAGAGATGGTGCTACACTGTCCACACCGCCAGGAGGTATGAGCGCAATGGCCCGAACCCGGACACGAGTAGAGAATCGCCCGCTGGTGCTCCGCACCCGCCCCGCGCTTGAGCTGACCGAACAGCAGTTCCTGGAGTTCTGTCAACTCAATGGGGATCTTCGCATCGAGCGAACGGCAGAAGGAGACCTGGAGATTATGCCGCCTACCGAGACCGGAACCGGGGGAAGGAACGCGAGACTGACCTACCAGCTGACTGGGTGGGCTCTGCGCAACGGTACTGGTGAGGCATATGACTCATCCACAGGCTTCAGGCTGCCGAACGGCGCCATCCGCTCGCCCGACGCGTCCTGGCTTTGCCACACGCGCTACGCTAAGCTCACCGCCGAGCAGCGGCAAGGCTACTACCCCTTGTGCCCGGACTTTGTCGTTGAGCTGCTTTCGCCTTCAAACAGTCTGAGACACGCGCAGGAGAAGATGGAGGAGTATATGCAGAACGGAGAGTGTCTTGGCTGGCTGCTGGACCCATCAGACAGGCGGGTGTACGTGTACCGCCCCGGAGCGGAGGTGGAGCGGCTGGACAACGTAGTCGGGCGAGCCGGAGCTGCCGGGGTTCGTGCTCGACCTGAAGCTGGTGTGGGGCGTGGGAGCGTAGTTTCCAGGCAGGTCTCGTCTCTTAGACGATGAGGACTGTCAGGGCTATGGCGAAGTTGGTGTTGGTGGAAGTGGACAGCTCGCGCAGACGTTACGCAGACACTGCGTGCAGCGTATCTACGCGCTGGTATGTCTGAAGGTAGGTGGTGTAGGGTTCCAATCTGACTTTGCGATGGCCTCGGATCACGCCCTGATTCTTATCATTGCTATCCAACCACGCCTTTTTCTCCGCGCTGGGCATGGGCCCAACGGTCCGGTGGGGACTGGTATATACGTTTGTTACAATGAGACGCAGACGTGACGACTTGGGAGGTGACGTGTATGGCTATAAGCACGGACAGGCCGGTGGACTCCCCCGGTTTGGCGGAGATGGACCCGGAGCTATACGAGGCTATACGGAACGAGCGCCGCAGGCAGATGGGGACGCTCGAGCTGATAGCTTCGGAGAACTTCGTATCGCGCGCGGTGCTCGAGGCGCAGGGCTCGGTTCTAACGAACAAGTACGCCGAGGGCTATCCAGGCAAGCGGTGGTACGGCGGGTGTGAGTACGTGGATGTCGTCGAGCGTCTGGCGATCGCACGTGCGAAGGAGCTGTTTGGCGCGGAGCATGCGAACGTGCAGGCCCACAGCGGCGCACAGGCGAACACAGCGGTATATCTGTCCCTACTCAAGCCTGGGGACACGGTGCTCGGTATGGACCTGACTCACGGCGGGCACCTCACACACGGTAACCCACTGAATATCTCCGGGCTGTACTACAACTTTGTTCGGTACGGTGTGCTGAAGGAGACCGGATACATAGACTACGACCAGGTGCGGTCAGTCGCGCACGAACACCGCCCCAAGCTGATAGTCGCGGGCGCGAGCGCATACCCGCGCGAGATACAGTTCGACAGGTTCAGGGAGATAGCCGACGAGGTGGGCGCGCCGCTGATGGTGGACATGGCGCACATCGCGGGTCTGGTTGCGGCGGGCGTTCACCCGTCGCCTGTGCCCTACGCTGACTACGTAACGACCACGACACACAAGACTATGCGCGGGCCGCGTGGTGGACTGATCCTGACCCGGCAGGAGAACGCGAAGGAGATAGACAGGGCCGTGTTCCCCGGCGCGCAGGGCGGTCCGTTGATGCACGTCATCGCGGGCAAGGCCGTGGCCCTGAAGGAGGCGCTGCAGCCGGAGTTCAAGGAGTACCAGCGGCAGGTGGTCGCCAACGCGAAGGCGCTGGCCTCCGCGCTGATGGCGCGTGGCTACACGCTGGTCAGTGGCGGCACGGACAACCACCTGATGCTCGTGGACCTGCGGGACAAGGGGATCACGGGCAAGGATGCCTCCGCGCTGCTCGAGTCCGTCGGCGTAACCGTGAACAAGAACACGGTGCCGTTCGAGACAGCATCCGCCTTCGTGACTAGCGGTATCCGTATCGGCACTCCGGCGGTGACTACCCGCGGCATGCGCGAGGCGGAGATGGAGGAGATAGGCGACATCATATCCATCGCGCTCGTGAATCGTGATGAGGACACTCTTTCGGGGCTCCGCCGCAGAGTCAGTGAGCTTACGGGCCGGTTCCCGTTCTATGAGGTGTAGCGGGCAGTCGTAAGGCTACGAGCCAGCCGGTCTTCACAGGGGCGTTCAACCGAGCGCCCCTTCTTTGTGTCCCGTCTGTACGCTCCCTCGTGGTCATCACTTGCAACCTTTGGGGCAGGCAAGCTTGCAGTCGTTTAGTGTGGGTACTCCGTACGCGAGGCCACGCATGGAGCGAGGCAGCAAGAAGGGGGCGGATGAAGTTCCCACCCCCGTCAAGACTTTTCCCGACTACTCGAGGTAGTCTTCGATTTGACGCCTGAAGTTGGGCCTCCGCAGCTTGCGTAGAGCCTTCGCTTCTATCTGGCGGATGCGCTCGCGGGTCACCCCGAACGCACGGCCCACCTCCTCGAGGGTGCGCTGCTGGCCCGCGTCGAGGCCCAGGCGGAAACGCAGCACGTCTCGGTCCTCCTCCGGCACCTCGTGCAGAGCAGCTGCTAGCTGGTCTTTGAAGCGGGCATCCGTCTCCTCTGCCTCTTCGCCGGAGAGCTTGTACCGCCTGCCCAGCTCATCAACCCTTAGCGGCTTCTCAGTACCGAACCCGAAGCGCACGCTCATCATCTCACGGTCGCGCTCGGAGAGTCCCTGCAGAGCCACGTCCATTACACGCTTCTCGGCGGCTGCCACGCGCTCGTACGGTATGTCCAGAATGTTGGCTACGTCCTCGGTGGAGCGCGGCTCGCTGTCGAGTCCGAAGCGCAAGCGCAGCACGTCACGCTCGCGCTCGGAGAGGTTCTTCAGCACTCCCTCCAACTGGTCGCGCAGGCTGTTCTGAGATGCTGCTTCTGCTGGAGCAGCGGCGCGATGGTCGGGGATGAAGTCCCCCAACGGGCTGTCGTCCTCCTCGCCCACAGGGGTGTTCAGCGAGACAGGGTCCTGCGCTACCTTGAGCACCTCGCGCACCCGCTCCATCGTCCAGGGATGGCCGAGCTCGCGTGCTATCTCCTCGTGGGTTGGCTCCCGCTGGAGCTCCTGCACGAGCCGGCGCGTTGTCTGGCTGACGCGGTTGATAGCCTCGCCCATGTGGACGGGTATGCGGATAGTGCGAGACTGGTCCGCGATGGCGCGTGTGATGGCTTGCCTGATCCACCATGTCGCGTACGTGGAGAACTTGTAGCCCTTCTGGTGCCGGAACTTCTCCACCGCGCGGATGAGGCCGATGTTGCCCTCCTGCACGAGGTCGAGCAGGCTTATGCCCCGCCCCGTGTACTTCTTGGCGATGCTTACCACGAGCCGAAGGTTCGCCTCCGTCAGGTGCTGCCGTGCCTGAACGCCCTCGTGGATCCACCGCCTCACCTGTCTGTTGACGGTGTCCTCCCGCTCGTTGAAGTGGAGCGCGACCTGGTCGGGGTCCGGCCAGAAGCTGGTCTCCCCGATCCGAGATGCGAAATCCGGCGGCAGGAGGTCCGCGAGCAGCTCCAGCTGCACCGTGGCGGAGTCGAACCCCATCTCAACCGGCCTGTCGTCGGAGTCCGCGTCATCGGCGGTGTCCGCTTCCTCCCTCCTGTCCTGAGACTGCTGCACCACGCGGGTGATCAGCTCGAGTCGGGCCGCGGGTAGCTCCTCCCCGTGGAACGTCGTCTCGAACACTTCCTGAGCGCGGCGAATGGAGAGGCTGAAGTCCTGGAGCAGTGCCTGCCCAAGCAGGTACGCTGGCGGCTCCTCGCCGACCTCCTTCCGTAGCCGGGACATCAGCGCTCTCAGGTACTCACCTCGCTCGAGCGCCTTCGCGAGCCTGATCTCGTCGGCACTCTTGAGCAGGCCGACTTTGCCGATCTCGCGCAGGTACATACGTACGTGGTCGTCTACGCCTGTGCCTTCTAGCTCTTCCTGCATAGGCTGACCATCCTCGGTTTTCAGGTTCCGCGGTGTAGCGCGTGCGGATGTCGAGGCGGTTGGGTGGCGCCTGGAAAGGGTGGATGTATCGAAGCTCAACTCAGTGTACTCCCCGCGCTCGGGCCTGTGTAGGCCGCTGCGCTGCTCTGTCGGGTCTGTGTATCTTGAGGCGCCCGCAGGCTGCTGTGTTCTGGCCGTTGCACTGCTGTGTAGTGTCATCCCCCGCTCCTCTCAGGCGGAGCTGTTGAAGTGTGCGGTGAGTGCGCATGGTAGACCAGTGCGTCCGCTCTGTCAACAGCTACATTAAAGCAACTAAGTTTCGTGTTGAGTAGTCCCACC
>JADDPP010000481.1 GCA_016781845.1 Rubrobacter sp.
CAACCCCTCCTGCACCATCGCGGGGCACCTCAAAGAGCTGGGTCTCGGCTCCGAGAAGCTGCACTCGCGCGTGGCGGCGCTGTTCAGCAGGCTGGCGCGTCCGCAGGCCCTGCTCCAGGACGATTACTACACGACCCGGCCGTACGCGTACTACTTCCTCCCGGAATGGGAGCATCCCCAGCGCGAGCTATACGTCTCAGGAGTCCTGTGGTGGCTCATCAGGCAGCACGCGGAGGGGAGGGGTGTCTTCTTCGACTTCATCCGTAACCGGCACACTTACACTGGCACGCTGATTCCAAAAGAGGTGATTGAGGAAGGGCTGGACGCCGTCGGGCGCGGACAGGCCGAGGACGGTGGCTGGCCCACTCCCTACGACGCGCACTGGCGCGGCTGGACGACCGTCGAGAACCTGCTCGTGTTGCGACAGTTCGGCAAGCTCTAGCGCGAGGTGTAACGAGAGGTCCGTGCACGCGCCACTCAATACGCTCCTACTACTGGCTGGCGCGTGCTGTCGTTCCGAGCTCGCGAGAACCCTGCCTTTCGCCCTGGCATAACTGAGAAGATGCCTCGGCGCGGTCAGGATGAGAGAGAGACGGGCCTTTGCATGGACCTATCGTTGTAGGGGAGTGCGGTGCCACTCATCCCTTGTACTCGCCCCGTGCCACAGGGGGCACATACGTCTCCAACTCCTCGGCGGGGAGATACACCGTCTGGCCCGTCTCCGCCGACCGGTACAGCGCCATCAGCATCTCCATAACGGCCACACCGTCGTGGAACGTCTCCATCGGCGTCTCGCCCCTTCGGAACGCCTCGACCATGTGCCGGTCCTCGTTCACGTAGCCGTACAGCCCTGCCTCGTCATCCACCACGGGCATCAGGCCCTGCTCCGCGTTCTGCTTCTCGATGAGGTCCTCGCCCTCCTGGCCTCCCACGTTGCGCGACAGAAAGACCTTGAGACCTGTGTTCAGGCTGCTCCACTCCATGGCGTACTCCGGCCCGAGCAGCTCTATCTGCGCTCGCAGCCCCGCCCCGACATACGCCCAGGAGGTCGTCGCCTCGATAATCAGCTTTCCTCCCTCCTCGTCCTCAAGTGTGAGGACGCCGCGCGCGAAGTCCTCGGCAGGACGGCGGGAGTAGTCCACCTCCGGCCCCATGGACTGCTTCAGTCGCTCGACGTACTCGGGCTTCGTCCATTTAAGGTTCGCGACGGTCGCGTTCGCACTCGTGACGCGCAGGCTGTCGCGCTCCTTGCCTGGCTCGGTCAGAAGCCAGCGCGCCACCTCTACGCTATGGCACATCATATCCGAGAGCACGCCCCCACCCTGCTTCTCGCCCTGCCAGAACCAAGGCTTGTGCGGGCCGCTGTGCTCCTCCGCCGCACGGGCGAGGTACGGCCTGCCGCCCGAGGGCACGGCCCGCCGCCAGATGATCTCCTTGCCGCGCTGCACCGCCGTTGAGAAGAGCTGGTTCTCCAGGTAGCCGTGGTTCAACCCCGCGTCCTCGGCGAGCCGCAGCATCTCCCGCGCCTCGGAGAGGTTGCGCGCGAGCGGTTTCTCGCACGCCACGCCGAGCAGCTCCGTCCGCCCCGCCTTCACCGCGTCGTGTATCACACGCATGTGCTCCAGCCGGGTGTCGTTCGGCGCGAGTATCCAGACCGCGTCAACCTCCTCAGATTCCACGAGCTGCTGAGCAGAGTCGCACGCTTGGCACGGCCCCAATCCCATCTCGTTAGCCGTCGCCGCGAGCGCCTCGCGGTGCGCGGCCGTAGGGCTGTACACGGCGCTAATCCTGGCGTTCCGCACGCTCAGGAAGCCTTGCAGGTGAAAGTTCGCGATGAAGCCGCTGCCTAGAATGCCGATGCGCAGAGTGCTCACCGGTAGAGACGGTGCCATCTCGTCGTCCTCCTTATGCAGTGCAGGTGTGTAGGCGCATCCAGGTGGCGCGTTTTCGCCGTATCCTTTCGATGCCGACCGAACGGCGGAAAGTATAACAGGTCCGAGATGCCGCGCGAGAACGCTCACCGCTGTCTGTCAGGCGCCCACCCCGACGCCGCCACCGCAGCCCAATAAGCGATCCGGGTGCGCAAACGTATTGCACATATTGTGCAGCCTGCACTATACTACCGGCTATGACAACACTGAGCGACTTGCTGCGAGAGAAGCTGGCCGGGCACGGGAGGCTTGTTGGAGGCGAAGGTGGCGCCGGGGCCACCGTGAGCTGGGTGGTAACAGCGCGCACGCGCACGCCGTCACTCGACCCCCTGCAGGGCGGCGAGGTCGTCCTGGTGCCTCCCACCGCGCTCTCGTACCTGGGCGGCGAGGAGAGACTGGCGTCGCTCCTGCCCGGCTTCCGCGAAGCAGGCGCGTCGGCGGTGTGCGTCTGGACCGAGCCGGATGAGGAGGCCCGGTCCAGCGCCGACCGGGTGGGCCTTCCTCTAATCAGCATCACGGACACGTCCGTCGCCCAGGTGGAGCGCGAACTGCTCGACCACATAGCCGGGCAGATGCGCCACGGGCTGCGACAGCAGCAGGACAGGCAGACGCACCTGCTCGACACGCTGGCGGCGAACCGCGGGCTTGACGCCATTATCCGTGTGCTCGCGGATCACGTAAGCAGGCGCGTCGCCTACTTTCCAGCGGAGGGTTATCCGCTCACGTCCGCCGATGCCCCCCCCTCCCTCCCAGCCGATTTCGCAAGCCGGGTGCCGGAGGGACCGGAGGTAGCCACGATCGGCGTGAAGGGCGCGGGGGATGCGCTTTGGGTCACGCCCGTCCTGCACCGCGGTGCGCGCCTCGGCGCGTTGGTAGTCTCCGGCGTCCCGTCCGCGCCCACCGCTGCCGAGGCACTCTCAATGCGCCAGGTAGCTGCCGCAATATCGGTAGAGCAGGGGCGCGCCGATGCCGCCGTGGAAGCGGAGCAGCGCCAGCGCGACGGCTTCTACAAGGATCTCTTCGCAGGTCGCTCACTCGATACCGTCTACGGACGGGCGCGAACTCTAGGTGTAACGATCCCTCCGGAAGGCATCGTAGTGGTCGTCGCCGCCCGTGAGCCCAATGGTTCCCTTCCCGAGGTAGCGAAGGACCGGCTGCATGCGTTGCTGAACCGTCAGGCGGTGTACCCGCTGCTCGACCAGGGCAGGACACTGCTGATGCTCGTGCCCACCATGCTGCGCGGCGACAGCGCGACCAACCTCCTGCTGCGCTCGCTCGCGCCCGTCGCTGGCGGGACCGCAGTGGGCATCAGCGAGCCGGTTCAGGACGCGCAGCGGGTCTCCGAAGCGGTGGAGGAGGCGAACACCGCCCTCCTCGTGAGCCGCCGCACGCGTGATGGCGCTCCAACGCGCTTTCTAGAGACCGGCGCGTACGGACTGCTCGCGCCGCTACGCGAGACTTCCATCGCCCGGCGGGTTATGGGGCAGCTACTGCAACCGGTGATAACGTACGACAGGCAGCACAACGCCTCTCTCACCGAGACTCTGGAAACATATATAGCGTGCAACGGCAACGCCTCCATCACCGCGCACAGGCTGAGCCTGCACCGCAACAGCCTCTCGTACCGGCTGAAGCGCATCGAGGATCTCACCGGGCTCTCCCTCGCGGAGTCCGAGAACCGTCTCCTGCTCACGCTCGCCCTTCGCCTGCAGAAGCTTGTGCAAACGGACCAATCACCAGTCCCGTAGCTGTGCAATCCGCCCTAGTATCAGGTGCTGCCGCTCGCTACCATGTAGACCGTATGCCAAGCATAGAAGCAGTAGCAGATAGTACAGGGAGGAACTAACTTGGCTGTAGACGTCAGCAACGAGGCGCTGCAAAAGGCGAAGGACCTGATCGCTAGCGAGAACGTCCGCTTCATCAACCTGCAGTTCACCGACATCATCGGCATGGTCAAGAGCGTCACTATCCCCGTGTCCCAGTTCGAAGAGTGCGTCGAGCACGGGAAGTGGTTCGACGGAAGCTCCATCGAAGGTTTCGCGCGCATCGCCGAGAGCGATATGCAGCTCTTCCCGGACCTGGACACCTTCCGAGTGATCCCGTACGAGCGCGGCGACAACGCAAGCGCGCGCATAATCTGCCGCGTCAAGGAGCCCGGTGGCAATGACTTCCCCGGAGACCCTCGCGCGGCACTCATACGTGTGGTGGAAGAAGCGCGCGCCCTGGGATACGAGTTCAATACGGGGCCGGAGCTTGAGTTCTTCTTGTTCAAGCTTTCCGATCTGGAGAACATCGAGGTGCTGCCGCACGACAGAGGCGGATACTTCGACCTGTCCACGGACGAGGCGTACGACGTACGCAAGGACATGGTGAACGCGCTGGAAGATTTCGGCATCGAGGTCGAGACAAGCCATCACGAGGTGGCGATGGGCCAGCACGAGATAGACTTCAAGTACGCGGACGCCGTAAGCACAGCGGATGCAGCGGTTACGCTCCGCTACACCCTCAAAGCCGTAGCCGAGCGGCACGGGCTGCACTGCACGTTCATGCCCAAGCCGGTGTTCGGCATCAACGGCTCCGGGATGCACGTCCATCAGAGCCTGTTCGAGGGCGCCGACAACGCCTTTGTGGACCCGTCCGACTCGTACGGCATCTCAAAGCTGGCGCGCCACTTCATCGCGGGCCAGCTCGCGCACGCGCGAGCGATGATCGCGCTTCTCGCGCCAACCGTGAACTCATACAAGCGACTGGTGCCTGGCTTCGAGGCGCCGGTGTACCTCTCGTGGGCGCGCGTGAACCGCTCCGCGCTGATCCGCGTTCCCAGGGTAAGCAGCGGCCAGCTGAAGGCCACTCGCGTCGAGCTGCGCTGCCCCGACCCAAGCTCGAACCCCTACCTGGCGTTCGCCGTGATGCTCAAGGCGGGACTCGACGGCATCAAGAAGGAGATGGAGGCGCCGGAGCCAGTGGAGGAGAACCTGTACCTGTTCGACGAGTCCATGCTGATGAAGCACGGCGTCGGCACGCTACCGGGGAGCCTGGGTGAGGCAATCCAGGAGCTGAAGAAGGACGAGCTGGTGCAGGAGGCGCTCGGCGAGCACATCTACGAGCGTTTCGTCGAGGCGAAGCAGATGGAGTGGGACGAGTACCGCAAGTACGTCTCCAAGTGGGAGATAGACCGCTACCTGCCCATCTTCTAGTCCTGAAAGGTTTACACAGCACAAGAAGCAGGTAGGGCGTGAACCCTACCTGCTTCTTGTGCTGTGCAGCGCATATTCCGGCTACACTACCGGCACCGCCTCCTCGGCCTCGGTTGGCTCGGCCTGTCCGTTCGCCGTCTCCGGGCTCTCCGCGAAGACGCGCCACGGGCCGTGCAGCCCCTCCTCTGTGACACCGTAGTAGATGTGCAGTCTGCCGTCCGGGTCACGTTGCGCGAGGTTGTACCGGGTCTGGCCGCCGCGCTTGTGTACCTTCCACAGACCAATGTCGCCCCGCCACTGGATCTCGTTGAGGTCGAGCTGGTTGCTCTCGTGCTCGCTGATCGCGTAGCGCCACAACCGGCGTGCGGAGAAGCGCGTGACGTTCTGCACTATGCTGCCGTTACGCAGGTCCTTCACCGTATGGTACGGGATGCCGTTGCGCTCCGTGCTCTCGATTATCTCAACGCCGGTATGCGGCGGCTCGTCCGTCAGTTCGGATACGGTGGGCACCGGCTCCTCCGCTTCCTCCATCGGCACGGGCACGCGGTTGCTGGCGAGCGTCTGCAGAACCAGGCGCACTATCTCGTCACGCGAAGCCACTACCGTCTCCGACTCCTGGCGCACCCAGATCTCCGTCTGGTTCAGCACGTACGGCGTCTCCACACCCTTCGGCACGCCCAGGACCAGCACGCCCTTCGCATCCACGGGGATGACGTCTACCTCTATCTCCAGCTGCGGCGTTACTCGGGAAGCCACCTCCTGAAGCAAGGCATCCTGGACCTCCTGCGGCTTCTCAACGCCCCTGACCGTGCCCTTCGTCTTGCCTGCGCCTATGTATAGCGTGCCACCGTTCGTGTTCGCGAACGCCACCAGGTCGCGCAGTACCGCCTCGTAGCCGCGGCTGCGTACGACAGGGCGCTCGTGAAAGCCCTGCACAAGACTCGGACCTGCCTCCTGCGCCTGCTTCACCGGGTCAATGGGGTCCGCGGGGCGGTACGGGCGGGTGCGGCTGAAGTCGTCGCTGGTGAGCAGCTCTTTCATCGCCTCGAACGATACCTCGGGCAGCAGCCACTCGGTCGCGCGGTCGCCTATGCCCAGTCGCTTGTCGGTATCGGCAGGGTCGCGCCGCAGCTTGTGCGCGTCAGAGCCCTGAATGCAGTGCATCCGGCGCGGGTACTCCGGCTTCGAGCCGTTGTAGAACTGCGCGGTTGAGCGCCTGCTGCGACTATCGAGGTCTGTTACTTCCAGCGCGTGCAGGTGCTCGTCCTGCGTGTACGCTATCTTCGTCTGCCCCCCGAAGTTGAAGCCCTGCATCGCGACGCCGTGAGTTGAATTGGCGTGGGCCGCGATCACCATCGCTCCAGCACGGTCCATTATGGAATACGCGGTCAGAACATCAGTGCTCGCACCTATCTCGCTCGTACCCGCGTCGAGCCTGTCTTCCGGCACGTTGAGTTCCAGAAGGATATGTTCCAGCTTGCGTATCGAAGTCTGCGGCGGGAAGATCGCGAGGATGTGAAAACCAAGCGTCGCGGTCAGCTCGAAGCCTGGTAATACAAGTATCCTGGTGAGGATGCGGTGGTACTCGTCAAACTCTTCGGCCTCTTCCGGGGAGAGGCGCCCCTGATCCTGGAGGAACTGCAACGTCTCCAGCCGCCTTCGAAAGGCCGCGATCCCCGCCACGCTGTTGTGGTCGGTGATCGCTATAACGTCTAGCTCCCTCTCCTCCGCAGCTCGAAGGAGATCCATGAAGGTCGCGGTCTTGTCTAGGTAATCTGCTGATGCGGGGGAATGTATATGCAGGTCTGCTCTAGCCCAGCTCATCGTGGGCTTGGACTTTGCTCTCGCCAAATCAATATAACTCCAACAACTATAATTCGGTCTTCGCTCTATATACGCCTGGACCTTATACATATTCTAGCAAAAAAAGGCGCGGCACCTGTTGGGGTACCGCGCCCTGGAGTTGCCAGTGCTCAGGATAACGGGGAGGACCGGATGGCCTACCTGGGTTCCTTCCCATGCATCGCGACTTGCTGCAGCGATGGCCCGGCTGGATCGAAAAACGCGACCTCTGGAGCTCGCGTCTTCGGCTCCGGGACAAGCGCTATGGAGATCACCTCGTCCATGCTCTCCACCCAGTGGAAGCACAGCTCCTTCTGAACGTTGCGTGGTATCGTCGCCATATCCGCCTCGTTGTCGCGTGGGGCGATGACGTGCCTGATCCCTGCCTGCGAGGCCGCGAGCACTTTCTCCTTCAATCCGCCTATCGGCAGCACCCGGCCGCGCAGCGTCACCTCGCCGGTCATCGCTACGTCCGAGCGCACCGGCCGCTTCGTCAGCGAGCTTATCATCGCCGTCGCCATCGTGATGCCCGCGCTCGGGCCGTCCTTCGGGATCGCCCCCTCCGGCAGGTGAATGTGCCAGTCGGTTGTCTCCTGGAAGTTCAGCGGGATGCCCAACTCGGCCGCCCGCGAGCGTGCGACGCTTAGCGCGGCGCGCGCGGACTCCTGCATCACGTCCCCCAGCCGCCCGGTGACAGTTAGCCCTCCCTTGCCCGGTAGCGTCGCAACCTCGACGGGGAGCAACGTACCGCCTATCTCCGTCCATGCCATGCCCATCGCGACGCCCACCTGGTCGCCGCGTGAGCGCACGTCCTGAAGCCTACGCGGCGGGCCGAGGTACTCCTCCAGCAGATGCGGCGTCACACGAGTTCTGGCCGCACGGCCTGCCACCAGCTTGCGGGCAGCCTTGCGGCAAACTCCGCCTATCTGGCGCTCAAGGTTCCGCACGCCCGCCTCGCGCGTGTAGAATCGGACGATGTGGCGCAGCATCTTTTCGGAGATTTCGAGGTAGCGCGGATCGAGCCCGTGCGCCCGCAGCTGTCGGGGGAGCAGGTAGCGGCGCGCGATGGCCACCTTCTCGTCCTCCGTGTACCCGCCTATCTGCACCACCTCCATGCGGTCGAGCAAGGGTCGTGGTATCGTGTCGAGAGTGTTCGCGGTGCAGATGAACAGGACGTTCGACAGGTCGAACGGCAGCTCCATGTAGTGGTCCACGAAGTTGCGGTTCTGCTCGGGGTCGAGCACCTCCAGCATTGCGGCAGAGGGGTCGCCCTTGTAGTCCGAGCTCATCTTGTCGATCTCATCTAGAAGCATCACAGGGTTGTTCGTCCCGGCGTGCCGCAGGCCGTGGATGAGCCTGCCGGGAAGCGCTCCCACGTACGTGCGCCTGTGGCCCCGCACCTCGGCCTCGTCGCGCACGCCGCCTAGACTTATGCGCACGAAGCTGCGGCCCAGGGAGCGCGCGACGCTCTGGCCGAGAGAGGTCTTGCCGACGCCCGGAGGACCGACCAGGCAGAGTATCGCTCCGCGCGGCTGGGTTCCCGCGCGTGCCATGAGCTCCCGTACGGCCAGGAACTCCACTATACGGTCCTTGACCTTCTCCAGCCCGTAGTGGTCCTCGTCGAGAATGCCCTCCGTCGTTTGGATATCGTACCTGTCCTCGCTGCACGAGTTCCACGGAAGAGCGAGTATCCAGTCCAGATACGTGCGTATGACACCACCCTCGGGCGAGGTGCTCGGCATCCGCTCCAGGCGGCCTATCTCGCGCAGAGCCTTCTCTCGCACATCCTCGGGGAAACCCGCCGCCTCCACCTTCGTGCGCAGCGCGTGGATCTCGTTGCCGCCCTCACCGCTAAGCTCGTCGTGTATCACCTTCAACTGCTCGCGCAGGTAGTACTCGCGCTGGCTCTTGTCGATCTGCTGTCGGACGCGGTTGCGTATCCGGTTCTCCAACTCGGAGAGGTCCGCCTCGCCGCTGAGCAGGATTGCGAGCTGCTCCAGCCGGTCAACGGGGTGTAAAGTGTCGAGAAAGCGCTGGCGCTCCTGCCACGTTGTGATGAGCTGATTGCCGAGAAAATCAGCAAGCTCGTCGGAGTCCGCGTACGGACTGACCTCACGTCGGACGTCGGCGGCAGACCTGCCCTTCGCCTCGGCATGGCGCACGTACAGCTCCACGACGTGCTCGTGCAGCAGCTGCTCCACCGAGGAGAGACTCGACGGCGCCTGCAGCAGCTCACACAGAGCCGAATAGCCACGTTCAGTGGCTTCCACCCTGTAGATCTGCACCCTGCTGAAGCCGGACACGCTGACCTGCATCGTACCGTCCGGCCTGGCATCCCAACTGAGGAGGCGCACGAGCGTGCCCGCCTTGTTCAGTCCCTCCGGCAGCGGCTCATCGTCCTCGCCATTGAACTGCATGCTCACAACCATCAGTCGCTCCCCTCTGAGCGCTTCTTCAAGCGCTCGTAGGGAGCGCGGGCGGCCTATCGTCAGGCGAGCTTCGCTACCCGGCAGAATCACCGTCTTCTTCAGGGGGAGCAGGGGGAATGTGCGTGCGGCGAGCATGTTCATAATAGGGGTCCTCTACATCTAAGTAAGCTGTCTCCAGACTGCACTACATGCCGATGTGATTGCCCCAGTCTAATGTGGGAGCCTAAACGAGAATGAAAGTTACGGCTGCGTCGTGTAAACAAGAGGCAAAAATCGCCGCGGCACGCAGCCGGCACCGCAACGCCAGGGGCAGCGTGTCCTCCGCCAACAGTGAATCTGAAACGGCCCCAGGTGCTGGTGTAGTGCGGGTCCCGACCGTCCCTCGTCACAGCTACCGGGGAGGCTGCTGCACGAGCACGCGCTACCTGGGGGAGCTCATACAGCCATCGGTGCTAATACAAGTCCAGCTCCCCACGCTCACGCACAAGGATCTCCAGCCACCGAAACGCCAGCATTCCTACGATCGGCAGCACGAGCGCGAAGCCCGCCAGCGGCAGGAGCTGGGAGCGCAGCTCCGTGATGCCCTTGCCGTAGAGCATTGCGTCCGCGATGGCCTGGATACCGTAGCCGAGCGGCAGCGCCCGCGCCGGGATACGAAGCCAATCAGGCAGCAGCGCGACCGGGTACAGCACACCACCGAGCAGGATCACGAAGGGAAAGACCAGGTTCGACACTGGTTCGCCTTCTTTATCGCCAGCCCCACAGCGCCGAAGATCAGCCCCAGGCCCCATAGCGACGCCAGAAAGAGCGCGAGTGACACCAGCAGGCTGAGATAGTTCGGGCTGTAATGCACGCCGAAGGCGTATCGCCCGAACAGCAGCGCCACCGCGACGATCGCGAACGCCTCCACAAGCTCCACAAGCGCGAAGCCGCCGAACCAGCTGTACCGCGAGCAGGGTGCGAGGAAGAGCCCCGGCAGCGTACCGTTCATCCGCTCCCCGTCCAGGATCTCACCGACGTAGAAGACCGAGTTGAACAGGAACGTGTTTGCCGAGACCGCGACGACGGCGTACCGCAGCAGGTCGGGCCGAGCGGTATAGATAAGCGCGGCCATGGACATCTCAAAGATCGGGTAGAGCATAAACATGAAGAGGTAGCCTTCCAGGCCGGCCCCGTGCAGCCGGTCCTTCATCTTCGCCCGCCACGAGGCGGCCACGGCCCTCAGCTGGAACCCGAGGCCGGAGAGGCCGTTAGTAGAACTCAAGCTGGCCGGCGCGCTTCGCGACACTCTCCACCCTCCTCAAGCTCACAAACCCGATCAATGCAAACGCCGCCGAGGTGACCGCCGCCAGCACGAGCGTGCCGGCGATCTGACCGAAGGAAGCACCGGCAAGGGTGCTCGCCCGAAGCGCATCTGTGGCGTGGCTGGCGGGCACCGCGTCCGAGAGTTGCTCCAGCCAGCCCGGCAACCTGTCTCGCGGTACCACGAACCCCGCAAGCAGATAGATGGGCATCTGCAGGAAGTTAGCGAGCAGATTACCACGCCTTGAGAGAACGAACAGCCCCGCGAAGGCGAAGCCCACGCAGAGCGAAGCTACGTACACCGATCCAAGAGCCGCGAGCGCCGCGAACGGATCGGAGACATCGAATCTCGCGCCGGATAGGAGGGCGATGAGCCCCACCACCAGCAGCGATGGCAGCTCCCACACGAAGGAGCCAAGCCCGTAGCCGACCACTATCGCCGCCCTGCTCGCGGGGGAGAGGAAGAGCGCGCCCACCGTGCCCTCGTGCCGCTCGTGCTCGATGGCGTATCCGCTCGACCAGATGGAGGAGCTCCAGGCCAGCAGCCCGACCATCCCAACAAGCAGGAAACCAGCAGCGTTCGCACCCCCCACATGTTCGGCGGTGCCCGACACTCGCTACATCATCCACCAGCTCACGAAGATTAGCAGCACGCCCACGGGTGCGCGCACGATGTCAATGAGAGGACTGACGCGGTGGATAGTTGAGTGAGAAGG
>JADDPP010000423.1 GCA_016781845.1 Rubrobacter sp.
CTCCCGCTGGCCCGCGTTAGCGAGCGCGACGTGGTATCCGGCCGTCGGCGACGGCGCGACCTCCAACTTTGGCAGCGGCGCGGCGCGTCCCGGAGTGGCGGCGCTCAACTACGGCACGAGCGCAGCTATACGCACCGTGGTGGCACAGCGGATGCACTTGCCAAGGGGACTCTGGCTGTACCGGGTGGACGCCCACCGGCTCCTCCTTGGAGGGGCGGTGAGCAATGCGGGCAACATCTACGCCTGGTTGTTGCGGACACTGGGGCTAACCCCCGAGGAGGCGGAGGAGTATATGCTGCGGGCGCAGCCGGGCACGAGCGGGCTGGAGTTCGTGCCGCACCTCGCCGGGGAGCGCGCTCCCGACTGGCAGGCGGGGGCGACGGGCACACTCTCCGGCATACGCCTGGATACCTCTCGGGAGGAGATACTGCAGGCCGGGGTGGAGGGCGTCCTCGTCGAGTTACTGACGGTACATAATATGCTGGTAAACACGGTGGAGGTGCGGGAGCTTATCGTGAGCGGCGGGGCGGTGCGAAAGAGCGAGGCCCTGCGCAAGTCGCTCACCGACGCGCTGGGCAGGCCGCTCCGGGTGAGCCTGGAGACGGAGCCGTCCGCGAGAGGGGCGGCGCTCCTGGCGCTGGAAGCGATAGGAGCCATAGAAGATGCGGCGCAGGTCCCGGCCCGCACGTCGGAACTCCCCACACCCGACCAGGGAAGACACGGCACGTACGCAAGCATAGAGCGCGCGAGGACGGCGAGGAGGCCGGGCTACAGAACTGGCGACTCCGTCTAGCCGCAAGGGGGAGTCTGGACGTCAGCACACAACACATCTTGTTAGCCAAAGCAGAGTTTGAGCAGGAAGAAGGCCACACGGAGGTAATAGATGGCTACAACTATTGACCAGACTCAGGCACAGACGGAGCAGTGGCATGCGCTCGCTCAGCAGTTGCGGGTAGACAGCGTCCGCTCCACGTCGGCAGCAGGCTCCGGCCACCCGACCTCGAGCCTTTCCGGTGCGGACCTCATGGCCGTTCTCATAGGCAAGTACCTCAAGTACGACTGGGAGAACCCGGAGAACCCCGGCAACGACCACCTGATATTCTCCAAGGGGCACGCCTCCCCCCTCCTGTACGCGATGTACAAGGCGGTGGGCGCTATCTCCGACGAGGAGATGATGACGTTCCGCAAGTTCGGCTCGCGCATCGAGGGGCACCCCACTCCGGTGCTGCCGTACGTGGACGTGGCGACCGGCAGCCTCGGCCAGGGACTGCCGCAGGGGGTCGGTATAGCCATCGCGGGCAAGTACCTCGACAAACTGCCGTACAAGGTGTGGGTGTTGCTCGGCGACTCTGAGATGGCGGAAGGCTCGATCTGGGAGGCGTGCAACACCGCGAGCCACTACGAGCTCGATAACCTGATCGGCATCCTCGACATGAATGGCCTCGGCCAGCGTGGGCCTACCATGTTCGGCCACGACAGCAAGGCGTACGCGGACCGCGCCAGGGCGTTCGGCTGGCATACGATAGAGATAGACGGCCACAATCTGGAAGAGATAGACCGCGCGTACCAGGAGGCCGTGCAGACGACCGGCAAGCCGGTCATGATCGTTGCCAGGACGTTCAAGGGACGAGGCGTCTCCTTCCTGGAGGACCAGCTCGACCAGCACGGCAAGCCGGTGCAGGAGGACAAAGGCGCCCAGGCGATTCAGGAACTGGGCGGCGAGAGCAACATAGTTATACAGACCCAGAAGCCGGACCCGATGGACGCCGCGCCGCCGGTGGGCAACGCGCCGGTAGATCTGCCGACGTACGAGTTGGGCGACTCGATTGCGCCGCGGGCGGCGTACGGCGACGCGCTCAAAGCACTCGGCGCGCGGCAGGATGTGGTCGTGCTCGACGCCGAGGTGTCGAACTCCACGTACTCCGACAGGTTCGCGAAAGCGTACCCGGATCGCTTCTTCGAGATGTTCATTCAGGAGCAGCAGATGGTCGCGGCGGCGGTTGGGCTGCAGGTCCGCAACCGGGTGCCCTTTGCCTCCACATTCGCGGCGTTCCTCACGCGTGCGTACGACTTCATCCGCATGGCGGCGGTATCCCGTGCGAATATCCGGCTCTGCGGCTCGCACGCGGGTGTGTCTATCGGTGAGGACGGAGCGTCGCAGATGGCGCTGGAGGACCTCGCGATGATGCGCGCGGTTCACGGCTCCACGGTACTCTATCCGAGCGACGGCAACCAGACAATACAGCTCGTCGCGCAGATGGCGGACACGCAGGGGATCTCCTTTATACGCACGACGCGCGAGAAGCTGCCCGTGCTCTACCCCCCGGATGAGCAGTTCCCCATTGGCGGGAGCAAGGTGGTCCGCCAGTCCGACAACGACCAGGTAACGGTCGTGGCGGCGGGTATCACGGTACACGAGGCTATCAAGGCGTGCGACCAGCTTGCCGGTGAGGGCATCAACGTCCGGCTCATTGACCTGTACTCGGTGAAGCCTGTTGACGGTGAGACGCTTCGCCAGGCCGCGGAGGCGACTGGCGGCAGGATGGTGGTCGCGGAGGACCACTTCCCGGAGGGCGGGCTCGGCTCCGCAGTCCTGAAGGGGCTGATAAAGAGCGAGGGTTACGACCTGATGCCGCTGAAGCTGAGGCACCTCGCGGTGCGTATAATGCCAACCTCCGGCAGGCCCGCGGAGCTGCTCAACGCAGCGGGAATAGACGCGGAGCACATCGCGAACGCGGTCCGCGAGCTGGCGAGCCAGTAGGACAACGGCGCAGAGGCGTTCCGTCGAACGCCTCTGCAAACGCAGGAGAACACAGAATGGCTACATCGAAACTACGACAGCTGTACGACGAACAGGGCCAGTCCCCGTGGATTGACTTTATTACCCGCGACCTCGTCAGGAGCGGCGACCTGCAGAAGCTGATTGACGAGGGCATACGCGGTCTCACGTCGAACCCCACCATCTTCGAGAAGGCTATCTCAAGCGGCGAAGAGTACGAGGACCCGATGCGCGAGCTCGTCGCTCGTGGCGCAGGATCCTCGGAGATCTACGATGCGCTCGTCGTCGAGGACATCCGCAGCGCTGCGGACGTGCTGCGCCCGCTGTACGAGAACACGAACGGCGCGGACGGGTACGTTTCCATCGAGGTGTCGCCAACCCTGGCACACGATACCCAGGCCACGATAGAAGAGGCGCGCAGGTTCTGGAGGACGGTGGACCGGCCGAACATCTTTATAAAGGTGCCCGCAACGGACGAGGGCATCCCCGCCATCCGCCAGCTTCTCGGCGAAGGCATCAACGTCAACATCACGCTCATCTTCTCCGTGGACTACTACGACAAGGTGATGGATGCGTACCTCGACGGGTTGGCGACGCTGCAGTCGCAGGGCAAGCCGCTCGACCGGCTCGCCTCCGTGGCGTCCTTCTTCGTCAGCCGCGTTGACACCGCCGTAGACAAGCGGCTCGGCGAGATCATCCAGAACGAAACGGACGAGGCGCGTCGCAAGCAGATCGAGGACCTGCTCGGCAAGGCGGCCATTGCGAACGCGAAGATCGCGTACGAGAACTTCCAGAAGAAGTTTTCCGGCGAGCGCTGGGCCAGGTTTGCGCAGGCAGGCGCGAAGGTGCAGCGTCCGCTGTGGGCCTCAACGGGCACGAAGAATCCTGCCTACTCGGACGTACTGTACGTTGACTCCCTGATCGGGCCAGACACCGTCAACACTATGCCGCCCGCCACCATTGACGCTTTCCGCGACCACGGACGGGTGGAGCGCACGATAGATCAGGATGTTGACCAGGCGCACGTCGTGATGCAAGAGCTCGAAGACCTCGGCATCTCCATAAAGGACGTAACAGACACGTTGCAGACCGAAGGAGTGGCATCGTTCGCCAAGTCTTTTGAGAGCCTGGGGCAGATCATCGAGCAGAAAATAGAGGTGCTGATGGCCGAGGTGGCAGAGCGCCAGTCCGCGCAGCTCGGCGACCTGCAGGGTGCGGTGGACCAGCGCCTCAGTCAGTTCCAGGAGCAGAACTTCGGCGCCCGCCTCTGGCAGCTCGACCCAAGCCTCTGGAAGGACGACCCGCAGGTACAGGAGAAGATCGCGAACCGGCTCGGCTGGCTGCCCGTCGTCGAGGAGATGCAGGCGCAGCGCGCCGAACTGGAGAGCTTTGCGCGGGACATCAGGGACGAGGGCTACACCTATGCGGTGGTGCTTGGCATGGGGGGATCGAGCCTCGCTCCGGACGTGTTCCGCCATACCTACGGCTCCGAGCCCGGCTACCCGCAGCTGCGCGTGCTCGACACCACAGACAGCCAGACGATTCAGAGCGTGGAGCAGGAGATAGATCTGGCGAAGACGCTCTTTATCGTGTCGAGCAAGTCCGGCACGACTATTGAGCCGAACGCGCTGTACGCTTACTTCTGGGAGAAGGCACGTGCTGCAGTTGGCGACGACCAGGTGGGCCAGCACTTCATCGCTATAACGGACCCAGGCACTAAGCTGGCTCAGGAAGGAGCGAGCAGAGGCTTCCGGCGCGTGTGGGAGAATCGCGCGGACATAGGCGGTCGCTACTCCGCGCTCTCGTACTTCGGGCTCGTTCCCGCCGCGCTCATCGGGGCGAACCTGGAGAAGATGTTCGACTCTGCCTCGGAGATGGTTCGCGCGTGCGGTCCGGATGTCACGGCCACCGAGAATCCGGGTGTATGGCTCGGCGCTGTCCTCGGCGAGGCAGCCAGGGCGGGCCGCGACAAGCTCACGCTCGTGCTCTCGCCGGGCATCCGCACGTACGGCTTCTGGCTGGAGCAGCTCATCGCGGAGAGCACGGGCAAGGAGGGTGTTGGTATCCTGCCCGTGGAGGGTGAGACGCTCGCCGGGCCTGAGGTGTACGGGAACGATCGCATCTTTGTCCATCTCGACCTGGATGCTCCCGAGGACGTCAAGTACGACGAGCTTCTCGATGCGCTGGCGCAGGCTGGACATCCGGTGGTGCATCTGACGCTCACGGGGCCGCTGGACCTGGGCGGGGAGTTCCTTCGCTGGGAGATAGCGACTGCCGCCGCAGGCGCGGTGCTTGGCATCAACCCGTTCGATGAGCCGAATGTGCAGGAGAGCAAGGACAATACCGGGCGCCTGCTTGACCAGTACCGGAGCCAGGGCAGCCTTCCGGAGGGCCAGCCCGCGCTGACCGAGGCGGAGCTTCAACTGTACGGCGTCGAGAGCGCATCGGCGTCGGAAGCGTTCCAGCGGTTCTTCGAGCAGGCGGGCGAAGGAGCGTACATCGCGTTCATGGCGTATGTCCCGAACACGGACGAGGTCAACGCTGGAATACACGACACGCGGATGCTCGCGCGCGACGGCCTGCGGGTGGCGACGACGGTCGGCTACGGCCCGCGCTTCCTGCACTCCACAGGCCAACTCCACAAGGGAGGCAAGCAGAACGGGATATTCGTGCAGATAACGCACGAGGACGCCGTGGACCTTCCCATACCCGGATTCGACTTCAGCTTCAACACGCTCAAGCGGGCGCAGGCCCTCGGTGACTTCGAGGCGTTCACTCGCCGCGGCAGGCCGGCCATGCGCGTACACGTCACGGGCGACCTCGTGGCGGGGCTGCTGACGCTGCAGTCTCTAATCGAGGACGTGGTGGCAGTCAAGAGCTAGGCATTCGCTCAGGTTTCGGTTCAGGGTGGGTCTCCAGGCCCCACCCTCATTCCAACAGTATCCGTGTCCGGCCGTTGGTGCTCACCACCCGTAGGAGTCAGAGAGCTCATCCGGGGGGCGCCGAAGTGTGCCCTGTACAGATGATTGTGGAGCTATGTGAGCAACTGCTTCGTCCCTCCCGTACTCCGCTTCACGCAGCTCCATAACTTAAAGGCGAAAGTGGTATAAGTAAGGCAGACATATTGCTATCCATCCTGCCAGGCTGGGGCACGCGACCGAGGCGTTCGAGACATGGATCCTGGACGGGATCTTGTGGCACGGGTCGCCTGAGGTGCGGAGGCTCATGCATAGCGGTGAGATTTAGAGAGGTATGAAGCAAAAATGACCATCGCTGTTGAGAACCCGCTACGCGCGGGCTCGCGGCTTGAAAACATGCCGCAACCCGCCACGTTAGTTATATTTGGCGCCACCGGGGACCTGATGAAGCGCAAGCTGGTCCCCGCGCTGTACAACCTCTCGATAGATGGGTACCTGCCGCCGAACTCCCAGATAGTTGGCTTCGCCCGGCGCGAGTGGTCGGACGAGTACTTCCGCTCTGAGATGTGCGAGGGCGTCCAGGAGCACTCGCGCAGGCCGTTCGACCCGGCAGTGTGGGAAGGCTTCGCGCCGAGGCTGCACTACCTTCGCTCCGAGTTCGATAATGCGGAGGGGTATGACCAGCTCAGGACGATGCTCGACAGGTTCGACAAGGAGAATGGCACGGGCGGCAGCCGCCTGTTCTATCTCTCCACGCCGCCGAGCTACTACCCTGTCATCGTCGAGCGTCTCGGCGAGGCGGGGCTGAGCGGCCGCAACATTGCGAAGGAGAGTGGTTACACCCGGATCATCATCGAGAAGCCGTTCGGCCACGACCTGGAGAGCGCACGCGCGCTCAACGACCACCTGCACCAGGTATTCGCCGAAGAGCAGATCTACCGCATTGACCACTACCTCGGCAAGGAGACGGTGCAGAACATCCTCGTGCTGCGCTTCGCCAACGGCATCTTCGAGCCGATATGGAACAGGCACTACATAGATCATGTCCAGATAACGAACGCCGAGAGCATCGGCATCGAGGGGCGCGGCCGCTTCTACGAGGAGTCGGGCGCGCTGCGCGACATGGTGCAGAGCCACATCCTGCAACTGCTCAACCTTGTTGCGATGGAACCGCCAGTCGCGTTCGATGCCACCCCCGTGCGCGACGAGAAGGTGAAGCTGCTGCGCTCTATCCGGCCCATCCGCGGCAATCTGGTTCCAGAGCAAGTGGTGCGCGGCCAGTACGGCGGGGGAGTAGCCGCCGGCAAGGACGTGACGCCGTACCACGAGGAAGAGAACGTCAGCTCGGAATCAACCACCGAGACTTATGTGGCAATGAAGCTCTTCATTGACAACTTCCGCTGGCAGGGCGTGCCGTTCTACCTGCGCACCGGCAAGGCGCTAACGAAGCGTGTTACGGAGATCGCAATCCAGTTCAAGCAGCCGCCCCTCTCGATCTTCGGGTCTGAGGCCTCGCGCGACATGGAACCGAACGTTCTCGCCCTGCGAATCCAGCCGGACGAGGGCATAAGCCTGAAGATGCAGGTAAAGGCGCCCGGAACCGGCATCCACATTCGTCCGGTCAAGATGGAGTTCCGCTACGGCGGTTCCTTCGGGATCGAGCCGCCCGAGGCGTACGAGCGACTCCTGCTCGATTGCATGCTCGGCGACTCCACGCTCTTCACGCGCAGCGATGAGGTCGAGACGGCCTGGTCCCTGGTCACAGACATCCTGCAGGCGTGGAGCAAGATGCCCCCGCCCAACTTCCCCAACTACGAGGCCGGGAGTTGGGGGCCACGCGATGCTGACCGCCTCCTGTACCGCGACAACCGCGAGTGGCGCTGGCCGTAATCGGGATTTGTTCACCGCAGAGAGCGCAGAGAGTTTCGGGAGAGTGTAGGGGCGGACAGAAGGTTCGCCCCGCCAGACTGGGGCCTCCGCTGTAACTGAAGACTACCCCACCCGCTCCATGTGTGCTGTGTGACCTCTGTGGTGATATACCCTAGCCAATGGAGGAACCTAAGATGCAAGTGAACGAGGGCACGTACGAGGGGCTTACCTGGGAGGGCAAGTACGTCGAGATAGCCGACATCGAGCGCGAGCTGGACCGGTTGTGGTGCGAGGCCCTAGCCGTGGCCGAGGAGCATCAGATGCCCGTGCGCTCCAGCGTGCTCAACCTTGTAGTACATACCTCCAGTGACGCGGACGCGGAGCAACTGTATGAGACCGTTGGGAGGCTATCGAGCCGGCACCCTCTGCGAGCGATCATCCTTAGCGTGGAGCCTCATCACCAGGAGCCCTCGCTCCACACCACTATGCGGGTACGCTGCTCCGAGGACCCGAACACTGGCTCGAAGGTCTGCTGCGAGCAGGTACTGGTAGAGGCGAACGGCGAGCCCGCAAAGCACCTCAGGGGAGTCGTGCTGCCACTGCTCATTCCGGACCTGCCCCGGTACCTGTGGTGGATGGGTGAGCCCGAGTACGATTCAGCGACGTTCGAAAGTCTCATCACTGCGGCCGACAAGTTCATCCTGGACTCCAACTCGTTTCGGCCAAGTCCCGCGACGCTGCGCGAGGCGCTGCACATGTCGAAGGTCTCCGGCCGGGTGTGCGCGGTGAATGACGTGAACTGGATTCGTCTGTGGCGGTGGTTGGAGGCCGTCGCGCAACTCTTTGATGACTCGGCGCTGCACCTGCATCTCGCCGGCATCGAGCGCGTTCGGGTCGAGTATGCCGCGCGGCCAGGCCGTGAGGCGAGCCCGGCGCAGGCTGCGCTGCTGGCTGGTTGGCTGTTCTCTCGACTTGGCCCAAAGCCCTCCGCAAGCGTCGAGCTTGTTCCGGTGGAGGCGCCGCGAGTCTTCCAGGGAGGGGTTGTCTCCTTCGAGATGCAGACACGACGCGCCTCCGAGACAGCCACTTTCGAGGTGAGCGCCGACAAGGAGGGCGAGGCATCGGCGGCTGTGGCGCGTGTGCGGGTGAACGGTGAGGCGCGGTCGGAACGCCCGGTGATGGTCGCTCCACGCACGGATGCCGAGGCATTTGACATCGCGCTTGAAGACTGCCAGCGGGACATATCGTACGAAGAAGCGCTTGAAATAGCGGCGCAGATACTGGAAAGAGAAACCGCTCAATGACGATGACAAACACCGAGGTGAGGATTCTGCCGAGCAAGGATGAGGTCGCACGGCAGGGAGCGGAGGAGTTTCTGGGGGCAGCGGATGAGGCGATAGACGCTAATGGAGCATTCTCTGTCGCGCTCGCGGGCGGCTCCACACCGCTGGGGATGTACAAGCTCCTCGCCGCAGACCCGTACGTCTCGCGCATTCCATGGGAGCGCGTGCTCTTCTTCTGGGGCGATGAGCGGTGCGTGCCGCCCGACCACCCAGACAGCAACTACGGAGCGGCCTGGGACGCCTTCCTGTCAAAGCTGCCCCTCCCCGGCGGGAACGTCCACCGGATGAGGGGCGAGATAGACCCCGAGGCCGCCGCGCGCGAGTACGAACTGCTGCTTGACCACCACATCTCGGGCGAGCCCCCCCGCATTGACCTGATTCTCCTCGGCATGGGCGATGACGGACACACCGCGAGCCTCTTCCCGCACACGGCTGCGCTGGACGCGAACGAGCGGCTCGTGGCCCCGAACTACGTGCCGAAGCTGGACTCCTGGCGGATCACGTTCACGGAGACGCTCCTCAACGAAGCACATCGCGTCATCTTCCTCGTGACGGGCGAGGGCAAGGCCCAGGCGCTCAGGGCAGTCCTCGAAGGTGAGCCGGACTCCGACACCTACCCCTCCCAGCTAGTGCGCCCCCGTAACGGCCACCTGCTCTTCCTGCTGGACGAGCCCGCGGCGAGCCTGCTTTCGAACAAGTGATGCGTAATTTGGTTAGGTCAGTGCTGCCACCTCTCGTGCAGCAGCTTAACCTAAAGTGCCATCAGGGCGATTTCAAAGTCGGCCTGGGGGACCTGTGTCTCCGATCTCAGGCAGCTACATCGGTCATACACGGGCATGGAGGGTGATCACGACTGTAGAGACGTTGCACGCAACGTCTGCGTGACGTGCATACTTCAAGCAACAGTACGCCCTATTCTGGATAGGAGGAAGAGGCAGAGCGGGCCCACATTCCGCAGTGTCGTCAGCAACTTTCGACAATATCGACTCACCGCGCCGCGATCCTTGCGCTTCTGCAGCGCCTCTGGTGCGAGAAAAGCGCAAGCGCGACCGCGCAGGAGGCGGCGAGGCAACGGCGGTGGGTCTACAACGGTCGCTGTCCTACCCGTGGCGGGGCGAACCGGCCTCCCGTCGCGCTGAGGCATCGAGTCCGGTGCAATCGATGCAACAAGGTATATTCCCAAAGGCCCCGTTTGGAGGTGCGGAATGTGGGAGCGGGTGCAAGTTCCATCATTCACGGATGTCCTTCAGGCACGAGGGCGGATACGGCCTTACCTTCCGCGTACGCCGCTGCATACCTATCCGGCCCTTGATGAGCTGATGGGTGCGCGCGTGTACGTCAAGCATGAGAACTACCAGCCGGTGGGAGCGTTCAAGGTACGCGGTGGGGTGAACCTGATCTCGCAGATGACGCCCGAGGAACGGGCGCGGGGCGTTATCGTCGCCTCCACCGGCAACCACGGCCAGAGCGTGGCGTACGCGGCCAGGCTCTTCGGCGCCCAGGCGAGGATCATCGTGCCGGAGGGCGCGAACCCGGGTAAGGTGGCCGCCATGCAGGGCATGGGCGCGGAGGTCATCTTCCACGGCCCCACGTACGACGAGGCGAGGCTGCACTGCGAGAAGCTCGCGCAGGAGCACGGCTACCGCTACATCCACTCCGGGAACGAGCCGCTGCTTATCGCGGGCGTTGCAACAGGCACGCTGGAGATGCTGGAGGACGAACCCGGACTCGACGTGCTCTTCGTGCCGGTGGGTGGTGGTACCGGCGCCGCGGGCGCGTGCATCGTGGCGCGAACTGTGAACCCTGCAATGCGTGTGATAGGGGTGCAGGCCGCCGAGTCGCCCGCCGCGTATGAGTCGTGGCGGCGGGGGAAGATGGTGGAGGCCCACAACCGCACCTTTGCTGAAGGGCTAGCGACGGGGACGGCCTTCGCCCTGCCCCAGATGATCCTGCGCGAGATGATGAGCGAGTTCCTGCTGCTATCCGAGGAGGAGATGCTGCGCGCGATGGTATGGTTGATCGAGCGTGCCCACACGCTCTCCGAAGGCGCTGGGGCTTCATCGCTCGCGGGCGCGTACAGGATGCGCGAGGAACTGCGCGGCAGGAAGGTCGGCATCGTCGTCAGCGGAGGCAACGTCAGCCTCGATCACCTGCGACGGGCTCTCGATTCGCTGCCTAACGAACAGCGTGCCCCTTTGCTGACGCAGGCTACCTCCAGCGCCCCGGCAACTGCGCCTGGGCCAAAGGTGTGATACGGAATGTAGCTGAGTAGCCAGTCATACTGTCATTCTGAGTGGAGCCTTGCCTGGCGGTGAACCTGAGATGATGAAAATGCGGTTACTCTGGAACCTGCGGCTACTCCTCCACACGCAGCTTGACACCCAGATTCGCTTTCGTAAGAGCTTGCGATGAATCCGTAACCGAGGACCGCGGATTCTCAGCGAAGCGGTAACTATTCAGCCGGAGTGCAGTATAGCGTTGTGG
>JADDPP010000197.1 GCA_016781845.1 Rubrobacter sp.
TGCCGCGACCCGAGTTGTCCAGCACTCGCACTGCCCAGAGCCGGGCGCCCGGCGCCACGCCCACTACCCCTGTGCTGTTGTCCTTCGCGCCGATTGTGCCCGCCACGTGGGTGCCGTGCCCGTGGCCGTCGTCGTAGCTCCTACCCCTGGAGCAGTTCCTGCCGCCGACGACGTTCAGGTCGGGGTGATCGATGTCTATACCTGTGTCGATCACCGCGACGTCAACATCCACCCGCTCGTCGGTGCCGTCGATCTTCGCCGTTGGACTCTGCTCGGCATCGATGCGGTCGATGCCTGTGGGCAACGTCTGGGCGACCGCTCGGACCTCTCGATCCACTGATAGAGACCGAACCCTACTGTCGGCCTTGACGTCGGCGACTCGGTCGGCAGGGATGCGTGCGGCGTAGCCGTTGAGCGCGTGGGAATATAGGTGGGTCACGTCGGCGCCGTGTCTGGATATGTGCTCTCGGGCTACCGCCCTTGCATCGGCGCCGTCATGCAGCACGACAATATAGCTGTCCGCGCTCTCGGCCCGCGCCCCGACAGAGGTCGGGAAGGCGCCGATTGCGGTGAGGAGCAGCAGGCCAATCAGGAAGAGGCGAGGGAGTCGGGACGCTTTCATGGATCATCTCCTATGTGGGGCTCCCCGGCGAGGGGGTGAGGGTTTCGCGTGGGCGGCAGCAAATCGCGTGCCGTGGTAAGGCCCAGATCGGTGCGATGATCGGGCCAGTACCCTACAGCAGGATCTCGGCCCACTAGCGCCATTGCAGATGTAGAGCGGCATCGTGCGGGAATATCGATAGGACCTATGGACTGTCCTGTCCGAGACCCGCCTCGCGCGCCCTCAGTACAACCTCCTCACGATCCGCCACCTGCAGCTTGCTGAGAATGTTCGAAACGTAGTTCGCCACCGTCTTCGTGCTCAGCGACAGCAGCCGGGCGATCTCAGTGTTCGATGCCCCTCGCGCCATCAGGTGCAGCAGCTCGCGCTCGCGTCCCGTAAGCATCGGGAACGACTCCCTCGATGCCGCGGGGCGTGCGGTCGTAAAGAAATCCATCAGTCGGGAGGCGATGCTGGGGCTGAAGATAGCCTCGCCCCTCCCCACCGCCCGAATCGCCCGCAGCACGTCGTCTTTCTGGGCGTCCTTCAGAACGTAGCCCCTTGCCCCCGCCCGCATGGTAGTGAAGACGGTGGCATCGTCCTCGAACATCGTGACCACAAGCACCCGAACCCTGGGGTTGGTCTCCAGGATCCGCCGAGTGGCTTCAATACCGCTAAGCCCTGGCATCTTGATGTCCATCAGTATCACGTCCGGCTGCAGCACCTTCGTCTGCGCGACAGCCTCCTCGCCCGTCGCCGCCTCGCCAACCACGGCGATATCAGGTGTCGTCTCCAAGAACATACGCATCCCGTCTCGGAAGAACGGGTGGTCATCGGCGATCAGGACGCGTAGCGAGTCCATCCGCTTCCTCCTTTGTGGTCAGGTCCGTTCCCGAGAGCGGCAAGTGGAAGGACACGCGCGTCCCGGTCGGCGACACGCGCCCGACGGTGCAGCTACCGCCCAGCTCCGCCGCGCGCTCCTCCATCGAGCGCAGACCCACGCCGGAGCGGGGCGATACGGGCAGTCCGACGCCGTCATCGACCACCTCCACCCGCAACTCATCCGCCATAGAGGTCAGCTGGATAAGGCAGGTGCGAGCACAGGCGTGGCGCACGACGTTAGTCAGGGCTTCCTGCACGATCCTGTAGGCCGCGACCTCCACAGCGGCAGGCAGTGGCGCGAGTGGCTCCGGGACCTCGACCATCACCTCTACTCCCGTGGCCTCGGACACCCGATTCGATGTGCTGTAGAGAGCGGCGCGCTCGCGGATGGCCTCTACCAGGCCCAGCTCGTCTAGCGCCGGCGGGCGGAGGTCGTAGACGAGGCGGCGCACCTCGCCCACCGTGGCGCGGAGGGCGGACTCGAGCTTCGCGTTGATGGCGGTTGCCCGGTCAGGGTCCCTATATATCAACTCCCCCACTGCGGCAGCGGTGAGCCCAAGCGCGGCGAGCGTCGGGGCGAGCTCGTCGTGGAGGTCGCGCCTGATGCGCCGCCGCTCCTCCTCCCGGGCCAGCACCAGTCGTTCGCGAGAGCGCTGGAGATCCGCCATCACGCGCACCCCGTGGACCGCCACCCCCGCGTGGTGCGCGAGGTCCTCGAGCAGTCGCCGATCGGCGGAACTGAAGTCCTCGCCCGGCGCGCGCAGCCCGATCAGCAACTGGCCTACCGTCTCCCCCTGGTAAGACAGGGGCAGGTGAAGAGTGTCTACAGGCGCCTCGCCCGAGGCGGCGGCGATCTCGAAGGCCCCGTCTTGCGGCAGCGCAATTGCCACATACGGCAGTCTGAGCGCCTCCCGCACCGTTCCCACGATACTCGGCAGGACCGCGTCCGGCGCCAGCGCCGCCTCCAGTCGCTCCCCCAGCCGCGCGATCACCCTGTAGGGCTCGTCCCGCTCGCCGTACATCATTCGGTTCACGCCCCGCTGTAGCCACTCGCGCAGGGGCGCGAACAGTACGGCCACGAGGCCGGTGGCAACGAGCGATATGAGGAGGCTACCTCCGGCCTGGAAGATCACCCCCAGGTAGCCGACGACGAACACGTACACGCCGACAACGCAGCCGGTGAGTGCGCCGTACACGAGGGTGCGGTTGATAATCAGATCGATGTCGTACAGTCGGT
>JADDPP010000019.1 GCA_016781845.1 Rubrobacter sp.
CTAGGAGGTGACGGCGAGTGAGCGAGCTGGTTGATCCTGCAGCGTTGCGCGAGCGGCAGCACAGCGAGGAGCCGCCAACAGTGGTTGACGTGCGGAGCCCCGAGGAGTACGCGCAGGAACACCTGCCTGGGGCTGTAAACATCCCGGCTGGCGAGCTGCCCAGCAGGCTGGGGGAGGTCCCCTCCGACCGTCCCGTTGTGCCCTACTGAAACATGCGCCACCGCGGCGACTCGCGCAGCGAGCGGGCTGCGGTGCTGCTCCGTGCGAGCGGCTACCAGGCGCAGGCATTGGAAGGAGGCTTGCCGGCGTGGTCCCGTGGGGGCCTGCCCGTGGAGGGCGAGAGTGAGTAGGGGGCAGGCGGCTCAGAAGGCCGTGGTCGCGCCCGAAGGCCGCAGTTCTCTCGTTGAGGTCACCAAACTCGCGCTGAAGCTCGGGTTCATTGCCTTCGGCGGCCCGGCGGCCCACATCGCGATGCTGCGCGACGAGGTGACTGTGAGGCGCAGATGGCTCACCGACCAGCACTTTCTGGATCTGCTGGGAGCCACCAACCTCATCCCCGGCCCCAACTCTACCGAGATGGTCATGCACGTGGGGCAGGAGCGGGCCGGCTGGCGCGGCCTGATCGCCGCGGGCGCTGGGTTCATCCTGCCTGCGGCCACCATCGTGCTCGCGCTCGCCTGGCTGTACGTCCGATACGGCGCCACGCCCACCGCCGCCTGGCTTCTGTACGGCATCAAGCCGGTGATTATTGCCGTGGTGGTGCAGGCGTTGTGGGGCCTGCTGAGGACGGCCGTTAAGGGGTGGTTCCTCGCGGCGGTCGGCGTCGTGGTACTCGCACTCTACCTGCTCGGTTTCAACGAGCTCCTGCTGCTGTTTGGCGGAGGCCTCCTGGTGATGGTGGTCCGCGCTGTGTACCGCACCCTGCACGGAGGGGCGCTGCCGTCGGTGGTGTTCGCGCCGGTCGTCGGTGTGGCGCTCCCCTGGCTGGCGCAAGTAGCGTCCGTCGCCTACAGCCCGGTCACACTCTTTCTGAACTTCCTCAAGATCGGGGCGGTACTGTACGGCAGCGGGTACGTCCTGCTCGCCTTCCTGAGGGGCGACTTCGTCGAGCGACTAGGCTGGCTGACGAACGACCAATTGCTCGATGCGGTGGCTATCGGGCAGTTCACGCCGGGTCCGGTGTTCACCACCGCCACCTTCATCGGCTACATCGTCGGGGGCTTTCCTGGCGCAGTGCTGGCGACTGTCGGCATCTTTCTGCCGTCGTTCCTGTTCGTGGCGGCGATCGGCCCGCTGGTGCCCCGGCTACGGTCCTCCCCGTGGATGGGGGCGTTCCTGGATGGAGTGAATGTGGCCGCGCTGGGCCTGATGGCGGCGGTGACGTGGGAGATAGGAAGGTCGGCGATTGTGGACCCTTTGACGGCGCTACTCGCGGTCGTCGCCGCGGTACTGCTGATTCGCTTCAGGCTCAACTCCGCATGGCTCGTGCTGGGTGGCGCCCTGGCCGGCCTCGCCTACCGGCTGATCGCCGGTTGAGCGTCCCTACTCTCTAGCGCGTGTGTCGGAAGCGTTAGGCACGTTGCCATCCTTTGTTCTCCTCTGCTGGTCCTCGCCTCCTGTGATCACTGCATGCCGGTGTAAAGGAGCTTGAGGCGAGTCTTACGCCTCCTACCCCTCCTTTCGGAACAGCATCACGTACTCGTGTCTGAATATGTACAGTCCCTGCTTCAGAGCCCGGTATCGCCAGATGTTGGTGTTCTTCCCCTTCCCGCGCTCGTTGCCCTGGATGTCCTTCACGTTTATGGCCTTGAGCCGCAACCCTTCCTCCCGGCACACCTGCATGCACTCGAAGCCGAGCGGCACCCATTCCCCGCCACCGTAGCGGTCTCCTATGACAAGAGCCAGATGGCGACCCGAGCGAAGCAGTCCTCGCGCATTCCTCACCACGTCTCGGAAACGCCGGAGGAACTCCTGGTGTGATGCAGCATTCGAGAGGTCCCGCGGGTCTTCGCTGAACCGGATGATGTCGTGATACGGCGGGTGTAGCAACACGCAGTCGGCGTAGCCGTCGCCGTGGCGTTCCAGCGTCTGCCGCACCACTCTTGTCGTCTCTGAGGAGGTGGAATCTCCTACGCAGACGTCGGACCGCACGCGGAAGGGGTCTTCGGCAAGGGCAACCAACTCCAGGCTGCGCGCCGCTACTGCGGGGTTCAACTCCACACCGAGCGAGTGCCTTCCCAGTCGCCTGCATTCAATGAGCGTCGTGCCAAGACCACTGAACAGGTCGAGTACCGTATCGCCGCGAGTGGTAAAGCGGCGCACGATCTGGTTCGGGATCTGCGGGATGAAGTTGCCCCAGTATTCGGCTGTGTGTGGTCCGGAGCGGTCGCGCGCGCCGAGCAGCCACAAGCTGTCCGTAATGATGTCTTCGTACTCCCGCCAGCGTGACAGGTGCAGATCAACATCCGTGTCCGACGGTGGCGGGAGCCATTCGGGAGGGTACTCTTGCATAGGAAATCCCATCGTCGCATGTCGCATGCCAGGGGTATGAGTGGGGTAGCTCGGCAACTGCCACGCCCCCGGCTTCCCTGGATGCCCTAAGTCGGTGTGGACACGTGCTTGACAGTGCTAGAGAGCGGGTGTATAGTAGGCACATATCCCCCTCCAGGGGGTGTGGGTAGGAGTAAGGGGGTAAGTTATCCGTGAGAACAGAGAGGG
>JADDPP010000237.1 GCA_016781845.1 Rubrobacter sp.
CGCTGTGTCCGCGATAGGCACTACCTGCGCCCACGTCTCCCGTACTACCTGCCTTTGATCCGCACTCAGTGCCATACATGCCTCCTATTTTCCTCGCGGCCACCCGTCCAACTTCACGCGGGCTCCGCGCACCGCGGTCCGGATGCCGCAACCTGCCTTTACGACCGCCTCCTCTGGCCATCGCTCCGCAGAGGCCCGCAGCCTCACCTTGGCAGGTACCCATCCCGAGCAGGGAGACTTCCGGTCGCGTGCGTGAACGCGGATGCAGTATAACTTAACGCGACGGGCAACTGTCTACTGACGGTGCCTCAGGCCCGCGTGATCGCTTCGTGCGTCGTTGTGTGCGCCGCGCTCGTAGGGTTACAGTGCAGCCGGTTGCCTGCGCTAACTCTAGCGCTATGCATCCAAGGCCAAGGTGTCGGCTCACGGTACGAGTTGTGCGGCTGAAGTTAGACTAGTCAAGGCTCGGAACTCGCTGTAATGCGTCTGTGACAGGCACATTGTCCAACTGACGACCCGCCTCTCGTCGAGCGGGTACGCACTCTGAGAGCGAATCCGAAGCCTTACGGCGATCGCGCCGCCTTTACAACCGACTGCAGTTACGACAAGATTAAGCTGGCACACGCCAGGAGGTTGAGGGTTTGGAGCGTGACTGGGAGACGAGCAGCATTCGAGACGGTGCCGGGGATGAGCCTGCCAACCAGTCGGAGCGGGCGCTATACCGCAGCGAGAGGCGCCTGCGCCTGCTGGTCGAGAACCTTTCGGACATCCTCACAGTGCTCGGCTCCGACGGCACCATCCTCTACCAGAGCGCTTCCATCGAGCGGACCCTGGGGCACACCGCCGAGGACCAGATCGGCAGGAACGTGTTCGAGTCGCCGCTAGTCCACCCGGAGGATCTCGCCAAGAAGCAGGCTTTCTTCAATGAGGCCTTGAGTAACCCGGGAATGGATGTCACGGCAGAGTTTCGTCTTCGCCATGCTGGTGGCTGGTGGCGACACATAGAGGCGGTCGGCAAGAACCTGATCCAAGATCCGAGCGTGGGTGGCATCGTAGCTACCTACCGCGACATCACCAGTCGCAAGCAGGCCGAGCAACGCCTGGCCACCCAGTACGAGGTGAGCCGTGCACTGTCCGAGTCCGACGGCCTCGAGGACGCCGCACCGCGTATCTTAGGAGCCATCGGGGAGGGCCTGGACTGGGAGTGGGGGGCGCTGTGGGTCCCTGACAGGGATGGGGACGTGCTGCGCTGCATCCAGACTTGGCACCTCCCATCGTTCGAGTTACCACAGTTCGAGGCGATCAGCCGTCATATCAGCTTCACGCCGAGCGAAGGGCTGCCAGGACGAGCGTGGGCTAGTGGCGAGCCAGTATGGATCACTGACGTGCGCAAGGATCCCAACTTCCCGAGGATGGCGTCAGCGGACTCCGATGGGCTGCGTGCGGCGTTGGCGTTCCCGATCCTTCTAGGGGGCAGGGTGCTGGGAGTGTTCGAGTTCCTCAGCCGTGAGGTCCGGGAGCAGGACCGGGACAGCTTGCAGATGATGTCGTCAGTGGGCGGGCAGATAGGTCAGTTCCTGGAACGCAAGCGGGTCGAGGAGGCCGTGCGAGAGTCGGAGGCACGCAAGGCGGCGGTACTGGAGTCGGCACTTGATGCGATTATCACTATGGACCACGAGGGCAGAGTCGTAGAGTGGAACCCCGCAGCCGAGCGGACGTTCGGCTACAGGCAGGAGGAGGCCCTGGGCCGTGAGATGGCGGAGTTGATAATTCCCCCATCCCTGCGCGAGCTGCATCGAAGGGGCCTGACGCGCTATCTGGCAACTGGCGAGGGCCCTGCCATCGGCAGGCGGCTCGAGCTGACCGCGATCCGCTTGGGCGGAACGGAGTTCCCTGTCGAGCTCGCCATCACCCGCATCGCCTCAGATGGTCCTCCAGTGTTCACCGGCTATGTCCGAGACATCACTGAGCGCAAGCGGGCGGAACAGCAGAAGGACGAACTGCTGGCTCAGGTCGAGCGGGCGCTGGAGCTGCGCAACCAGTTCCTCTCTATAGCCTCACACGAGCTGAGGACCCCTGTCACCCTGCTCAAGGGGTACGCGCAGGTGCTGTATCAGCGTGCGACGCAAAAGGCCGACATGGGCTTGCTCAAGCCGCTCGGGGTGATCAGCCGACAGACGGAGCGCATCGCCGCCCTGGTGAACGACCTGCTCGATGTGTCCCGCATAGAGAAAGGCACGATCGAGTTCGAGATGCTGCCGTTCGACCTGAACGAGGCGCTCAGCCAGACACTAGACGAAACCCGGGTGTCAGCCCCCGATTTTGTATTCCAAATCGACGAGAAGGAGAGAGGGCTGTGGGTGCGGGGTGACCGGACTCGTATCCAGCAGGTGATCTCCAACCTGGTGACAAACGCCGTGAAATACTCCAGTAAGTCGAAACAGGTGGACGTACGTATCGGGCGGGACGGCGCGGACGCTGTGGTGTCGGTTACGGACTACGGTATAGGTATCCCCAAAGAGCAACAGGCAGATGTTTTCAGGTTGTATTTCCGAGGGGCGAACGTATCGGCGAAGCACTACGGTGGCCTGGGCCTGGGACTCTTCATCAGCAAGGGGATCATTGAGCGGCACGGGGGCAATATACGAGTCAACTCCGAAGAAGGCAGGGGCAGCACATTCTACTTCTCGCTGCCGACTATC
>JADDPP010000100.1 GCA_016781845.1 Rubrobacter sp.
ATACCTCGCAGAGGCTCCCTAAGCGCACTCAAGATACTGCTACCACTGAGAACGTTGCACTGTCCGCGCGGTGATGTTCGAGAAGGTCAGCGATAAGGTGAGCCGAGCCGGGAGGCATTGTGCTCTTGTTCACAACTATAGTGTGGCCGCGCGCGTACGTTGCGAGCGAGGAGGCCGCCGCGCGCACATGGAGCATATCGGCCGCGCCATCCGAGGCGGGGGGCGTGCCGACGCACAGAAAAACATACTCGGCATCCGTCACCGCATCCGCGTAGTCAGCGGTAAATCGAAGCCTGCCGCCGGCACAACCCTCGCGCAGCAGGTCCTCCAGCCCAGGCTCAAAGATGGGCACGCAGCCCTGGCTCAACTTGCTTACCTTGTCGGCGTCAAGATCGAGGCCGATCACGTCGTGGTCGAGCTTCGCCAGCGCTGCCGCGTAAGAGAGCCCTACGTACCCCGCGCCGCCGATGATCGCTATGCGTGACATCGTGTGAGTGCTCCTCTGCAGTCGTTAGACGTATATGCCGAAGATGCTTGCCCTGTCTGCCTGGCCGGAATCCTCGCGGCGCCCTGGCCAGCATCACTACATTGTTGGCTGTCCGCCCCAGCTCCACCTTCACGGTAGCTCAACAGTTGGTTGCCCTCTTCTTCAGTCCGAGAGACTCCGCTATCACCAGCCCTACGAAGAGGGGATTATTCTTGAGGTACCGTCGCCACAACCGGCGCGGCTCTGTCATCAGCCTAAAGGACCATTCCAGACCGTTGCGCTGCATCCATCTCGGTGCTTGCCTCTTCACGCCCGCGTGAAAGTCGAACGCCGCTCCAACGCCTATAAGCACGGGCGCCTTCAGCCTGTCGACATGCGCGGCCATCCAGCGTTCCTGCTTCGGCATGCCAAGGCCGACCCAGACAATATCAGGGTTGGCCTCGCTAATCAACCTCATCACCTCCTCATCTTCTGCAGGCGACAACGGGCGGAACGGTGGCGAGTAAGCCCCCACTATCCGCAGTCCTGGAAATCGCCGCCTCAGGTTCGCCGAAAGTAGATCGAGCACGCCTTCTTCGCCGCCGTACAGAAAATGTGTGTAGCCGCGCTCGACGGAAAGCTGACAAAGCTCGAGCATCAGGTCAGGGCCGTATACCCTCTCTACCTTGCGAGATAATCTGCGTTGGAGCAGCCATACGAGCGGCATACCGTCAGGGGTCACCATGCCAGCGTTGTTGTGTATGCGGCGCAGCTCGGGGTCACGATAACACTCCATCACGCTATGCACGTTCGAGACGCAGACGTAGTTCGGCTGCCGGTCGGCGATCCAGCCTTCGATAGTCCGTAGGGTCTGAGCCATATCGAGCGCGCTCACGCACACCCCCAGAATGCTGTGCCTTCTAACGTGCTCTAGATGCCCCATACGCTTACTCTCCAATGTGGGCCTGCCGTGGCCTGGGTCTCCGCCTGGTATGCTTGCTTCAGCCGCCTGATCCGGCGTCCAAACAACAGCACCGATGTACGCGCGGGCTTAACCAGCACCAGCGGGGGAGTACAGCGCGTGCGGGGCGCGGGATACTGATTCGGCCGTGCGCATCTGCCTGTACCAAGCGATGGTATGCCGAAGCCCTTCCCTGAACCCTACCTGAGCACGAAAGCCGAAGAGTCCCGCCGCCCTGTCGGTATCGAGCATTCGCCGCGGCTGGCCATCCGGCTTGGTCGCGTCCCAACGGATGTCGCCTCGATAGCCCATCTCCTCCACGATCATCTCTACAAGATGGCGGATAGAGATCTCGGCGCCCGCGCCCAAGTTGATGGGCTCCGCACCGTCGTACCTCTCGGCGGCTAACACGATGCCCCTGGCCGCGTCCTGCACGAAGAGGAACTCCCGAGTCGCGGACCCCGTGCCCCAAACGTCGACGCAGGGTGCTTCGGTAAGCTGCGCATCATACACCTTCTTTATGAGTGCGGGGATGACATGGGAGCTGGCAGGATCGAAGTTATCGCCAGGCCCGTACAGATTCACGGGCAACAGGTAGATTCCGTTGAACCCGTATTGCTGGCGGTATGCCTGCGCCTGGACGAGCATCATCTTCTTCGCCAGACCGTACGGCGCATTCGTCTCCTCCGGGTAACCGCTCCACAGGTCATCCTCGCGGAAGGGCACAGGGGTATGCTTTGGATACGCGCACACGGTGCCGAGGGCGACAAACTTCCGCACCCCCGCGAGCCGGGCCTCCTCCATTAGCTGGATGCCCATGATGGCGTTGTCATAGAACAGCTCGCCCGGACGCTCGCGGTTGAAGCCGATACCACCGACGCGCGCGGCGAGGTGGATGACCGTGTCCTGACCGGCGACCACCTGGCGACACGCTTCCCTGTCGCGCAGGTCGAACTTGCTGGACCTGGGCACGAACACCTCGTACCCGCCACGCCATGCCAACTCGCTCACCACGTGACTGCCGAGAAACCCTGCACCGCCGGTGACCACAACCCTTGTCTTCCTTGATGCCATACTCACACCCCCTCATCCGAGCTGCTGTTACTGCGCATATCGAGTCGAGACCCCTCGTGCTGTCCGTCCGGCCTCCGAGGTAGATGTACGAGCGCGTGTCCCCGCTTGCGCCCATGAAGGTGACCTACGCCAGCAGCTTTACGTGTCGCGATGTAACTATTCAGCGTTGAGTT
>JADDPP010000185.1 GCA_016781845.1 Rubrobacter sp.
TGTCCCAGCCCGTGTCATCGGCGGTTGACACTACGACCGCGCGACCGTAACATGGGCTCCATCGGACAGTGGTCTGTCGGGATGTAGAGAGGATAGCTTTGCTGGAATCGCTCGGAGTCGTGGTGCTCGCCGCTGGGCAGGGCACGCGCATGAAGAGCTCGATCCACAAGGTGCTGCACCCTGTTGCGGGCATTCCCATGATTGACCACATCCTGCGCGCGGTCTCCGCGCTTTCTCCAGATGCCACAGTCGTGGTCGTTGGGCACGGCGCCGACCAGGTGCAGTCCCACCTCGGAGACTCCGTCCAGTACGCGGTGCAGGACCCGCCGCGGGGAACGGGAGATGCAGTCCGTTCGGCGCGGCACTTGCTCGAAGGCAAGGTGGACACCGTGCTCGTACTGCTCGGTGATTCCCCGCTTGTGAAGTCCGAGACGCTGCGGCGGCTGGTGGAGGTTCATCGCCGCGAGCGCCCGCTCGTAACTCTCCTAACTGGCAAAACCCACGACCCTGGCAGGATACTGCGTGACGAGCTGGGGCGCGTGTGTGGCATAGTCGAGCTGAAGCTCGCCACCCCTGAGCAGTTGCAGATACTGGAGCGCAACAGTGGTGTGTGCGCCTTCCGCGCGGAGTGGCTGTGGCCCCGACTCGAAGCGCTGCAGGCGTCCGCTATCGGGGAGTACCTCCTGACCGACCTGACGGCGCAGGCCGTCGCTGCGGGCGAGGTAGAAGGTCGCTGGCCAGTCGCCGCTCTCCAGATTGAAGACCCACACGAGACGATGGGCATCAACGACCGCTCGCAGCTCGCCCACGCGGAAGCGGTGATGCGGCGCGAGGTCCTGCACAAACTCATGCTCTCTGGCGTGACGGTGGTAGACCCGGCCACAACGTACGTCCAAGCGGGGGTTGAGGTCGGCCCGGATACCACCCTCCTCCCAGGCACCCACCTCGCGGGAAGCACCTCCATCGGCTCCGGCTGCACCATCGGCCCTTCGAGTTACATCCTGGACTCTCAGATTGGCGACGGCTGCCGCGTGCAGTGGTCTGTCCTGGAGAGCTCCCGCATGGAGGACGGTTCGGACGTGGGTCCGTACTCTCACCTGCGTCCGGGCTCGCGCATCGGTCGGCACGTACACCTCGGCAACTTCGTTGAGACCAAGAACACCTCCATCGGCGCGGGCTCCGCCAGCGGGCACGTGAGCTACCTGGGAGACGCTGAGATAGGCGAGAACGTCAACATCGGCGCTGGCACGATCACCGCGAACTATGACGGCGTAGAGAAGAACCGCACGAGGATAGGGGACGGCGCCTTCATCGGCGTTGACACCGTACTGCGCGCGCCCGTTGAGGTCGGCGAGGGCGGGCGCACCGGTGCGGGCGCGGTCGTCACGCGAGACGTGCCGCCGGGCAAGCTCGTGGTTGGAGTCCCGGCTAGAGTGGTACCCCAGCACGCCAGGCGGGACGGCAAGGACAAGGAGGCAGGCTCGTGACAGACGCCCGGCTGCGCATATTCACCGGGACCAGCAATCCGAAACTCGCGCATGATATCGCGGCGGTACTCAACATGGAGGTGAGCGACGCGCTTGTCGGCACGTACAAGAACGGTGAGACGCGTGTCCGGTTGCACGAGAATGTGCGCGGCTGCGACGTATTCATTGTCCAGAGCACGTGCATGCCCGTGGACCACTCCATCATGGAGCTCTGCCTGATGATAGACGCCGCCCGCCGCGCGTCCGCCAAGCGAGTGACCGCCGTGATTCCGTACTACGGCTATGCGCGGCAGGAGCGAAAGACGGCTGGCAGGGAGCCAATCTCTGCCAAGCTCGTAGCGAACATGATCGCCACCGCCGGAGCGGAGCGGATAGTCGCTGTGGACCTGCACGCGGCCGCCATAGAAGGCTTCTTCGACATACCGGTGGACCACCTGCGCGCGGCCCCACTGCTTGTGGACCACTTCAAGCAGTACGACCTCTCGAACGCCGTGGTCGTCTCACCGGACGCGGGCGGCGTGCTGCGAGCGAACGACTTCCGCGAGCGCGTCGGCGCGCCCCTGGCCATCATCGCGAAGCAGCGTCCCCGGCCGGATGAGCTGGAGGTGATGGACATGGTGGGCGATGTCAGGGGTAAGACCGCCATCATAGTTGACGACCTGATAAGCACGGGCAGCACGCTTACGGAGGCCGCGCGGATGCTGATGGAGCGGGGCGCGGAGCGGGTCTGGGTTGCCGCGACGCACGCCGCGTGGGTAGGAAGCCCAGCAGCTGAAGACGCGAGGAACTTCCTGAAGAACCCATGCATAGAGCGCATAGTTATCACCGATACCATTCAGGTGCCTCACGACGACCGCAACGGCAAGATCAAAGTCGTCTCGGTTGCTTCCCTGCTCGGGGAAGCGATGATGCGGATATACAAGGGCCTGTCCGTCAGCGCTCTGTTCCACTAACCTGTCAGGCCTCTGGAGGAGAGACTTATGAAAGAAGGCTGTCCCAAAGCAGAAGGTGAACCTCCCTCGTACACGTTCACCCCTGCGTCGGGCTTTGACGAGTGCTCTTCCGCTACACACGGGGCGCCGTCATGACCTCCACCTACGTGCTCACCGCGCTCCTTGTACTCGTGCTGCTTGCCCTGCTCTTCTTCACCGCGCTCGCGGACTCCGCGTTACGCGCAATCAACCAGGTCCGCCTCCGCTCGCTGCTTGACCAGGGCATGACCCGCGCCGCCGCCGTTAACAGGCTGCTCGACCATCCACGCCGCATCACCGCGACAACGCTTATCATCAACACGTTCGCGCTCGCGGCGCTGGCCGCAATAACGGCCATGATCGCGCTTACCGCCTCCCCAACAGAGGGGACAGGGCGGATGGCTGTAGGCGCCGCAGTGCTCGTGCTGGGGCTGGCCGTGATCGCGTTCTTCCAGCTCGTACCCCGCTCGCTCGCGCTGCGCAACCCGGAGCGCACCGCCGTGCTACTGGCCCGTCCTTTGAGCGCCCTGTATGTGCTCGTGAGTCCGATAGCCTGGGCCGCGGAGAGGATCGCGAACCTGGTCATGAGGATTTTCGGCATCAAGGACGTACCCCGCAATCCGTACATCACGGAGGACGACCTCCAGATGCTCGTGAACGCGGGGGAGCAGGAAGGCGTTATCGAGGAGGGGGAGCGTGAGATGATATCGGGCATCCTGCGATTCGGCGACACCGTCGTTCACGAGGTGATGGTGCCGCGCCCGGATGTTGTCGCGGTACCCGCGGAACTCTCTCCCCGGCAGGCTCTCGATGTCGCGCTCAGAGCGGGGCACTCCCGCGTGCCCGTATACAGCGAGAACATAGATAGCATCAAGGGGGTCCTGTACACCAAGGACCTGATATCCACTGTCATGACCGCACGCAGGCGGCCGCTCACCGAGGTGGCGCGCCCGGCCCTGTTCATCCCGGAGACGAAGAAGCTTGGCGAGCTGCTCGACGAGCTCCGCAATGCACGGGTACACATGGCCGTAGTCGTTGACGAGTACGGCGGCACCGCGGGCATCGTTACGATTGAAGATTTGCTCGAGGAGATAGTCGGCGAGATCCAGGACGAGTACGACGTGGAGACGCCCGACGTGGAGCAGGTAGCCGACGACGAATGGATTGTGAACGCGCGTATTGACCTCGACGACGTCAACGAGCTTCTGGGCCTCCAACTCGACAGCGAGGGCTACGACACGCTGGGTGGGTACATCACGTCGCAACTGGAGCGCCTGCCGGTGCCCGGCGACGTGGTACGCGCGGGCGATGTGCAGATGACGGTGCTCGACACGGCGCGCAGACGCATCGGCCGCGTCGCTTTGAGGCGCGACCCGACGCCGGCCGCGAACGACGATGAAGGCACGGGAGAGTAGAGCCGAGCGTGGAATGCGAGATGGAGTTCGAGGCGCGCACGTATGACGTAGACTTCGCCGGGGTCGTGAGTAACATCGTGTACCACCGCTGGCTGGAGGACCTGCGCCTCTCCGTGCTCGCCCAGGCAATGCCCGTGACCGCGATGGTCGAAGCAGGGCTGGTGCCCACGCTCGCGCAGACGCTTATAGACTTCCGGGCCCCGCTGCGCCTCGGCGAGAAGGCCCGTGGACGACAGGCGGTAACCGGCGCGGGAAGCTCATCTTTCATCCTCGAGTCGGAGCTGCGCCGTGTTCCCGACGGACAGCTCATAGCCGTCGCCCGCCACACCGCCGTACTCGTTGACGCCGCCTCGGGTCGCCCGGTTCCCCTGCCCGACGCACTGCGCGGGCTCGTAACCGCGCCGTCGTTTGAGGTGCGGTTACGAGGCGTGGACGGGGCGGCGCGCGGTGCGACTACCTGAGGATGGAAAAGGTAGTCGTCTCGTGGAGTGGGGGCAAGGACAGCGCGCTCGCCCTGCACGAGGCGCTGAACACGGGCCGGTACGAAGTCGAGGCCCTGCTCACGACCGTCACACCGGACAGCCGGGTTGGCGTGCATGGTGTGCCGCTGGAGCTGCTGGAACGGCAGGCCGACGCGCTCGACCTGCCACTGCACCTCGTGCGGCTCCCCGAAAAGCCCTCGAACCAGGAGTACGAGGCGAGGGTGCGGAAGGCGCTGGAGCCACTGGCCTACCGGGGCATCACGGGCGTCGTCTCGGGAGACATCTTCCTGGCCGACGTGCGCGCGTACCGCGAGAACCTGCTGGAGAGCGCCAGGATGCAGGGCATCTTCCCACTGTGGGGCAGGGACACGGCTCAACTCGCCCGAAAGTTCCTGCGTTCAGGTTTCCGGGCCGTGATATGCGCCGTGGACTCCCACGCCCTCGGCGCCTCGTTCGCCGGTCGTCTTTACGACGAGAAGTTCCTGGCTGCCCTGCCGGGGTCCGCCGACCCCTGCGGCGAGAACGGCGAGTTTCATACCTTCGTCTTCGATGGGCCGACTTTCAGCCACGCCGTAAGGCACACCCGAGGCGAGGTGTCTCTGAGTGATGGACGAATGTACCAGTGCGAGTTGCTGCCTGATTAGTCCGGACCAGGCAGAGCGTGACCAAGCTACTGGCCCGGGAAGCGCCGGTGCGGCGGACGCGCACCGGCTTTCAGGTAGCGCCGCGGCTGTTGTCGCCACCCAAGCTGGCGAGCCGACCGAGCAGCGCTCCCAAAGCAGCAGGAGGAAAGGCTGCATGTCCCTTGCACACACTCCGTTCCTAAGCGCTCCGCGGTCAGCTCGCCGCGCTACTGCTCGTAACGACCGAGCACGACCGCGGCGTTGATGCCGCCAAAGCCGAAGGAGTTGCTGATTATGCGGCTGACGCGCGCGCGGCGGCCGTGGTTCGGCACGTAGTCAAGGTCGCACTTCTCGTCAGGGGAACAGAGGTTTATTGTGGGCGGCACGTAGTCCTGCGCGAAGGAGAGCAGGCTGATACCGAGCTCCATCGCCCCGGTAGCCCCAAGCGCGTGCGCGTGCATTGCCTTCGTCGCGCTTATCGGCACCCGATACGCCCGCTCGCCCAGGGCGGCCTTGATAGCGAGCGTCTCCGTCGAGTCGTTCAGTGGCGTCGAGGAGCCGTGGGCGCTCACGTACTCTATCTCCTCCGGTGCGCACCCGGCGTCACGCAACGCAAGGCGCATCGAGCGTGCGGCTTGAGAGCCATCGGGCAGCGGCTGGGTCATGTGGTGCGCGTCGCCCGAACTGCCGTAACCGAGCACCTCCCCGAGGATACGGGCGTTGCGCCTCACCGCGTGCCCCTCCTCCTCAAGCACGAGCACCGCAGCGCCCTCTCCCATCACAAACCCGTCGCGGTCCTTCTCGAAGGGTCTGCTCGCCGTGCGGGGGTCGTCGTTGCGCGTGCTCATGGCGCGGATAAGCGCGAATGCGCCGTACGTGAGGGGCGCGAGCGGCGCTTCCGCTCCGCCGGCCAGCATGACATCCACCTGGCCCGCGCGTATGGCCCGGAAAGCCTCTCCAACGGCGAGCGTGCCGCTGGCGCACGAGTTCGTGTTCGCCAGCTGAGGGCCGTGCAGTCCCATCTCCATCGCGATGTTGCTCGAGCTCGCGCCACCGAACACTGAAAGGGCGAGCGTCATGCTCACGCTGCGCAAGCCTTCTTTCACGTACAGCTCGTGCTGCCCCTCCGCGTAGCCCACGCCGCCCAGCGCGCTGCCCATGTATATTCCAACGCGCTCCCTGTCCTCAATCTCAAGCTCCAGCCCTGCGTCCTCCACCGCCTGCATTGCGCTGACGAGTGAGAACTGGGAGAAGCGGTCCAGACGGTTGACCTTGCGGGCAGGGAAGTAATCGGTAGGGTCGAAGTCGTTCACTTCCGCGGCGACCTGTGAGCGTAGATGCGAAGGGTCAAAGCGGGTTATACGCCGCACAGCCGACTCCTCTCTGCACACCCCTGCCCACAAGCCCTCCCGCCCCTGCCCAATCGGCGTTATAGCCCCGAGTCCCGTGACCACAACTCTGCGGCTCTGCATAGACTTTTCTCTTTCTAGCTGTTCTCAGCGAGCTGCTTTATTCGGCGCAACGTCTTCCCCGCGATGTTGTGGATGAAGAAGCGCGCTATCACGTACTCGCCAACGTTTCGGAGGAGCGGCGGCCAGCCCAGGCGCAGCTCGTGGTATATCTCGACGTGTGTGCCCCCGCGCTCCTTGCGAAGCCGCCACTCCACGTCCATGCCCTTCGTAACCCCTCGGATGTGGTGGAACCGAATCTTGTTCTGCCGAGGGAGCGGGGTCAACAGCGATGTCCAGCTCACGGGGATGCCGTCGCGTGACGCGGCCATCTTCACAGTGCGAACGTTCCCCTGACGCCCAAGCAGCGTCACGTAGCGGTAGTGAGGCAGAAGCTCCGGCCAGCGCTCCACGGCCTCCGCTAGCCGGAACACCGTCTTCGGGCTTGCCTTGATGAATATAGTGTCGGAGCTCGTCACGGCGTTGCACCTCCAGGACTGCGCGCTGCACGACCAGCGGGACTCTATACTATATCTATAGCAGAGTTCGCGCCCTACGGACGCAAGACATCCAGCAGGAAGCCTGGTCTGAGCACGCGCCGGGCGTCCTGATAGTCGCCAAGCACGGCTGAGAGCAGGGAGCGCACCTCAGGACGTCGAAGCCCGCGCTCGGCCGCGAACTCCAGCATCACCGGGTAGCTCACGAACGCTTGCACAAGTAGCACCACGAGCGCCTTGTGGCGGAACGCCTCCCTCCTCGCTTGCCCATACGGCGCGAGACCCCGCGCAGATGCACCTCCATTCCTGAGCGCGCTCGATGCCACTCCCGCCAGCAGTTCCCCGCTCCTCACAGCCCGGTAGATACCCTCGCCCGTAAACGGGTCCGTAAAGCCCGCGGCATCGCCCGCGAGCGCCCAGCCATCACCCTCCGTGCGCCTCACCCTCCGTGCGATGGGACCAATCCCACTCACCGGCGATATCCGCCTGGCGTCGCGCAGCCGTGCTCGTATGGAGGGGAACATCCCCAGCGCCTCCTCGAACATGGCTTCAGGACCGCGCACTCGCCCCCTGTAGCGGCGCATGTCGAGGGCCATACCGATGCTCGTGAGGCCGTTCGGCAGGGCTGCCACGCCGCAGTACCCCCACTGCTGCACGTGCATCTCGCCGTATCCCTCAGCTGTCCCCTCGACACTCTCGTAGTGGCCCACGAGCCCCAGGCGACGGGGCCAGAGCATCTCCGAGCGAGCGCCCACTTCCCGCGCCACAACGGAGTGCAGCCCGTCCGCGCCGACGACAAGACGCGACCTTATCGGCATCCCTGCCCCGTCCGGTCCAGATACCTCCACGCCTCGTACCGCGTCACCGTCACACAGCAGGCTCCGCACACGCCCGCCCTCGCGCACCTCTACACCGCACCCGCGTGCGTGGCGGAGCAGGAGGGGATCGAGCCGTTCGCGCGACATCGTGAGCGCGTGCCGCGCACTGCCGCCCGTCTGGGGGTACTCGATACGGACCTCTCGACCTTCCGGAGAAAGCACATTCATGCCGCGCAAGCGCACCGGCCCCTCGGCCTCGTACGCGGGCCGAACGCCGAGACGGTCGAGCGCGTCAATGAGCGCGGGGCTCGCGTACTCCGAGCATGCCTTCTGACGAGGAAAGCGAGCCTTGTCGAGAAGCAGCACGTCGTGGCCGTTGCGCGCCAGCAGAGCGGCAGTGGAGGCGCCCGCTGGCCCGCCTCCTACAACTACGACCTCTCGCTGTTCCAAGTCGCTACTGTCCTGCCTTCTCTGCTACCAGCTCCAGGCGGAATACAGGGCGGGAGCGGACGCGCGCCTCCCCCAGACCCGCCTCGCGCGCGAGCTGCCGCATCTCCTCCAGGGTATACGACCGAAGCACCGAGAGCGGACCGTCGTGGCGTGCCATCGGGTCGCGTGTGACGATGCTGAACAACAGCTTCGCGCTCCAGTAGGCGGGCCGGCTTCGCTCCAGGTCATTTACCAGTATAGCCCGCCTCGCCACACGGTACATCTCGCGCAGCACCTGCACGGCCTGCAAAGGCGCGAAGTGGTGCAGCGCCAGGTTGCACACAACGTAGTCGAAGCTGCTGTCCGGGTACGGCAGGGCCGTAGCATCCGCCAGTTCCAGCTGTATGCTCGCCCTACCCGCGAGATGTCGCCGGGCGTGCATCAGAACATCGGCGCTGAGGTCGGTGGCTGTTACCTCAAGGGATACGTCATTGGTTCGCGCCCACCCCGCCAGCGCCAGCGGGATGTCCCCCGTCCCCGTCGCCACGTCCAGTACCCTCGCGCCCGAACCTGGCACAAGCTCGGGCCGGGACCGGAGAAAGTCCACAGCGACAGCGATGCCACCCAGCCACCGATTCACCCCGCGCACCTCGGCCAGGCTTCGCCCCAGTTCCTCGAGATACTCGGCGGGAGAGTCCAGCATCTCCGCCTGCTCCCGCCGCGCGGGGGGCGGCAGGATGCCATGCGGTCTATGCCCTGATATAGCTGTCGTGGTGGCTGAATGGGCCGCCCCTGCAGCGCGCGCTACTCTCCACATACTCACGGCCCTGGCACGAACCGTTCCAGCTTACTCCCGCACTTCGCCGCGCGAATACAAGACCGCGGAATCTCTCCTTGGCAGCCACAACGGGTGTGGGTAGCGATTTTGCGGTGACATTGCATGCATCAACTGAAGACAGGAGAACATGCCTAGATGAAGTATATAACCATCCCCGGACTGGAGAAACCGGTCTCGAACCTGGCGATAGGCTCCATGGTTTTCTCCCCCGAGAGGCTCCCACTCACGTTCGCGCTGCTCGATGCGTTTGTCGAGCTAGGCGGCACGCTCATCGATACCGCTCATCGATACCGCTCATCGATACCGCGCACGTATACGCGGGCGGCAAGAGCGAGAGAGCTATCGGCGCCTGGCTTCGCGAGCGGGACGACGCGCGCGAGAAGGTGGTCATCCTCGACAAGGGATGCCACCCGTACGGGAACAGCGGGCCGCGCGTGAACCCGGAGGCGCTGCGTGAGGACCTCACCGAGAACCTGGAGCGCCTGGGCACGCCGTACATAGACTTGTACATGCTTCACCGTGACGACGAGAGCGTGCCCGTGGGCCCCATAGTGGAGGCGCTTGATGAAGAGGTACAGCGCGGGCGCATCAAGGTATATGGGGCGTCTAACTGGCGTCCCCAGCGGATACAGGAGGCGAATGAGTACGCCGCCGAACACGGGCTCCGAGGTTTCGTAGCACTCAGCAACAACCTCAGCCTCGCGCGCGCGAAGGAGCCCATGTGGGCCGGATGCGTGTACACAAGCGACGAGGACCACGCGTGGTACACGAAGAATCAGTTTCCACTGATTGCCTGGTCATCACAGGCGGGCGGCTTCTTCACAGGGCGCTACTCGCCCGATGACAGGACGAACGAGGACATGGTGCGGGTGTACTACTCGGAGGAGAACCGGCAGCGGCTTGCCCACGCGCGGGAGGTAGCGAAGCGCAGGAACGTCCACCCGCTGCAGGTCGCGCTCGCCTGGGTGCTCAACCAGCCGTTCCCAACCGTGGCGATTATCGGGCCGCAGACCACGGAGGAGCTGGAGAGCTCCGTCGCGGCAGCGGAGCTGAAGCTGACCCCGGAGGAGATGGCGTATCTCGACCTGCAGCCAGTGGCGGTGTAGCACGCTCTCTTTATGGAAGCGTCAGACGGGGAGCCGGTCGTAGAGACGTTGCACGCAACGTCTCCCCACCCCTTACACGCCACTCTCTCCATTTACCTGCTGCGCTAGCCCCTCGGACGCGTCAAGGCGAGTTGGCCTGACTCATCCAGCTGCCGGAGCGTATCCAGCAGTCGGTCCCCATACTCTTCCGGAAAGTCCAGCGTCGCTCCGCCGACCAGATGGACCGTCACCCTGCGGTCCACGCCGAAGCTGCCGTTCTCGTCAATCACCACGACCGTTACGTTTGACAGATTGATAAGGGTGGCGCCGTCCGCCATGTCGGCCCGGATAAATGATGGCTGTGCCACTCGTCTCTCCTCGCTGCTCTTCTGCCACGCCGATTCAACGCGCGGCGCCGTCCAACCTTAGGTTATACCCGACGCGCCGGACGGCGTGCGAAATATGTTGACGCGGCTGTTGCACTCTGGTAGAGTCCTTCTTATCAGCAGCCGTTGCACGGCACGGAAATTAAACGAAGGCGCTACGAGATAAGCGCCGAAGTCGAGGATAACAGGGTGATTGGGAAGACCCACAGGCTGGAGCGAATTGGGGACCACCACCGCGCAGTCACGCCTGTCTCCGACCATGCCTGCCCCGCTGCTCTTCCGGTCGCCGACCGCTTTGCCAGCTACTACCGCTTTTTTGCCGGCTACATAAGGAACGCGGGAGGCTAGCAAGCGCTCAGACCAGGTACAGAAGCAAACACTTACGAAGCCTCCCGGACAACCGGGAGGCTTTTCTGTTGTATGCGGATAGTAGGAGGAAACAGGCGGGAGACGGACGTTACGGGCACATGGGCATAGCCGAGCAAAGTTGGTGTCGTAAGAAGATGGAGGCTTGATGTGGTAATCGTAATGAGCATGGCCGCGACAGACGAGCAGATATCAGCGGTGGTCGAGAGGGTGCAGGACGCAGGACTTACCCCCCACCTGGTAAGAGGTGTGGAGAGGACAGTCGTGGGCCTCATAGGGCACGGCGTAGACGTCAGGTCCGCCGCCCAAGGGATCGAGGTGATGGCCGGAGTGGAGAACCTGGTTCCCGT
>JADDPP010000163.1 GCA_016781845.1 Rubrobacter sp.
GATTGTTGCACCGGGGTGGTGCACAGCAGGAACGTACTCGTACGATAGGAGTGACTCCACCCTGTGTTCACCCAGGCGCCTCCTGCCCCCGTACGCGGGCAGCTCTACTAGGAAAGCTAAGGCTACCACCCGGCCGCCCAACCGTTCCACTAACCTCAGCGTTCCCTCCACCGTGCTCCCAAAAGCCAGCAGGTTTGCGTACTCGTCGCTTATGGTTTCCCAGGGCAGCACGTCCAGCTGGCGGACTAGCATGAAGCCCGCCCCGAGCAGGTACGGCAGGGGCACGCCGAGGAAGCACCCCGGCTGTCCGGCGCGACCACTGCGTCGATCCCGTCGGCGTCGTTGAGTAGGGGCGTGATGCCCGGAAAAGACGTACTGGCTCAGGGAAAATCAGGGAGGGCGCGGATGTAGTCGGACAACCTGCTCATCGGCCGTCCTTCCCGCTCGGGGATGCAGCGAGCGGATTGCGGGCATCTGGGATCCTCGCGTCCTGCCCGTAAGTGCCGGCGAGATCGATGAACTCGTCCAGGTGCTTCCCGGTGTCCACCAGCGTCACGGGTGCGCCGGTCACCTTCTCCACCTGTCCGATGAGTTCACGCACCCTCGGCGTAATATCCTCCGGCGTGCGAGCAGAGCGCATGTCCGGGTCGTAGTGGTCGCAGAAGGTGAGCGCTATTTGCGTCGGGCCGTTGAGCATCGCCGCGTACGCAAGCATGTCCCAGTCGATGCGCTCCGCCTTGCGGCGCGGCCTCTCAGTCACCACGCCGTACTCCGCTATCCCGCGCCTGCGCGTCTCCTCCTCGCTGAGCTCGAAGGGGAGCGGTCCCTCACCCACCCGGGTCGGCATCGCCTTCACGACCATCACCACCTCTCCGACCAGACGCCAGTTGAGGCCGACGTCGTCCATCGCGGCCGCCGCAGTGCAGTTATCGGACGTGGTATACGGATAGTCGGGACTCAGAGCCAGGGAGATGAAGGTCCCCTGCGAGCCCTCAACGAGCACCGTACCACGTGCGGCCACCTCGTTCACCTCCCGGGCCACGTCCGCCGCGTAGGGCGCGAGCTCCGGCACGTCCCGGACCTGCCGGGCCCTCCGCATCACGAAGTCCGCCCGGGCGCTGCCGTTGCCCGTACACGTCGATCCCACCCGCCGCGCTAGGTTCTCGTCGCGCCTCTCGGCCTCGATGTGCCCCGCCTCGATGACGGCGCAGCGATAGTCCACGAGCGTGCGCTCGCCGATGCCGAAGCGGCGGACCTCGTCGAGGAGTACCATGGGGTCCACTAGCACCCCCGAGCCCACGGCGACGCGGGTACCGGGGTTGAGCCAGCCAGTGGGAAGCTGTCGGGCGCGAACCACGCTGTCGTCGCCCAGGATGACGCTGGCGCCGGCGTTGGTGCCGACGCCGGCGCGCACCGCCAGCGGCGCGTTGAGCGTGCGCGCCAGGTAGGCACACGTCTTACCCTTGCCCGAGTCGCCCCAGAGCGCGTCCACTATGACGATGGCTCCCATGCTTGCCCCCTCCTTCGTGGTGCTAGTCGTCCCCCAGTATCCCGTCGGCGGCTCCCCTGTCCGCCCCGAAGCCGACCACGGACAGGAGCCGCTCCGCCTGGTCGGCCGGGAGCAGCTTCTGCCTCAGGCCGACCATGTGGGGACCATATGCGCCCTCCAGCTCGTCCCGGAACCGCTCGTAGATGGCCGCCAGATACGCCTCGTCGCGGATCAGCTTCTCGACGAGCCTCACCAGCGCCGGGTGCCTAGTGTAGACCGCGCCGGGCGGCTCGTCGAGCGAGGCCACCAACGCCTCGGAGAAGTCCACCGCGAGCGTCAGGAGGTGGCCGCCGACCGTCTGGGCCGGACTCTCGTGGCGGTACACCTCGCCGAAGTCGAGAGGCGCATCGCCGAACAGGTTGACGATCACCTGCCGATCCCCCCGGTGGGCCGACCGCAGTTGCGGGCCCAGCCACTCCAGGTCGTCGGCCCACAGGGAAACCGCTACCCGCCTGCTCGCCTCGCCGACGAGCGAACTCACGCGCTCGATCACCGCCTCGCGACCGCGGAGCGTCCAGAAGGCGGCCGGCTCGCGCGGTGGCGCTAGCGCGGCGAGATCGGCGATCAGGCTATCGCACCTGGAGGCGGTCTCGCGCTTGATACGGCCCAGCACCTCTACCGGGGTATGGGCGACGTAGCGGGCGGGGTCATCGGAAACGAGCTGCACGACGTTCCTGTCGAGGAGGCCGGAGAGCACCTGGTAGACGTTGGCGCGCTGCAGCCCAGCGGCCTTCGCGAGCTCGTAGCCCGTGGCCGATGGCTGCATCAGGAGCGCCACATAGACGCGGGCCTCCTGGGACGAGAACCCCAGCGCCGTCAATTGCTCCACGGTGTGCAACAACTCCACCTCGCCGCGACTAGTAGTAGTTTGGACAACTACTACAGTAACCGATTGGCGAGGCCAGGTCAAATAGTGCAGGCTCCCAAACTGCCGGCGTCTCGCAGAATACGCACTCCATCCACCACCTATCGCGCACGAGCGGTAGACGACGCGCAAAAACTGAGGTGATAAGTATCACCGCGCTCAAGAACTGCGGGATAGCCCACCCAGAAACTTCAGGATAAGGGACTTTCCTGTGCCTTTCCGCTCAGTATTTATGGGATCCTAGTGCGACACGAGGTCGCACTGCTTGAGTGTGGCAGAAGAAAGG
>JADDPP010000018.1 GCA_016781845.1 Rubrobacter sp.
TCACGTTCAGCCCCTCATCGAGCATCTCCGCGCGTGTCTTCGCGGAGAGCTTTTCACCGAAGTAGCCAAACTCCTGCTCAACTGGGTCTCCTATGCCAACCCCCAGAGTCAGCCTGCCGCCGGAGAGCTCGTCGAGCGAGACGGCCTGACGGGCCACAACGCACGGACGGCGGCGCGGAAGCGGTGTGACCATAGTGCCAATTCGTATGCTCTTCGTGGCCGCCGCGACTGCCGCCAGCACAATCTACGGGTCGGCTACGCTCAGGCCATGCGGGTCGAAGAGGATGTGGTCCCAGATGAAGAAGCCATGCCATCCAGCCTCTTCTGCCTCCCGGGCAAGCTGCGCGACCGCGCGCGGGTCGGCGTACTCATGGAAGACAGGCATGTTTATGGCGTAGTACCCTTTCACTCCTTGCGCTCTGACCGGAACCAGGTAAGAATTGTATCCTCTCCCCAGTTCGCTTGGCAGAGGCTGTCCGCGCTTCCGCCACCAGTGTCCTCCAGCGTCTTGGGGTTGCGGCGTCGGGTCACAGGGTGCCGGAAAGCGAGGTTGCTGAGGGCGTGGCACCGTGTATGCACCTTATGACGCGGTCCCGAAGACGTGAGTTATGAGGAGGATGGCGATGGAACGGCGACAGCTTGGCAGGACAGGTGTGGAGGTGCCCATACTCGGCTACGGCACGGCGACGCTCGGGCACATCGAGGCGGACGTTCCTATGGATGCCGGCGTAGCCGCGCTGAACCACGCGATAGACCGCGGCATCACCTACCTGGACACCTCCCCCGACTACGGCAGCGAGCCGATAGTGGGAGAGGTGATGAAGACCAGGCGCAGCGAGGTCTTCCTCGCGACGAAGTGTAACCTGCGAACCAGGGATGGAGTGCTGCGGGATATGCACGACTCGCTGGAGCGGCTCCAGACAGACCACGTGGACCTGCTGCAGATACACGCTGTCAACACTCACGCCGACCTGGAGGCTGTGCTCGCGCCGGACGGCTCCATCCCCGGCGTTGAGGAGGCGAGGCGTCAGGGGCTGTGCCGCTTCGTGGGCATCACAGGGCATGCGCGGCCGGACGTGCTCGCGAGGGCAATTCAGGAGTACCCGTTCGATACGGTCCTGGTCGCGCTGGGCGCGGCAGACCGACTCGTCAGCAAGCCGGAGACGGTTCTGCTGCCCGTTGCGCGAGAGCGGGGCACTGGAGTGATCGCTATGAAAGTGCTGCTCCACGGTGAGATCGACCTCCGGGACCTCGCGCTTCGGTACTCGCTCGGTCTGGACGGCGTCTCGCTGGCGATAGTGGGCATGAAGAACCAGCAGGAGGTAGATTCTGCCGTTGATGTTGCCGAGAACTTCAGGCCGCTATCCGAGCAGGAGGAGGAGCAACTGATCGCACGCGCTCAGGAACTGGTACACGACGACGCGCAGAAGTCCCAGCAAGGGGAGCAGGGTCCGCTCTTCTGGCTGCGCGACACGAGCACCCTGGCGTGGACTTACGACGACGAGCCGGCGCTCGTCGCTTACTAAACGCTTCCACCGCGACTTTGCGGCACGGGTGGCTAAGGTCGGCGTCGGAGCATTGGAGTTCAGACAGCTGTGGTCCTGCTAGCAGGAGGCTGCGAGTTCGTGGCGGGCTGTATGAGGGCCTTCAAGGAAACGCTCCGGCGCTTATCGGGGCGCTGCTTGTTCCCAGCGCGGCGTCCCTGGAGTGTTTCCGGATGGTGGGGCGGCGGACTGCCCGTCGCCCCACCGGCGCGGACAGCTCTGGCACCGCAGGCAGTACCCGACCCCGGTAGCGAGGGTGGGTCAAGGGCAAGCAGTGTCGGGCTTACCGGTCTCGGTTCTCCTACCACTGCGCCTGCATGGATTCAACACTCGGAACAGGGCAGTCAGTAGCGCGACCCTCACTTCCCACCGCTGTACAGCGGTTATATCAGCACATGGAGCGGGACAACGACCGTAGAGACGTTGCACGCAACGTCTGCGCAACGCCCCTACGCCCGTCCTACCCCACCAGCGGCGGCTTTCAAGTGACCCTCAACGGCGAAGGTATCCGAGAGGTCGAGGAGATGTAGCACGCTACGTCTCTACGAGTGTACAGCGCGCTGGGAGCGACATGGAAACCGCCCTGGCCCCTCAGAAGGCCTTGGGGAGACGGTATGCTCTCGTCATCCGACGGCCGGCGCAGCTCTACGGCTCCACGCTTGGCCACGAGCTAGTATCTCTTGATCCCGTCACGCCGATCGCCGCGGAGGGCGCAGCCACCAGAGGAAGGGCACAGCCCACAGCACGAAGAGCGCGCCGAAGATGAGGGCCGACCACGCGGGACGGCTGACGAGGAGGTCGCCGACTGCCACGATCGCGACTACGGGCGGGAGCATACCGAGGAACGTGGCCGCGGCGAACGTCCGCACCGACATCGAGGTGAGGCCCGCCGCGTAGCTGACCCAGTCGAAGTTGAACGCTGGCAGAAGGCGCATCAGAAAAACGGCCCGCCCGCCCATCTGCTCGGCCAGTTGGTCCACCTTCTCTATCCGTTCCGGCCCGAGTCTGCGGACGAGCCAGCGGCGGCCGAGGCGGCGAGCGAGCCAGAAGGCACTGAGCGCACCTATCTCAGCGCCGACGAGCGTCCATACCGTGCCCCAGAACAGCCCGAACGCCAGCCCCGCGGCGATATCGAGCGGTACGGAGGGTATCGG
>JADDPP010000402.1 GCA_016781845.1 Rubrobacter sp.
ACGAGTTGTATAGTTACGAGGTTTTCGGCCACACTTCTAGGGTGGTGCACCGAAGCCAGATGGTGACGTTATCGGCATCAGAACGTGGTGTCTGCAGGGGTGTACGCTTGAACACCCCTGCATGAAACCTGACCGCTAGAAGCTCAATCTGCCCAATTTCAGCATTGGGGCGATGATGTGGCAGCCGTTGCGGATCATCAGTCGCTGCTCCCGGCTGACTAGCTCTATGCCTCGGAATGCTTCCAGGATGTCCTGTCGGAAGGAGATGTCCCGGATCGGGCGGGCGATGATACCGTTCTCGATGAGGAACGTGCCGTTCTGTGTCGTGCCACTCAGCAGGCTTCCGGTCTGATTCTCCATGCTCAGCTGTCCGAAGCGGGTAATGAGCACACCGCGCTCTACTGGACCGATCAGCGTTTCCAGTTCCTCGTCCGCCTCTGCCATGAAGATGCTGGCTGGCATCGGGCCGCTGCCCCTGATGGCGCTCACGGGGTCTGCGGCGTTTCCAGTACTGTTCGTGCCTTCCCTGGCGGCCGTGTGGAGGTCATGGACTACTCCTGTGGCAACGCCCTGCCTGATTAGCTCGACTTGCTGCCGGGGCATTCCCTCCGAGTCGAACGGGTGATGCAATCCGTCCGACGTGAGCGGGTCCTCGGTGATGCTGACCTGCGGACCGGTGATGTTCTTGCCCAGCGCGCCCGCTAGGAAGCTGCGGCCCTCCTGGACCGCCTTCGCGCTGAAGCCGGGGAGAAGGCAGCGTAACAGGTCCGCGACGGCAGCCCAGTCCAGCACCACCTCGTACTCTCCTGGTTCCAGGTCGATGGGGCTGGGGCCGATAAGCGCCCTGGACACGGCCAGCTCCGCGACCTCCAGAGGATTGATCTGCATCACATCCCGCGCGTACCCTTCGCCGTAACCGGCGGCACCCGACGGCGCACCGTCGGCGGCTGCTGTCAGGCCGGCGAGGGTGCTCGCGTACGCCGCCTCCAGTCCTGCTGAGTTCGCGACGGCCATCTGCCGTACTTCCGTGAAATACGTGCCGCCAATCGTGAGGCCGTTCACGCCCGCCTGCTGTATCACTATGCGTACAGACTCGGCTCGCTGCTGGGGGGTCCACAACGCTGTCGCGGGGATGTAGGGGTGGATGTCCTCGGGGTATTGCTGCGGTCCGGGCAGCGCGAACGGCGGACCACCGGCCCGGCTCGCGTTGCGCGCCTTCTCGACTACTGCCTGCGCGAAGCTCTCGATCGAGGCTGCGCCGAGCTGTGCTGTGCAGCCCGCCGCCTCGCGGCCGTCAACCCATACCCGCAGGCAGAGTGTCTCGTCCTCATCTCGAGTCTCCTCGGCGATCCGGTTCTCGGCGTAGCGGGTGGACTCCCGGCGCTTCTCCACCATGGTCGCCTGTGCGCCGTCGGCGGGGCCGCACGCCCGAACCGCGCGCCGCACCACGTCCAGGGCCTCGTCTCTGTTGCGCATATAGCTCCTCAAACTGCCTGTGTCGCCACTGTCCGGGCTTCGGGCATCAACCTGGAGTCCCCGCGGTGTCGCGCAGCGACTCCAGACGCTGTAGCTCCTCCGCCTTGATCTTGAAGCTGTGCTCCTCTGCCGGAAACTCGCGCGCCTTTACGTCGGCGCGGTACGCCTCGAATCCTGCCCTGAACATCGCGCCGATGTCCGCGTACTGCTTCGCGAACCTCGGCTTGTGCGCGGAGAGGCCGAACATGTCGTGCATGATGAGCACCTGCCCGTCGCAATGCACCCCCGCACCGATGCCGATCGTCAGGACGCGCACGCTCTCCGTGATTATCCAGGCCACCCGTGCGGGCACGGCTTCCAGCACCAGCCCGAAGACGCCCGCCTCCTCCAGCGCCTTCGCCTCGTCCAGTAGACGGGCGGCGTCGGTGGCCTCACGCCCCTGCACCTTGAGCCCTCCTAGAGCGGCCGCCGACTGCGGGGTGAGTCCGATATGCCCGAGCACCGGTATCCCCGCGCCTACAATAGCCGTGATCGCCGCAAGCATCGGTGCGCCGCCCTCGAGCTTCACCGCGTCGGCGCCTCCCTCGCTCATCAGCCTGCCCGCGTTGAGCACGGCGTCACGGGGGGAGGGCTGGTAGCTCATGTACGGCAGGTCGCCTACGACGAAGGCACGCCGCACGGCGCTGCTCACCGCGCGGCAGTGCGTCACCATCTCATCCATCGTTACCGGCAGCGTGGACGAGTAACCCAGCACGTTGTTGCCGATGGAGTCACCAACGAGGATAGAGTCCACGCCGGCCTCATCCGCGAGACTCGCGGTGGGGTGGTCGTACGCCGTGACCATTGCCAGGGGCTCGCCGCGTGTCTTGAATGCCTGAAAGTCGTGTATTGTGAGCTTTCGGGCTCCCTGCCCGTCCGATCCGTTCACTGCTGTTCCTCCGTAACGCTAGTGCCTGCCGGCGACGCCGGTCACGCCTGGCGGCAATCTAGCAATGGTCTGACCACCGCGTAGAGTGTGGTCAGAGGCGGAGGGGTGTTGTGCGGACCTGAGTGAGAAGGACCAACGCGCAGCATCGGAGACATACGCCTCCCAGTTGCGCCGGCTGTCTGGCGTTTATATCAGCACTGAGCCCATTGTAGAGACGTTGCACGCAACACCTGCGCAACGTGCTCCCCACCAACGAGCACGCTAAC
>JADDPP010000487.1 GCA_016781845.1 Rubrobacter sp.
CTGCCCTCTCACTCCGCGATGAATAAGGCAAGCTATAATGCGTGCTATGAACAACCGACGAATCCGTCTCGCGATTACCGGCGGCGGCACCGGTGGGCACGTGAGCCCTGCCGTCGCTGTCATTGAGGCGCTACAGAAGCTCGCGCCAACTCAGGGACTGGAGATACTCTACATCGGTAGCAGAGACGGGGCGGAGGCCCGCATCATCCCATTGATGGGTGTGGAGTACAGGGGAGTTAGCACCGGAAAGCTGCGCCGCTACTTCTCCTGGGAGAACCTCATGGACGCGGCGCGGGTTCCCCTGGGCGTGCTCCAGTCGCTGTGGCACCTCCTGCGGTTCCGGCCGCGCGCGCTGCTCGCCACAGGCGGCTACGTCTCCGTGCCCGCTGTCATCGCCGCGTGGCTGCTCCGCAAGCCGATCCTCGTTCACGAACAGACCGGCGCGCTCGGCCTCGCCAACCGCATCAATGCCCGCTTCGCCACCCGTATCGCGCTCTCGGTGCCGGGCTCCGAGAGGGGTCTCAACAAGGCTAACTGGGTCCTCACCGGCAACCCAATCCGGGCAGCTGTCCGCAGCGGCGAGAGGACCACCGCGGCTCGCAGGTTCCGATTTGACCTCCAGGCGCCTACCGTGTACGTTACAGGCGGCGCGCAGGGCTCACACGCTATCAACCAGGCGGTGCTCGGCGCGCTGCCATCGCTGCTGGGAGTCGCGCAGGTCATCCACCAGTGCGGCGACGCCGAGGGCGTACGCGCGGACTACGAGCAACTCGCGCGGAAGGTGGCGGGGTTGGACCCGAAGTTGCAGTCCAGGTACGTGCTGTTGCGCTTCGTCGGGTCGGAGATCGGCGAGGTGTACAAGCTCGCTGACCTCGTCGTGGGTCGCGCGGGCGCGGGCACGGTGAACGAACTCGCTACCCTCGGCAAGCCCTCCATCCTCATACCCCTCCCACACGCGGCAGGCGACGAGCAACGCCAAAACGCCCGCCGACTGAAGGAGGCCGGAGCGGCCGTGGTCATCGAGGAGTCTGAGCTGACGCCCGAGCGCCTGGTCTCGGAGGTCCGCACGCTACTCTCGGATCGCGAGCGGCTGAAGCGGATGTCGGAAGCAGGAAGGGGCACGGGATCGGGAGACGCGGCGGACCGGCTCGCGAACCTCCTGCTCAATCTTGCGGGTGCGAGGTAGCACGCTCCGGTAGCCGCTGGCTCGCGGGCTTGGCCGCAATGAGCGAGAGGGCTATCCCGTTGCCGGCAGAGCACCTGCCGAAGCGTGAGCTACGCGCTCCAGCCAAACACACTTCGTCGAACTGGCGGGTCTCACCTTACTCCACCGAACGCCTAGTCCCTTGTGGCGCCTCCAGCGAGTACCCTATGGCATCCGCGAGCGTCCCCGCCTGCAGCAGCTTCAGCCCATCGGGCGTCTGCGGCTTGCGCGAGGTGCGCGAGCACACGGCGCGGGTGTAGCCCAGTTTCGCGGCCTCGGACAACCGTCGCTCCAGCTGCGGCACGCTGCGAAGCTCACCCGACAGCCCTACCTCGCCGATTAGCACGGTCTCCGGCTTCACCGCTCGGCCGGCGGCGCTCGAGGCTATAGCCACAGCCACGGCCAGGTCAGCCGCAGGCTCCTCCAGCTTCAGGCCGCCCACAACGTTGACGTAGATGTCCTGGTCGCCCAGGCTGACCCCCACTCGCTTGCCAAGAACCGCCGCTAGCAGCAGCAGACGGTTGTAGTCGAGTCCGTTCGCCGTCCGGCGCGAGATGCCGGTGCCCGAGTAGCTGGTGAGTGCCTGCACCTCCACGAGCAGCGGGCGGGTCCCCTCCATCATGACGCCCACTGAGGAGCCGATCGTGTCCTCCGGGCGCTCGGAGAGGAATGCCTCCGAAGGGTTGGGCACCTCCACCATACCCTCCTGCGTCATCTCGAATACGCCCACCTCGTTTGTGGAGCCGTACCTGTTCTTCGCAGCGCGCAGCAGCCTGTACTGATGGAACCTGTCCCCCTCCAGGTACAGCACCGTGTCTACGATGTGCTCCAGCACTCGAGGGCCAGCGATCGCCCCTTCCTTCGTGACGTGGCCCACGAGGAAGACCGGGACGCCCGAGCCCTTCGCCAACCGCATCAGCGCCATCGTACACTCACGAACCTGGCTCACGCTCCCGGCTGCGGACTCCACCCCTTCAGCGTACATCGTCTGTATGGAGTCCACTATCACGATGCCCGGCCTGCTCGACTCCACGTAATCGCTGATGGTCTGGATGTTCGTCTCCGAAAGCACGTAGAGGTTATCTGGTATCGCGCCCAGCCGCGAGGCACGGAGGCGGATTTGGTGTACCGACTCCTCGCCGGAGATGTACAGCACGCTCCCCAGCCCCGCGCACACGGCCTCGCACAGCTGCAGCAGTAGCGTGCTCTTGCCCACCCCCGGATCACCGCCGATAAGCACCAGCGAGCCGGGCACGATCCCCCCGCCAAGCACCCGGCTCAGCTCCGAGATGGGCACCGGATGCCGCGCCAAACTATCCGCGCTCACCGTCGCAAGCTGCTGTGGCTGGGCGACAATGCCCGCTCCGGAAGGCGCAGTCCTACTGACTGTCCCGATTGGGCGCGGCGCGTCCACTGTCTCAACGTACGTGTTCCACTCGCCGCAGTCGGGACACCTTCCCTGCCACTTCAGGCTGGTCACTCCGCAGCTGTTGCAGACGTAAATCGTCCTTGTCTTTGCCTTAGCCATTCGCGAATCCTGTCATCTCTATCACACAGCCCGCTCCGGGAACAAAGAAAGCGAGGTGGGAACGATGTCCCACCTCGCTATTGTAAGTTCTGTCCCGTTCGGTTGTGGCTACACCGTGACGAGCTCTTCCTCCGGGTGAAGGACAATCTCTTCGCCCTCGGTATCCACCACGACTGTCGAGCCGGGCTGGAACCTGCCGTCGAGGACGCCCTCCGCAAGCGGGTCCTCAATCACGGTCTGGATGAGCCTGCGCAGCGGCCTCGCCCCGTACGTGCTGTCGTAACCCTTCGTGCCGAGCATATCCATTGCCTCGTCCGTGACCCGCAGCGTGATCTGCTGCTCCGCGAGCTGCTCGTGTACCCGCTTGATCTCCAGGTCCACGATGTTGCGGATCTGCTCCCGCGCCAGCGAGTGGAACACCACTACGTTGTCTATGCGGTTCAGGAACTCGGGGCGGAAGTTCTGCTTCAGTTGGTCGCTGACGCGCGTCTTCATCGCCTCGTACTCGCGCTCCTGGTTCTGCGCCTGATCACCGCGTACTGAGAAGCCGATGCCGGTGTTCCGGTTGATGTACTCCGCACCGATGTTGCTCGTCATGATGATGATCGTGTTGCGGAAGTTCACCTTACGGCCCTTCGCATCCGTCAGGTTGCCGTCCTCAAGGATCTGCAGCAGCATGTTGAACGCCTCAGGATGCGCCTTCTCGATCTCGTCGAGCAGGATGACTGAGTAGCTCTTGCGCCGCACCGCCTCCGTCAGCTGACCACCCTCTTCGTACCCGATGTAGCCGGGAGGTGCGCCCACGAGCCTTGCGACCGCGTGGCGCTCCATGAACTCGGACATGTCGATCTTGATCAGCGCGTCCTCGCTGCCGAACATGAACTCCGCCAGCGTCTTGGCGAGCAGGCTCTTCCCGACGCCAGTCGGTCCCAGGAAGATGAAGCTGCCGACCGGCCGGCGGGGGTCCTTCATGCCGGTGCGTGAGCGCCGGACGGCGCGGGAGACGGTCTTGATCGCCTCCTCCTGGCCGATGATGCGCTCGTGGAGCACGTTCTCCATCTGCAGCAACCGCTCGGACTCCTCCCCGGCGATGCGGGTCAGGGGAATGCCCGTCCACATGCTAACGACCTGGCTGATGTCCTCCTCCGTCACATACGGCTCGTCCGTGCTCTGCTCCTCCTGCCAGGCGCTCTGCAGCCGATCAATGCGCTCCTGCAGGCGCTCCTCGCGCATGCGGAAGTCAGCCGCCATCTCGTAGTTCTGCGCGTTGATCGCGGATTCCTTCTCATCCTGGATCGCCTTGAGATGTCGCAGCGCATCCTTCAGGGATGGTGGACTTGCCGCACGATACATCCGCACCCGGCTTGCCGCCTCGTCAATGAGGTCAATAGCCTTGTCGGGCATGAACCGGTCCGGCACGTACCGCGCCGCCAGATGAGACGCGGCCTTCAGCGCATCGTCCGTGATCTTCAGCTTGTGGTGCTCCTCGTACCGGGGGCGGACGCCCTTGAGGATCTCGACCGTCTGGTCGGTGTCGGGCTCGTCAACCTGCACCGGCTGGAAGCGCCGCTCCAGTGCCGCGTCCCGCTCGATGTACTTGCGGTACTCGTCGAGCGTGGTCGCGCCGATCACCTGCACCTCCCCACGAGAGAGCGCGGGCTTGAGGATGTTTGCGGCGTCTACAGCGCCCTCCGCCGCGCCAGCGCCCACGAGGGTGTGCAGCTCGTCTATGAAGAGAATGGCGCCCGAGTCCTTGATCTCGGCCATGATCTTCTTGAGCCGCTCCTCGAACTCGCCGCGGTACTTCGTGCCCGCCACGAGCGCGCCCATGTCAAGCGCGAGCACGCGCTTGTTCAGGAGCGTATCGGGAACCTCGTGATTGACGATCCTCTGCGCGAGTCCCTCGACGATCGCTGTCTTGCCGACGCCGGGCTCTCCGATGAGGGCCGGATTGTTCTTAGTGAGACGCGAGAGGATCTGCATAACCCGCTCGATCTCCTTCTGCCGGCCCACTACGGGGAACAGCTTGTCGTTGCGGGCTGCCTCGGTCAGGTCAGTGCCGAGCGCGTCAATATATGGGGTCTTCGTGGCTGTCTTGCCCTGCTGGCTGTACGCGCTGCTCTGGTTGATGACCTGGATAACCTGCGCGCGCACCTTCTCCAGGCTGACGCCGAGGCTCTCGAGCACACCCGCCGCGATGCCCTCACCCTCGCGCACCAGGCCGAGCAACAGATGCTCGGTGCCTATGTAGTGGTGGTTCTGTCGCCTGGCCTCATCGAAGGCAAGCTCTATTACACGCCTCGCGCGAGGTGTAAGCCCAATCTCCCCCTGAGGAGGACGCTCGCCGCGCCCGATGATGAACTCTACGGCGGCACGCACCTTCTGCAGCTGGACGCCCATATTGCTGAGCACGCGCGCTGCCACACCATCTCCCTCGCGGACAAGGCCCAGGAGCAGGTGCTCGGTGCCTATGTAGTTGTGGTTGAAGCGGGCCGCCTCCTCGTGCGCGAGGCTAAGGACCTTGCGCGCGCGCTCCGTAAACTTGTCAAACCGCTCGCTTCTCTCGCTCATGATCGTACTCCCTTGTAGCTGCCGACGCCCCGCGCGTGCCGGATGGGTCGTAGCCTTAGACATTACAAGGGCTTCACCGCAACATAACGCGGTTCCACCCTTGCTCTCAGTTTAGCAGCCGTACTACGGACTTACAACCACTTCCGGCTTGAATGAGCGGCCCCGGAACATACAGTTCGCGGGGCGCTCAAAGTATTACGTCTACTACTCGGTGGCCTGTGCCTCTGCCAGTCCAGGCTCTATCGTCGCAGCGGGCGTGCTACCCCCGTCCAGGTCCGGCGGGGTCGAGCCGTTCTGACCATCGTAGTCGTCGGCATCGTACTCCTGTGCCTGCCTGAGACTGAGGCCGATCCGCTTTCGCTGCGTGTCGATCCTGATCACCTTTAGGCGCAGTACATCACCCTCTTTCACAACGGCGCCCGGACTGCTCGCAGGAGTATCCGAGAGCTCTGACACATGCACCAGCCCCTCTATGCCATCCTCGAGACGCACGAAGGCCCCGAACGGCGCAACCTGGGTGACGGTCCCCTGCACGATCTGCCCCAACTCGTAGCGGTCGAGCGCCGTGGACCACGGCTCCGGCTGCGTCCGCTTCGCGCTGAGCGCGATCTTGCGGTGCTCGCGGTCTACGTTGAGCACCATCACGTTCACCTGGTCACCCGGCTTGAGCACGTCGCGCGGGTGGTTGACCCGGCTCCACGATAACTCGGAAAGGTGGATGAGACCATCAGCGCCGCCAATGTCCACGAAGGCGCCAAAATCGGCGAGGCTCGTAACCCGGCCCTCGATGACCTGCCCCTCGCGCAGCTCTTCGAGCAGACGCTCCTTGCGGCTCTCGCGGCGCTCTTGCGTCGCCTGGCGCTCAGAGAGGATCAGACGGTTCCGGCGGCGGTTTACCTCGATCACCTTCATAGCGATCGAGCGGTTGACGTACCCCGCGAGCTCCGCCTGGCGTTGCTCCTCGCCCCCGCCTGTGAGGTTGCTCACCTGCGACGCCGGAACAAAACCGCGGACCCCGCCCAGGTCCACGAGCAGGCCACCCTTGTTGAAGCCTACAACCTGGGCCTCGACGACCTCACCGTTATCAAGCTGCTTCTGCAGGTTCCGCCACGAGCGCTCGGCCCTCGCCCTGTCTATCGAGAGGACGATATGTCCGTCGTTGTTCTCGTTCGCGTCCACCACCGACACGAGCACGGGCGCGCCTTCCACGAGGTCAAGCCGTTCCTCTTCGTTCACGGTAGACATCTCGTTCATGGGCACGACGCCCTCGCTCTTGGAGCCTACGTCAACTATAAGGCCGTCGCGGTCGAGTGCCATGATAGTGCCGTCGAGCACCTCATTGCGGCGCAGCGTCTTGTACTGAGCGCTGCTGCCCGCCAGCAGCTGCTCCATCGTGAGCTCCTGCTCGGCTGCGGGGCCACTCTGCTCCACGTACTCCTGCTCGGGCGCCTGCTCCAACGGTTGCGTGTCGGTCGCCGCCTCGCCTGCGTCAACCTGCTCCTGCGGCGCTGTCGGCAGATCCTCTCCTGGATGCGTACCGTTGAGCATGTTGGCGGCATCGTCGGCCTGTGCGGGGTTGTTATCCATCTAGCTCCCTTGAATGTCTCTGTAGAAATTAACGGCTTCGTAGTCCGACCTCACCGGTCGCTTCCGAGAGCCGTTAGACAAATTATAGTAAATGAACCCGGATGTGGCAACCAGAAAGGCGGTCCATCAGGGCAGATTATGGCTACTACACCTCAGGCTCAACCCGGGTGCGCGCGCCCGCGAGCTCTCCTCCACTCAGAACCGCCCTGAGTGCCTCCACAGCGCGATGAGCCTCACGCTCCGCTTCAGTCCCAAGGTGTGGGATGCGCAACACGCGGCCGGCCATCTCGGCCATGCCGTCGAGGACAAGCACGCCGTGCTCTCCCATCAGCCTGGCGCGAAGCAGCGCTGCGTCCGCGCCTTCGGGCGGCTTCAGCGCGGTCAGTGTGGGGGAGGCTCGCCGCTCATCCGCCGCCAGCACGGGGGCTCCCAACTCTCGGAGGGCGTGCCGCGTGCGTCTCCCAGCCTCTTCGTGCCGCCGCCACACCTGCGGAAGCCCTTCCGAGTGAATGCGCTCGAGCGCGGTCCTCAACTGAGCGAGAGCGCTCGGGGCAACGCTGAATCTGATTGGGCCCTTCTGCAGCGCGCTCCGGGCACTTTTCAGGTCCCAGTAGTATCGGGGCAGCCTCGCGCGTTCCATTGCTGCCCAGGCACGCTCGCTGATACTTATCATCGCAAGTCCGGCGGGCATCCCCCACGCCTCATCTGAGTTCCCCACCACTACGTCCAGCCCGAGCTCGTCCGCGCGCAGCGGTATCGCTCCGGACGAGGTCCCGGCATCAACCAGTAGCAGGAGCTCGCGCTCGGCTACAAGCGGGGCAAGCTCGGCGAGGGGGTTAGTGACACCCGTGGACGTATCATCATAGGGCAGCAGAACGGCCACGGCGTCGCTGTCCTCGTCGAGCGCCTGCCGCAGCTGCTCGACCTCCACCGCCCTGCCACGTGGAAGCGCGAGCCGGCGCACATCGAGTCCAAACGACTCCGCAAGCCTCGCCCACCGGTCTCCCCATACCCCGACTGTCACGGCCAGCACGACGTCGCCGGGCGAGAGAGTGTTTACTACCGCGGCTTCCAGCGCACCTGCGCCAGAGGCAGGGAAGATAAACACGTCGTTCTCCGTCTGGTACAGTCCCCTCAGCAACTCCGCGCACGCGCCGAGCAGAGCCTTGTACTCCGGCCCCCCCCACGGGTCCATGAGTCCCAAACCAGGGGCCCTGCCCACCCGACTCGGCGGCGGAGTATCAGTGCTCAAGGCTGCTCCCTCGTGCAACGGGGAAACAACTGGTCGTTCCAGACCTGCTGAGGGCTGTGCCCCATACAACGATCCTCCTCACTCTTTACGCATCACAGGTTCGGGGGCATTATATGCATAGCGCGCTCGGAGGGACAATGCTACTCGACTCCACAGCGTTGGTCAGGCCGCGGTGTGGCCGCAGCGTGCGGTTCGGCTGTGATATATTGCCCTGCGGGAGGGAATGATCGGTGCGGGAGATACGCTTCTCGAATCGGGCGAAGGTCACCACGGTATGGATCGGGACGGCGCTGCTGGCACTTCTGCTGTGGCGCACCGCTCACCTGCTGTCGCCGTTCATCTGGGCGATCATGGCTACGTACATCTTCCATCCCCTGGTCACCTTCATGGCCAGGCAGACCGGCCTACCCCGCGCAGTCTGGATACTCCTTATATACATCGCCATGTTCTCCCTGGTCGCGTGGACAATAGTCCACGTCGGCCCGGTGATCCGCGATCAGACCATCACCCTTATAAAGGAGGGGCCTGCCGCGCTGGAGCAGACGGAGCGTTACCTCCAGAACCAGCCCTTCCTGCGCGACCTCGGCATTGAGTTCGACCTCAGCGCTTTGCAGAGCGAGGTGAACAGGTGGTCCCAGGACCTGGCCGGCCTGGCCGAGCGGGTGGCTCTGCCCGTGATCGAGATCGTCGTGGACAAGGCCATCCGAATGTTCATCTTCCTGGTCGCCACGTTCTACCTGCTGCTCAACGCCGAGAACATAATGGCCTTCTTTATAGGCCTGGCGCCGCGCTCCTACCAGCATGAGATAGAGGGGCTGCTCAGGCGTGTGAACAACGTGTTGGGCGCGTACCTGCGGAGTCAGCTGCTGCTGATCGTCATCATGAGCGTGGCAACCTATATATTCCTGTCCATCATCAAGGTGGAGTCAGCGCTCGTGCTCGGTATACTAACGGGCTTTCTGGAGCTCATCCCCCTGATCGGACCCTACACTGCGGGAGGCATCGCGGTCAGCGTCGCACTCTTCCAGGAAACGACACCGTTTGGGTGGAGCCACCTCACGCTTGCGATTGTGGTTGCGGTCGGGTTCTTCGTGCTGCGCCAGTTGGAGGATAACCTCGTAATACCCATGCTGATCGGCCGTGCTGTCCACCTGAACCCGGTGATAGTAATGTTCGTGCTGCTGGCTGGGGCTAGCATAAGCGGCATCCTCGGCCTCCTGATAGCCGTGCCGGTCGCGAGCGTGATTCGCGTCGTGGTTGAGTACCTGTACACAAAGGTGCTCGACAGAGAACCACCGTATGTGGTGTCGATCTCCAGCATGGACAACCCGCTGGAGAAGCTGCAGGAGGCGGCGCAAGCTGGCGCAAAACGGTTAGTGGTTGTAAACGTGGACGAGAACAAGGCCCTGCATCACTACGACACGTACCAGCAGATGGCGCGCCTCATAACTACGAAGGACCTCGACGTCACGTTCATCAGCTCCGATGCGGTGGCGTGCGGGCTGGCGCAGACACACGGCATGCGGCTGGCGGCGAATGCGATCTAACCCGCACCTTGTCACGCTTAGGCTCGCCCAACTCTCCGACGTGGCCGCGTGCGGCGCGCTGGACGGCAGCTACAGCGCCGACCACACGTGGCAGCTCTCTCAGGAGCGCCCGCTCTTCCCCGGTGCGCCGGAGCTATCCGTCGCCCTGCGCGGCGTCCGACTCCCCAGGCCACGCTCCGTCACCGTACCCGATCCCACTCCACAGCTGGAAGCCGAGTGGGACTCCACCGACCTCTTCCTGGTAGCCGAGGTGGACCAGGTCGCGGGCTATGCCTGCGCCTCCATCCAGGACGGAGCAGCACGACTCGACCGGCTCCTGGTGGACACGCCGTACCGCCGCCGGGGAGTCGCAACAGAGCTGCTCGGCGCGGTGCGGGCCTGGGCTCACGAGAACGGACTCAGGTGCATCGTCGCCGCCGCTCCCGCAAAGAACTATCCCGCCATCACGCTGCTTCGCTCCCGGGGCTACCGCATCTGCGGCTACAACGAGCGCCAGTTTGCGAGTGGGGAGATAGCCTTATACCTCGCCCAGGACCTGCCGAGTGGCTAACCTCACGCTCGTTGCCGGCCTCGGCAACCCCGGTCCGGAGTACGCGCACACGCGCCATAACATCGGCTTCCTCGTGGTGGAAGAGGTAGCCCGCCGCCTGCGCGCCACCTCCCTGAAGCGCGCCCATCGGGCGGAGATCGCCGAGGCGGCCGCGGGTGCGCGCAAGGTGCTGCTCGCGAAGCCGCAGACGTACATGAACAACAGTGGTCAGTCTATCGCGTCAATCATGCGCTTCTACAAGCTGCCTGTTGAGGACCTGCTTGTGGTCTACGACGACCTCGACCTCGCGTTCGGCAGGATCAGGATTCGCCCGGATGGCAGCGCGGGCGGGCACAACGGCGTGCGCTCACTCATTCAATCACTCAACGCCCAGGACTTCCCGCGGGTCCGCGTAGGTATCGGCCGACCCTCGCACGGTGGCGGCATCTCCTACGTGCTGGGCCGCTGGACACAGGAAGAGCGACAGGGCCTTAGCTCCGTGGTATCCGACGCAGCGGACGCCGTCGAGGCTGTCCTCAACGACGGCCTGGTAGCCGCAATGAACCGCTTCAACTCCCGCTGAGCCTTATACCCTGGTGCTGTCATAGACGCTAAGGCCTGCCGCTGCTATCAGTCTACGGGGCCCTCGCCGCCCCACTGACGACTCTCGAAGGCGACTTCAAAGTCAGCATGGGCGACTTGCGCCATAGAGCCTGCTGTGTCAATGGTGTCGGCAGCCAGGTGGCAGGCTCGAGGACGACTTTGTAGCCCAGACCTTTGAGCCTGCTGACCGCCTGGCGTTCCACATTACTGCGCTTGAGTTCATCGAAGGGTATGACCCCAGTGAACCGTGGTCATGCTGCTAAGCACTCGATGGACTGCCGAGGCTGTGTAG
>JADDPP010000136.1 GCA_016781845.1 Rubrobacter sp.
ACTGTGGCTACATACCTCAAGGCTCAGTTGTTCCTTAAATCGCTGTAAGGTAAAGCCGCGGAAAGGAAATGATGTCCGTCCGCTTCAGTTACAGTGCCTTGCTCTTCGCCGTCTTGATGTCTCTCATGGCCATCGTCTTCTCGCTGACTCCGGCCCTCGCCCACGACGGCGACTCCCACACACATTTGCTAAGGAGGAGGGAGACGGTTGTGCTAAGCAGCGAGAACTCTGCTCAGAAGATCGAGATCCTGGCGAAGGTCGATACCGGCGCCACCTACTCGTCTATCGATACCAAAATCGCCAAGGACTTGGGCATAGACCTCAAGCACGCGAAAAGGATCAAAATCGAATCGTCGCTCGGACGTGAGTCGCGCCCTCTCGTGGCAGTTCGGCTTCAAGTGGCCGGTGGGACACTTGACACTCTCGTGACCGTGAACAGCCGCAAGTACCGCGAGGAGAAGATGCTGGTCGGCCGACGCGATGTTCAGGGGTTCCTCATAGACGTGACTCGCGAGCAGCTCACCGAGCCAGGCGCGCCCTCCGTGCGGTCACCGATCCAGGCCCTGCTGGACTTCCCACCGCCCCCGCCAAGTGCTCCCACGCTACTCGCCACCCTCCCACTTGCGGGACTCGTCATAGTTTTGCTCCGCACGGTAGTCGGGCTGGAAACGTTCGGCCTGTTCGCGCCCGTACTGCTGGCCGTCACGTTCGTGCAGACAGGCCTGCCCGTCGGCGTCGGCCTGTTCTGCGTGCTGCTCCTCGCCGGGCTAGGGGTCCGCTGGGCCCTGCGCCCGCTCCACCTCCCGCGGGCGGCACGCCTCGCCGTCCTGCTGGCGGTGGCCGCCGAGGCGCTGCTGGCGGCGAATACACTTGTAGACAGCCCGCAGGTGGGGTCTACCTGGGCGACCGCGTTCCCCCTGGTAGTGATGGCGGGAATCATTGAGCGGTTCTGGAATGCTCAGGAGTAGACAGGTCTCTGGGAGGCGCTCTCTACCACTATGAAAACCGTTGCAGTCGCGATCCTGACCAGCCCCGTACTGATAGCCGTGCCGGTCCAGGAACTCGCGGACGAAAAGCCGTTCCTGCTCGGGATCATCGTGGCAATCCTGGCGGTGCTCGTCGGTCGCTACCGAGGCCTGCGCCTCACCGAGTTCTTGCGGTTCCAGCCGGTGTTCGAGAGGAGCAGGTCGTGATGGGAACGAGCAGACTGTGGGGCGGCCTGCTAGGGATGAACCTGCGCAGTGCATATGTCTCGCGAGAGAACCCGGCGCGTGCCATACGCCTCGTGAACAGCAAGCACGCCACCAAACTCGTGCTCCAGGAGGCCGAGGTACCCACCGTACCTACCATCGTGGTGGTCAGAAACAGCAGGGAGCTTCTCAGCCTGGACTGGGACAAGCTGCCAGGTGCGTGGGCGCTAAAGCCAGACCGCGGCTGCCAGGGGGCGGGCATTCTGCTCGCGCACGGCCATGACGGGGAGGGATGGCGGACTGGCTCCGGGCGCCACCTCTCCAGGTTCGCCATCGCCGATCACGTGCGCCACGTTCTCGAGGGCGAGTCCTCGATGGCGGATGTCGACCATGATATGGCGATCTTCGAATCTCTGGTGGTGCCGCATGAGCTGCTAGCCGAGCTGGCGCCCTGGGGCTTGCCCGACCTCCGCGTGATCTGCTACCGGTCCGTGCCGGTGCTCGCGATGATGCGTCTGCCCACATTGGTCTCAGAGGGCAGGGCAAATCTGCATCAAGGAGCAGTGGGAGCCGGGATCGACCTGGAGTCGGGGACAATAACCAGCGCCATGCTCAGCAGGAAACAGATCACTCAGCACCCGGATACTGGTCGGCCGCTGCTCGGGGTGAAGGTGCCACATTGGGAGCAGATTCTCTCGGCCGCGAGCATCTCATCTCGCGCCACGGGTCTAGGGTACTCTGGTGTAGACGTGGTGATAGACCGCGAACGAGGCCCGCTGGTAATAGAGGTCAACGCGCGGCCTGGGCTGGAGATTCAAAACGTCAACGGTGATGGACTTCTACGCCGCCTCCAGGTTGCCGGGACGCGCCCCACGGCCTGGGCGGGAACTGTTCTTGAGACCCGCCACGAGCTGGGCGCTGGGGTAGGCGTCACAGCGTTGGAGGGATGATCGAGGAGCCGCACGGTCTGCTCAGGGAGTCGGTGTCCCGCGACGTCGGGACAGCTTCTGGGGCGCTCACCAGTGGCGAGCGCCCCGGCGAGGAGCCCCGCGGGACCGCCGCTCGATTCGGCCTCCCGCGGGTCCATCTGTTTCGTGCCTCTACCTCCGCCCCAGGAGCGGGTAGGCGCCTACCGCGAGCAGCGGGGCTACGAGCATCGCCACTACGGCCACCGGCAGTCCCGATGTCCCGCCAGCTCCCGTCTCGGGAAGCTCCTCCGGCATCTCACCCTGCTGGTCGTCCTACTGGTCATCGGTATCGTCCTGCTGGTCGTCACCGCCGCCGAACATGTACCACGCGGTGTTCGTCATGTCAGCGTTTATGGTCTCGGTGTCGGAGTGGAACGCCTCGCTGTTAGGTCCGGGGCCAAACCCGCGGTAGAAGGTGCTCCGTAGAGTGTCGCCCTTCGGCAGCTCCACGCTCAAGCGGTACACCTTACCGTTGCCCTCGCACGGCTCCACGTCCTCGGGCACGCTCTCGTCTTCAGAGTCCGAGCAGAAGAGCAGCAGTTCCCCCTCACCCTCGTTGTACTTGAGTTCGCTCTGGAGTCCAACGGAGAAGCTCTCGCCAGCGGGCACCTCGCCCTTGAGCGTCAGCTCGAACGTCTTGGTGACGGTATCGCCGCCGTCCTGCTGGTCGTCGCCAGCGTCGCCTGACGCGCTCGCCTCGAACGTCGTGTCCTCGGTGATATCCATGGGCTCCCGCCACTCGCGTAAAGTCTTCACTGGCTCTCCGGGGAACGTGCCGAACTGACTCTCGACTGTGCCTGTACCCTGTACAAGGACCACCACTAGCTGCTTGCCGCCAACCATCCACCTAGCTGTGCCTGTGTACGTGCCATCATCGTCCTGGTCCTGTAGCTGCACTGCGGAGAACTCGGACTGTGGCAAGCCGTACAGGGCGAAGAAGGTAGTGTCCTCGGCGAACTCTCCCGACGTGTTTACCTTGAAGGTAAGTTGTACGTACTCCTCTTCCTGCGCCGAGGCTGGGAGCCCGAGGGAGAGCGCCATAACCAGCGCCGCGATGATGGATGTGAGTGTACGCATTCTGCCCTCCGTGTTTCTGATGTACCTGCTAATCCTGGTGCCAATTCGCTTGCTCGCCATGTCGGTTATCCTCACCAAGCAGTTCTCCTTTTGTTCTGGCCCCGATACCACGCGCGACCCTCCGGCGGATGCTTATATCCTAACCTGCGTATACACCCTGCACATCGAGCAAGCGCGCAGTCCGGGGTACGTATTATGGCGTAGACAACTCAGGTCGCCACTTTCCCGCTACGTGCGTGTCACGATAGCACCTCCTTCCAGCACCGGTCGTCGGGTTCGCCCCGTCTGCTTACCTGTAGTTAGGGAGCCCTTGCGGGCAAGGGCTCACCCGTCTCTTATTCCCGGTACTCGACCTGCTTCAACGATAGCGGTCCTCGGATCGGCGCCATCATCGGCATCCATCTGGTTGTCGTAGACCACATCGCCAGTGGCCTTCTCCCAGATCTTGGTTCGGAAACGATGGGCCACACCTGCCATCTGCCCGCCGCTCACGGTGACCAGAAGAAGGGACGGGACCACAAGCGGACTGACGTACCGGCACCAAGGGTGGGGCCGTCAGTCCACTCGGTATGTATTACCTGCGTGACGAATTTGGATCAGGGCAGGCCTTTAGCGGATCGTACGCCCGTCGCCTGTCCTCCGGGTGTAGCCAGTCGTAAATATCATCTCCCAAGCGCTTGTCGCGCAGATATTCGTAGAGGTCGTAGGCATCGGATCCCAGGCTCTTGCCGCGCAGAGAGGTGTAACCCCAATCCAGCACGTGACCGACGCCATACCCCGCGATCGCGGCTCCGAACACGCCTGCCCAGATGGGCGCACTAGTCGCCAGACTATCCAACAGGAGCAGCCGTACGGGAAGTGGCCCCCCCACTCGGCAGCTACAGCCACTGCGCCCAGTGCGCCACCGATCGTGTCATACGCCGAAGGTGTCCACGATAGGGGCCACTCAGGCGCTAAGCCACTCGGATCGAAGCGGTTCACCGGGTCGTTGCCGACGTACGCGTACAGGTTCGCCTGTCCGCCGTTGAACAGGACCGGGTCCTTCGCGGTCCACCTGCCCGTCTCCGCGTCGTAGTCGCGCGCGCCGAAGCGCACAAGCCCGGTGTCGCGGTCATACAGGCCGCCCGCGAAGCCGAACGGCTGGAAGCCGGGGTTGGTGTCCTTCAGGGCCCTGCCGAACTCGTCGTACTCCATCTCCTGGGCGATCTCCCCCGTTGCCTCGTTCACGACAAGCCTCGGGCTGCCCAGGTAGTCGGAGACGATGCGGTAGGTAACGCCGCCCTTGATCATGTAGTCTGGCACGTTGATCCTCGTGCCGTACACGAAGCGGCTGACGACCTGGTTATTGCCGTCGAGTTCGGCAAGCGGGCGCAGCTCATCTTCGTACAGGAAGCCTTGCACGAGCGCACCATCTGCCTTCTTGCCGATCCTGCGGCTGTGACCGTCTACGACGTACTCGATTCGCTTGCCATCCGGCAGCATCACGGACCGCAGATTGCCCAGCGCGTCGTACACATAGCTGGTCGTCTTGCCACCCACCGTCTTGCTCTTGAGCCCGCCAGCAGGCGTGTAGGCATACGATGCATCCCCATACCGCGTCAGCCGGTCCTGATCGTCATAGCTCCCGCTTGCGGTCGTCCCGTCGGCGTCTGTGTAGCCTGTTCTGTTGCCATTCTCGTCGTAGTCGTAGTGGGCGACCTTGACGCCGTCCTTGGCGACATCCGTCAGCCGCCCTGCTGCGTCGTACGTGTAAGCGTAGACGCTCGTCTTCCCGCTTGCGGTCTCGGTCTTCTCCTTGATGCGGCCCAGGCCGTCGCGGCTGTACTTAGCCGAGAGGAGTGGTGTCGCTCCGTACTGGGCGCCATACTCCTCAAGCCCACCGAACAGGTCGTACGCGTGTGCCGTAGTGACGCCGCCAAGCGCCGTTCCCTTCAGAAGCCCGTTCTCGGGGTCGCGCGTTGCGCTCAGGTCGCCCGCCCTTGTCAGGAGCGAGTCGTTGTCGTAGCCGTAGCTCACGCCGTGACCACCATTCACGGTGTCCGACCCGACGCGCAGGTCGGCATTGTACGTCCGACCGATGCTGCCGGAAACCGCGCCGGCCCACGTCCCACCCGTGAGGAGCGAGCCGTCATAGCCGTACGAGAGCGTCCCGCCATCGGCGCCGCTGACCTGCTTAAGGTTGCCGTTAGCGGGGTCATAGGCGTACCCGAGCGACTCCGAGCCGGGGAGAGCGATCGCCTTGATCCTGCCTGCTCCGTCGTACTCGAAGCCCACCGTCTCGCCGCCGGGCCTCGTTAGCAGCTTCAGAGCCTGGTCCCTGTCGTAGCCGTACTCCGTCGTCGCGGCGCCGTCGCCGACTGTCGGAGCCGTGTAGGAACCGAGCAGGTTCACGGCTGTATACCCGAAAGCGTGCGCGGGCCTTCCGGGGGGTGTGACAGACGTGAGTTTGCCGTTCGCGTCGTAGCCAACGGTTATCTCTCGGCCGTCGGCCCGAACCTGCTTCGTCATGCGGCCAGCGAGGTCGTACGCGAAGCTGACGGTACGCTCCAGCGGGTCGGTAACCTTCACCAGGCGGTCGTGCTCGTCGTAAGCGTACGTCCAGCCCCTGTCGCCCTGCGAGACCTTGGTGAGCCTGCCGAGGTCGTCGTAGGTGTAGCCGACCGGATGCGTCCCTGCAAGCTGCGTCTCCACCACTCGGCCCTTGCCGTCGAGCTTCGCGGCTGTCCGACGCCCCTGCGGGCTCTTGACCGTTATCTGCCTGAGCGCTGCGTCGTAGGTGGTAGTGTACGTCTTTCCGTTGACGGCTACCGTCTCGGTCTGAGTCGTCAGGCTCATCGGGTTCTTGGGATCCCCAAGTGTCGCCGTCTGCGAGGTGGTCAGCACCGTCTGGACTCCGTTCGGCGATCTTCGGGTCAGGCTGGTTGTGACGGGCGCGAGCATTCCCCATCGAGGGGACGGCCCCTGTATGGTCTCCATCGTGGTGCCATCGGGGTGCGTGACGCGCTGCGATCCATCCGTGCGCGTGAGCGCAACCGTCTTCGTGCCGCCTGGGTCCGTCGTCGTGATGCGCCTCTCACCGCTCGGCAGCCGCTCGATCTCGTGGACCGTCACGCGCCCCAGAGCCGTACTCACCACGACCTTGTGGCCGTTCGGAGTGTCTGTCCGGGCCAGCTCGGTGACGCTTCCCTCTGGCCCCGGCCCCTCGTCCTTGAGGAGCCGCCCGCTGGCGTCGTAGCTGAAGAGGCTCTTGTTCCCCTTCGGGTCGGTGAAGCTCTCGAGCAGGCCACCCGTCCCGTAACCCAGGGAGACGGACTCACCGGCTGGGTTGGTGATGCGTGAGAGAAACCCATCAGGGTTCACCTCAAGCGCCGTCCGCTGCCCGCTCGGGGAGATTATCGAGACAGGATTGCCGCTGGCATCCCGTTCGACGGTCGTGACCCTGCCGTCCACGTCCTTGACAGACTGCAGTCGGCCCTGGGCATCATACGCGAAGCTGTGGAGCGTCGCGCCGGTCAGCGCATCGAGCGTGGTCAGGTGGCGGCCCGTAGCATCGAACCTGTACACTTCGGACCCGTCCTCAGAGGGTATTGCGAGGTCGCTCAGCCCGAAGCCCGGTAGTGCCGATGTCACTCGTCGGATGCGAGTGTTGAGGGTGTCGCCGAAGTACACCGAGCCGTCCGGCGCGGCCAGCACCGAGTAGGGTTGATTGAGCTGGGCCCGCGTGGCCGGCCCGCCGTCGCCGGAGTAGCCGTACGTGCCGACGCCCGCCACCGTCCTGATCACACCGTCGGGCGTGACCATGCGGACACGGTGGTGATGGGTGTCCGCGATGTAGATGGTACCATCCGATCCGACATCGAGCCCGTATGGCTGATACAGCGATGCCTGTGCGGCGGGTACGCCGTCCTCCAGAGATCGGCCGCCGCCTGCTACCCTCCTGATGATGCCGTCCGCCCCGACACGGCGGATGCCGCCTGCACGGAAGTCCGCGATGTAGAGACTGCCATCAGCCGTGACATCAATGCCGTAGGGCCCGACCGACGCCATGGTGGCCAATCCCCCTTCTCCGGGGTCGCCGAGCACGCCCGTACCCGCCACCGTCCGGATGATACCGTCCGGCCCTACCCGGAGCACACGGTACAACGCGGGATCGGAGATGTACAGGCTGCCGTCCGGTCCGAGCGCCACGTCCCATGGCTGGCTGAGTCCCGCCTCGGTGGCCGGACCGCCCTCCCCGAGCGGCGCTCCATAAACTCCATTCCCTGCAACCGTCGTGATGATGCCGTCGGGCCCAACGCGGCGCACGCGGCGGTTGGCAGTGTCCGCGATGTAGATGCTGCCATCCGGCGCTACCTCGACCCCGTGCGGGCTGTCGAGCGTCGCGATTGTCGCCTTGATCCCGTCGCCGGTGTATCTCCCGCCGCCGTTGCCGGCAACTGTGGTGATCGTGCCGTCGGGGGTGATGCGGCGGATTCGGTTATTCGTGGTATCCGCCAGGTAGATGCTGCCGTCGGGGCCAGCCGACAGCCCCCGAACCCATCCAACCTGCGCCTGCGTTGCAGTCCCGCCGTCACCAGAGGCGCCGTGGACACCGGTGCCCGCGGCGGTGCTAACAACCGATGCCAGGTTCCCAGCGCTACGACGGGTGCCGTCGCCGAGGAGTAGCATCTTATCGCCAGGGTCGTAGGCGTGGTGTGCATCCAGGCTCCAGCCTCCCAGCCCCTGCGAGCGGGCGTTCCAGGAACCTATCCGGCCCTCCCACGTCTGCCAGATTACACCCTCGGCACGACTTGGCACAGTCACGCCGAATCCGACGACCGCGAACGACCGGCCGGTTCGAGCGGGTCCAGTGTAGACTCGCTTGTAGACGTAGCCCACGCGCACCACGACGCGCTGGCTGCCCAGGACCTCCCGTCCGTACGCGTCCTTGCCATCCCAGGAGAAGGCGTAGCGCTGGTTTGGCGCGGCGGGGAATTGGCGGTAGAAGGACCTGCCCGCGACGGACACGACCAGGTCAATGCGGACCAGGCTCTGCGGGACGCTCGCGCCGCCCAGTGGTATCTCCAGCCTGCGGCTCGCCGCGTAGCCGTGCGAGCGGTCGCTGGCGTAGTGCAGGCTTGAGCCCGTGCCGGTGACGCCCACAGCCTCGCCGAGCGTCTGGTTCATGCATCCGATGATCGAGCCCTTCCTGACACAGTCCTCGTCCAGAGGCTTGTCCGCCTCCGGCTTGGGCTGCTCAGGGGCAGTTGCATCCGTTGGGAAGTTGATAGGCCAGTTGAGGTCCCAGGTGGAGAGGTGGGTGTGCGCGACCCTCCACAGGCTCGTGCCCGGCGCATACAGCTCCGCGAGCTTGGAGCGCTCCGCGTCGGTGATGCCGAGCTCGGAGAGCGCCGCCGCGTCCGCGACCGTACCCGTACCCAACACATCCAGTTCCGCCTTGCCGTCCGTGATTGAGAGAACCTTGATTACCCGTCCATCATCCGAGGGAACCCAGGCGCCCTTGTCCGCGTCGTAGTAGCCCACCGGCACGGGGGAGCCTACCGGGAAGCCGATGAAGTTCTCGACGTACTGGTAGACCGGCTGGTTGAACAGCACATCCTTGCCGGCAACCTTGACACCCTCAGCCAGCGCCTCGTCCACCGAGAGCTCCACCGCGTATGTGTAGCCGCTCGTGGCGGGCAGGTCCCCGGGCATCGCCTCAGGGCCGCTCTCCCCAACCGTGTACTCGGTCGCGCGCACGTGCAGTGTCGAGAGAGCCTTCTTCGTGCCGTCCGGAAGCATTATCTCGGCGCTCGTGCCCTTCGGAAAGAGCAGCGTGGACCGCCTGGCGCCGTCCTCGTCCGTGACCATGCTACCCTGCGCCGACTGCATCGGCTCCGGGGAGGACAGGTCTATCTGCGTCACCTTCGGGTCCAGCCCGATCATCACCACGTCCGGCAGTTGCTCGTAGTCACGCCACTGCGGGGTTGCCTGGCGCTGCACCGGAAGGTACCCGTCCTTGCTGTAGTTGAGGATGAGCAGGCCACCACCGTTCACCGCCAGATCGAACGCACCGTCCGCGCGAGTGAGCGTGGAACCGAGCTGTGGGTGGTCCTTGACCGACACCTCGACGCCCGAGATGGGCTTGCCATCGCGCGCTGTAACCTTGCCCCTGAGCACGGCGGCCTGGGCAGGCTTGATAGCGCCAGGGGTGACGCCTGTCTGGATGGGGTTGGGGCCGGTGTACAGGAACGCTGTGGAGGCCACTATGTCCGTGGCCACACCTCCCTCTATCGGGCTCGCAACCTTGCTGGGGTCGGGTGGTAGCGGCGTACTCTCTCCATTGACCGTGACCTGCAGCGTCGTAGTGGCGCTCCCGCCCTGGCCGTCGGAGACTGTTATCTTCGCGGTGTAGCTGCCCGCGGAGGTGTCGCCGGCGGTCCCGGTGAACGCGCCGTCCGCCCCAAGGGTGATTCCGACCGGGAGCGTGCCCGAGGCGAGCGAGTAGGTGAGGCTATCGCCGTCGGGGTCCGTCGCCAGCAGAGCGGCGAGCCCCTGCCCCTCCTCGATGGTCTGGGAAGTGTTGGAGGGAGCTTCGGTGAACGTGGGGGAGTCGTTGATGGGCCGGACCGTGAGTGAGACGGTCGCAGGCTCCGACTCCAGCCTGCCGTCGCTCACTTTGTACGTGAAGGAATCCGGGCCGTGGTAATCAGCCTCGGGAGTGTACGTAACAGATGAAGTGCATGTGGTCAGTCCCGAGGCGGTGGAGCAAACAGGCTCGGATGAGGCGCCGAGCGCGCCGTGGGATGGGGCGCCGAGCTGGAATACAAGCGGTGTGGGGTGCCTGTGTGATGCACGCAGCGTGAGAGGGACAGTTGTGTCCTCGTCCGTCGCTGCCGATACAGGCTCCGCCTTCGGCTCGGAGCCGCAGCCAGCGTAGCCGAGGAAGCGGGCAGACAGAGCAGGCGTGCCGGTCAGCTCGTATTCGAGCAGGCGCAGACGGGCGAAGATGTCTACACGGTACGTAGCGGTGTCGCCCGTGCCCGCGGCCGAATCCCAGACCGGCACGATGATGTCTCTCTTCTTGAGCTCCTCGAGCGCTGCGCGCACTTCGGGGGCATTGGTCGAGCCTGGCCGGGCGCGCACGAGGTCGTCGATGGAAAGGGCAGGGTCCTCGAGGTCCGCGGGATTGGTGTAGGTGGGGCTGTCGCCGGGTGGGGTGAGGCTCTTAGCCAGCACTTCAGATGTAGTGTCGCCCGTCCAGGTGACCCAGCCGAAGTTGCCTGGCTCCGAGCCGTTGAGCACCTTCACGGTGTCCCCCGTGCCCTTGCCTGCAAGCGAGGCAACGTGGAACGCGATTGGGTACAGCTCGCAGGTGTTCGCGTCGCCCGGTTGCCCCGCCTGTGCGTACGCCGCGGGTGCGGGAAGCGGCTGGATGATGAGTGCGACGCAGAGGAGAGCTGCGATAGCTCGCCGCAGCCTTACGGTCAAAGATCGGTTATGCACCTGATTGCTCTTTCTCTTTGTTCTGCTTTTGGACGAGAGTAAGGAGCGAGGAGGCATTCATAGCGCCTCCTCGCCCTGCCAATGCCAGTACGTATCTTCTGGATGCTGCGGAGATATCTGTGATGGAGCAGACGGGGTGGGGCCGTCATAAGGGCGACCCCTCACCCCTTCTTTGCTTGATTAGTTACGCCGCACTCGGCGCAGTCTGGGTGATCCGCTCCCGCCTACCCGTGGCTAAGGCGTGGCCCAGGAATCCCCAGCCGGAGCACACAGCCAGCATCGCG
>JADDPP010000039.1 GCA_016781845.1 Rubrobacter sp.
AGATTCAGCGGAGACAGAAGGTGCGCGAGAGCGACGTTAATGGCCCCGTTCAGACTGATAGCCAGGAGGCGGAGGGATTCGAGCTTCCGCAAAAGGAGGAGGCGCCGGCGGGCACCGTGCCCCTGCACCCGAGGGAGTTGATACGGTTGCCCGTGCGCCATAACTCCACGCTCCAGCGCGTGCTGGGGATCGTGAACGCGGACGAGGACCTGCACGCGATCTGGCGTTGCCAGAATATAAACGCCGTTGACCGGCTTGGGATGAGCGACCACGGCCCGGTTCACATGCAGATAGTCTCGAACAGCGCAGTCAGGCTGATGCGGCTTTTGGTCGCGCGAGGCGTGGAACCGAACCTCGTGCGTGATCACGGGCTCACGACGCAGGATGCTGAGGTGCTGGTGGTGCTTGGCGCGCTGCTACACGATGCTGGGATGAGCATTCACCGCGATGACCATGAGAGTATGAGCCTCTTCGTGGCGCTGCCGAAACTGATGGAGCTGTTGGAGGGTGTGTATGAGCGGGCCGTCCGCCGGGTCGTCGCGTCCGAGACACTGCACGCGATCATCACACACAGGACCGAGGGTCGGCCGCTGACGGTGGAGGCCGGGGTGGTTCGGGTCGCGGACGCGCTGGACATGGAGCGGGGGCGGTCGCGCATCCCGTTCGAGGCGGGACACGTCAACATCCACTCCGTTTCAGCGGCGGCCATCGAGAAGGTAACGATCGAGCCGGGCGAGGAGAGGCCGGTGCGCGTCGGCATCCGGATGAGCAACGCCGTGGGCATCTTCCAGATAGATGAGCTTCTACGCGAGAAGTTGAAGGGTTCAGGGATCGAGCGGCATATTGAAGTAATCGCTACCGTGGCTGGGGAGGCAGACAAGCGACTGTTCGAGACGTTCCGCTTCTGATGCGGACAGCATCACAACCCCGTGCCGACTAGCAGCCAGCCCCCGTCCACCCAGATCACCTGACCTGTTATGTAGTCCGAGGCGGGGGATGCCAGAAAGACAGTGGCGCCTGCGAGATCGCCCGCGACGCCTGGGCGGCCGAGCGGGATCCGGCTCGTTATCTTTGCAGCGCGCTCGGGGTCGGAGTAGAGCGCATCGGTGAGCTCTGTGTGAAAGGTGCCTGGGCCTATGGCGTTCACGCAGATTCCCAGGGAAGCCCACTCGAGAGCGAGGGCCTTCGTCAGCTGCGTCACGCCTCCCTTCGTGGCGCCATACACACTCACGTTCGGCCACGCGGCGGCGGCGGTTAGCGAGGACACGTTGATTATCTTGCCGCGTATCCTCCTGTCGTGGGACTGTTCGCGTGCAAGCATGTGCCGCGCTGCCTGCTGGCAGGTAAAGTAGACGGAGCGCAGGTTCACGTCCACCAGCCGGTCCCACTCCGTGGGCGTCACCTCGAGCGCGGGCTTACGGAGCTGGAGGGCAGCGGCTGTTACGAGGATGTCCAGCCTGCCGAGCGCCTCGGCTGCTTCGTCCACTACACGCACTGCTGCCTCCACGTCACCGAGGTCAGCGGGTAGGACGACCGAGCGCCGACCGAGCGCCTCTATCTTCGTGGCTGCCTCCCGCAGCCGGTCCTCGCTGCGAGCGACGAGAGCGACATCCGCCCCCGCCTCCGCCAACGCGAGCGCCATCCCGAGCCCAAGCCCCTGGCTGCCGCCCGTCACGAGCGCCGCCATGCCGTCCAGCCGCATCAACTCCAGGACCATCAACGCCCCCTTTACCTATCCGGGATAACTCAGTACGGAGTACACAGAGGGTCATGAAAGGCTACACAAGCGTCGGCGTCCGTGAGAGGGTAACAGCGGCCCCCTGACCGAACAGTCCTCCAGCGACAGCGTTGCCCCTCAGGCTCGGACGATCTCGAACCCTCTCGGCGCTCCCCGTGTCCTCGGTGTCGAGCAATATCCGCGCTATACCTGAAACAGCGGCGGCTCGCCTCGCAACGCGCGCAGACAGTTCTCGACCGTCTGGTCACCCATGCGCAGCAAACCTTCCACCGTCTGTCCGGCTACGTGCGGAGTATGCACGACGTTCGGCAGCCCGAGCAGGGGGCTATCGCGCGACGGCTCAGAGGCGAACACATCCAGGCCCGCGCCGGCAAGCCTCCCCTCCTGCAGTGCCCTCGCAAGCGCAATCTCGTCAACGAGTTGCCCCCTCGCCGTGTTGATCAGGTACGCGCCCCGCTTCATCGCTGCCACCTCATCCGCGCCGAGAAGGGGTCTGCTCGCATCCAGAACGCCCGCGTGGAGGGAGACCACGTCCGACGTGGACAGAAGGTCCACGAGCGGAAGGAAGCGCACGTCGTGGGCGGCGGCAAACGGCTCGTCGGGAAAAGGGTCGTAAGCGACGACGCTCATCCCGAACGCCTGAGCGCGGAGGCAGACTCCCTTGCCTATCCTGCCAAAGCCCACGAGACCCAGCGTTCTGCCCCGAAGCTCCACGCCGACGTAGTTCCCCCACTCGCCGGCCGCTGTGCTGACGTGACCGGGCACGACATGGCGGGTGACGGCGAGCAGGAGCGCGAGCGTGTGATCAGCTACGGAGTCATGGATGGCCGCTGGCGTGGCGGAGACCACTACACCCCGCTCCCTGGCCGCCTGGAGGTCTATGCTATCGAGGCCAACACCGTGCTTCGCGATAGTCTTGAGTCTCTCGGCTCGGTAGATGACATCTCTCGTCAGCTCGTCCGTGCCGGTAATGATAGCATCCACGTCACGCAGCGCCTCAATCAGCTCCTCGGCGCGGTATGCTCGCCCGGTGGTATTGGGGATGACGTCACAACCGGCGGCTTCGAGCACCCTGAAGTGATCGGGCGACGCTTTTCCGAAAGACCGGGAACCAACAAGAACTCTCCATGTTGCTGCCACCTCAATCTCCTCTCGCGAGCGCGCGCAGCCCCTCGACCTCGCGCGCCATATCCGGCGCCTTGTACAACCCGCCGCCGAGCGCGAGCGAGGAGGCCCCGGCTGAGATGAGACGCAGCACGTGTTCCCGTCTGAGGCCGCCCGCCACTTGCACGTCCACGGTTGCCCCGAACGCCCCGACTATCTTGCGCGCGTTGCCGACGCGTGGCACCACGAGCGGGTTGAACTCCGCTCCGCGCGCACCCTCGCCCGTGACGCGCGCGAGCAGCAGCACGGCATTAACAAGCGTCACCACTGGCCCGAGCAGGCCAACGGGGGTGCCCAGCGTGAGTACCAGCCCGACCCTCACACCGTGCTCCCGGACACTGTAGATAGTCTCGTAAAGCAGCGGCGTGCTCTCGACATGGAATAGTACGAGGTCTACCCCGGCGTCCGCGAGCTGTGGCACGAAGCGCAGCGGGTCGGTGGCCGCCAGGTGAACCTCGAACGGCAGGGATGTAAGGGGACGCAGGCTCGCTATCGTGCGAGGCGGGAAGCCGAGGTCAGGAACGAGGTGCCCGTCAAACACGTCCAGATGCACGAAATCCAGCCCTGCCGACTCTATCCGCGCGATCTCCTCTCCGAGCCGCGAGTGGTCGCCGTTGAACAGTGCGGCCCCCAGCCTCACCTCCGTTGTCCCCTCGGACACGGCTACTCCTCCGGCTCTATCGCTATGGCGCGCACGGGGCACGCATCCAGACCGGCGACCGGCCACGGCAGCGCGATGAGATACACGCGCTGGCCGCGTAGCTCCGTCAGGTTCGTGAGACACTCGAGGACAGGCACGCCCGCATTATTGAGCAGCCGGTGGTTCGGGTAGTGGCTGACACCGCGGACCTCGAAGCCGGAACTGTCTGTTCCCACACAGTTGATGTGCCGGTCCTCCACCAGCCAGCGCACTGCGTCCTCTGTCAGGTACGGGCGGTCGTGTGACTGGGGGGTGCGGTACAGCTCCTGCCGTCCCGTCATAATCAGCACACGGTCGCCTACCTCAACGTCGCCCGCCGCCCGGATCTCATCCAGGCTTATCGGCTCGTTGGTCTGCGTGTGGCGAAAGTCCAGAACGATAGCGGGGCCCATTAGGCGCTCGACCGGGATGCTCGCGGTGTCGCCGCCCTCGGCCAGAAAGTGTAGCGGCGCCTCAACGTGGGTGCCAACGTGGCTCCACATATACACGATACTCATTATGTCACCTTCTGGTCCGTGGCGCTCGTTCCGCCGCGCTATCTCCAGAGTGTACTGTTCCTTTCCAGGCAGCAACACGTGGGTAAGGTCCACGATACGTCCACGGGGGACGGTAGTCACTGCATTGTGAGTAGCTTGCCGGGTGTGCAACGGTAGCTCCTTTCTATCGGCCAGGCGTCGTTGTGGAAGGGAGAAGCAGTCGCATGGGGATCTCAGTGTTTAGCCTTCAGGGCCGAGGTCGGAAGCGAGCCGCCCCGACGATACAGCGGCCCCCAGACCTCCCCATCCTCCAGCCGCACGCCCGGCGCATTCGCGGCCGCGACTATGCTGCGCCCTCCGGCGGCTTCCATCGCGTCAGCGACCTCACGTTCGTGCCCTGGGTTTGCGAGCGCGATGACAACGCCGCCACCACCGGAACCGGAGAGCTTCGCGCCGAGCGCGCCCGCCTCCAGCGCAGCCTCGACAAGCCGCTCGATCTCGGCAGACGAAACACCAAGCTTCTCCAGCAGTAGCTGGTTCAGGTTCAGCAGGTGGCCAAGCGCCGGCAGATCCGCATCCACAAGCGCCTCCTGCGCGTGCTCCACGAGGAAACCCATCTCCGAGAACAGGCGTGCCCGCGCGGGATGTGCGTCTAACCCTTTGCGTACACGTGTGTTGATGTCACCCGTGTGAGCCCGTACGAGCGTGTCGCAGGTGAGGAGGGGAAGCGTCACATCGCAGGGCAAGCGCCGAGGACCATCCGCGAGGTTGTAGCAGGTGATACCACCCAGGACGCACGCGCCGCTATCGAGGCCCGAGGCGACCCCGCCGTGCGCGACTATGTCCCCCTGCCACGCGAAGTGGGCGATGTCCGCGGGTTCCATCTCGATACCTAGCACTTCAGCCGCGGCCAGCAGCATCGCGGCAGTCGCCGCCGCGCCCGAGCCGAGCCCTGAGCCTACCGGCAGTTCCGAATGCCACTCCAAGTCCATGCCCGGCGCCTCGCGACACTCCCCGATCACATGTGCGAGTGCGTAGCGCGCTGGAGCGAAGAAATCTGCCCGCGTGCGCTCCCTCAGGAGGTCGAGCTGATCGCTCGCGCGGAACTCGTCTATCTCCGCCTTGAACTGGACAAGCCGCTCGCTGCCGCCCCTCTCGAAGTAGTCGCCGGAAGAAAAGGTGTAAGAACCATCCGTCCGGGTCTGGGCGCGGCAGCGAGCGCGCATGTCCACGGCCGTTGCGAGAGCTGGCTGCCGTCGGTTCACCCCGTGCTCCCCGAGCAGGATCACCTTGCCGGGCGCTGAGGCGATGAAGGTCGTCATACGGCCGCGGCGTCCTGGCGCGCCAGCAGCAGCACCCAGTCCCACGGGTGCTCGCCGCTGCCGGGCGGGGCTGTGAACGTCGCTCCCGCGGCTGCCGTCGCGGCCTCGCTAAACATCCCGGTTCTGGGGTCGTACCAGCGGGCGTTGTAGAAGCCTGAGTGCGGCTGAGAAAATGTGACGGTGCCTCCGACCGGCAGATATACGACCACGAAACTGCCATCCGTTGTCGTCATGACGAGCGGCCGCTGTCCCGGCTCGTGACTGGATGGCGACACCAGGTCGTGGGCCGGTCGCAGATGCTGGAAGGGAACATGCTCGGTGAAGAAACGCCGCAGGTGGAGGAGGTACCCCATACCCGGCTGGTCGCGGTCCAGTATGGCCCACGGCCCCCACGAGTTCTCAAAGCCGTGGATTATGCCCAAGCCCATCATCGCGCCCCGCCACGCGCCCCACCGGGTGTGCTCGGGGTCGCAGTGCTCGTGGCTCGGCAGGTTGAGCTCCAGCTCCGGATTACGCTCGTAGCCCCACTCCGCGAACACGGCCGACCCTGGCCACCCCGACAGACTCTTGCCTATCTGCTCGTCTATACCCGCTGCAAGCCAGGCGTTGTCCTTTCCCGTCGTGCCCCACGTCTGAAACATCACGGCGTCTATCGCCCCCGGGTCGCGGGCGAACCGGCGAGCGAACGGCGGATCGGGCGGGCCGTTGTGTACCGAGACGATGTGCCCATGCTGCGCCGTGGCCTTCACCCAGCGGCCCATGCGCATCGCCCAGCGGTCAGCGACGGACTTGTAGTGCCAGTCGCCGTTGGGATAGAACTCGTACTCGTTGAGCAGAGTCCAGAAGTAGACGCTCTCGAAGGCATCGTATCGGGCGATAAGCCAGCGCATCCATACCTCCTCCCACTCGGGTAGGAAGATACTGCGGCTGTTGAACGGGAACTCGAAGCCCCAGCCCTCCATTATCATCTCCAGGCCGATGCCCAACCGGTCGCACTGCCGCACCACTCGGTCCACGACGTGAAAGTACGGCAGGTTGAAGCGGTCGAAGAGCGGCGCTTGCTCGCTGCCGCCCCACGGCCAGGTACGGTGCGTCTGCCACTGGTTATAGCCGTCCGGCGGGTGGAACAGGCTGACTGGCAGGCGGACACGCAGGAGGTTGAAGCCCTGACGGGCGCGCCGCTCGAGGAACGGCCCCACATCTATCCCGCAGTACGCCATCCCGAACAGATTATACGTTGTATCGCCGAACAGGAACGCGGGCTGCCCGTCCTCGTACTCAAAACCCCACGCGCGGCCGGGGGTTGCCTTGAGAAAGCCCCTCGTCTCGCGCGGTATTACCTCGAACGAGCCCTCTCCTTCAAACTCTGAAGTCGCAGGGCGGGAGGAGATGGTGTACGTCCAGACTCCGGCCTCGTTGGGGTTGAAGCGTACCCGCCAGGTGATATCGCCGTCGTAGAAGCCGGGTAGGGTGTACCTTGCGCCGGAAGGGCTGGTAAACTCCGCCTCTATCCGAACATCCGCGAAAGGGTTGTCGTAGTGCCTTCGGCTGTACAGCTCCCACTCGGCGGTGGTGCGTGAGGGAACGGTCCGCGGCGCCTGTATCATAGAGCGTCTCTCCAGAGCGGTGTGATTCCCGTGAAGTTTAGCAGCATCGGACCGAGCGTGGGGAAACCGCGGCCTCAGTTCCCGTTGCTGATTCGACCACGACCGCTTGACCGCTCGCCGCGGACTCGTAGGCGCCGTGAACGAGACGGACGGTGCTGAGGTTGTCCTCGCAATCCGTCTCTGGCCGGCCGCCCTCCGAGAGAGCGCGCAGTAAGTCCGCGTTGCACGGCACGATGCTGGCGTGCACCAGGTCGTAGGCGGGGTCGGCCCAGGGGTACCGGGGAGGTGGATGCCGCCTCGACCAGGTCCCCTGGGAGGTACTCACCCGCACCCAGTAGTCGGGCGCGAGCTCCAGCGAGCCACGGTCGCCCTCGACGAACACATACGTCTCCGGGAAGCGGTCGCGCTCCAGGGGCGTTCCCGGATACCCCATCTCGCACAGAACGGTCGCGCCACTCTCCATCCCGAGCACAACCGTCGCGACATCCTCGCCCCTGATGTCCACGTGGACCCGCTGCGTTCGGCAGTACACGCTCCGAGCCTCACCGAAGAGGAAGCGGGCTACGTCGAGGAGGTGGCTGCCCATGTCGGTCAGAATGAACTGCTCCAGCGCTGCGAGGAACGGCTGATTCTGGAACACCGGGAAGCCTGAGACCATCGTGATGCGCGCTCGGAAGGGTGTACCGATGGCGGCCTCGTCCAGCACTCGCTTCAGCTCGCGGATGGGCGTCTGCCAGCGCCAGTTCTCGTGGACAAAGAAAGGGACGTCTGCCTCCCTGCACTCCCGCACCATCCGCTCGGCCCTCTCCAGGGATGGAGCCATCGGCTTCTGGCAGATGACGGGCAGCTTGTGCGTGGCGGCGAGATGCACGAACCGTTCGTGCGTATCGGGGTCTGTGATGATGTCCAGGAAGTCGAGATGCTCGGTGGCGAGCAACTCCTCGGGGTCGTCGTGGACGCGCGGGACGCCGAACCGCGCGGCGAGCGCCTCGGCCCTCGCGCGGGTGCGGTTATACAGCGCCACGCACTCTACCCCCTCCAGCTCCCCCCACGCAGCGAGCTGGTACTGGGACCAGAAGCCTGTGCCGAAGATCGCGAACCTCATATTCGATGACACCTTCCTCCCTGATGGGCAGTGTGTGGCATACGGAGCTTGCGAGGAACTCGGCCAGAGGCGGGACACAGCCTCTGAGATCCTTCTCCGCCACTTTGTTGAGAGACGCCGGACGTGTACGCGCGGTCTGTATGATAGCACCAATCGCGGCCTGAGGCGGGCTCTCTGTTACTGCATCACGCGCAGGGAGGTACATCACGAGGGGACGGCAGGAAGGAGTGAGGCGGCCTTGAACGGTTGGATGAACGCACCTCGTGCGCTCGGTGAGCTCAACCGAGGGATCAGCCGGGGTTGGCACACGGGCGCCCAGCTCTACGCTTCCCTCCACGGCGAAGTGATGGCGAACGGTGCCATCGGCGAAAGTCGGCCTGGCGTCCCAATGACTCCCTCGACCCTGGTGGAATGGGGCTCGGCCACAAAGGCTGTAACGTGCGGCGCAGCGGCGCTCCTGTGGCAACGCGGGCGCTTCGATCTGGACGACCCGGTGTGCCGTCACATTCCAGAGTTCGCTGCGAGTGGCAAGGAAGCCGTAACGATCCGGCACCTGCTGACCCATACCGGCGGCCTCAGCCACCCGGTCGACGACATGATGCCGTTCGACGAGGCGGTTGCTGCGGTGTGCGCGGCTCCCCTGCTGGAGGGCTGGACGCCCGGCGCCCGCTGCGCCTACAACTCCGTCGCGATGTGGATCGTCGCGGAGCTCGTGGTCCGGTTGAGCGGGCGGCGGTTCGACAGGTTCGTGCGTACGGAGGTCTGCGAGCCTCTCGGCCTGCTCGACTCCTGGGTCGGCATGCTTGTCGAGGTCTACCGCTCGTACGGCGACCGCATCGCGGTTGTGCCCCAGTTCTCACTGTCTGGAGCCGAGGAGTGGGTTACCTGGGGCCGACCTACCGGTGGGGGCCATGGGCCGATAGGCGAGCTGGGCCGCTACTACGAAGCCCTCCTTCACCACAGGCTGCTCTCCGCTCCGGTTGTCGAAGCGATGACCACCCGGCACCTGTGCGGAGTGTATGACGAGACGCTTGATGCGGTAGTGGACCGCGGCCTCGGATTCATGCTCCGATCCTCCTACCCTGGGCACAGCTACGGACCGCACGCCTCGCGCCGCGCTTTCGGGCACGGTGGCAGGAACTGGTGCGTAGCCTTCGCCGACCCGTCCCACGGTCTCGCCGTGGGAGTCTACTGGAACGGGCGGGTGGATGGGGACACGCACGCAGAACGCCAGACTGCGCTGCTGTCCGCATTGTACGAGGATCTGGGCCTCGCGTGATGCCGCCATCACGGCTAGTGGTCGTCCCAGTCCCGGAGACTCAATCGCGGCGCTCGAACGAAGGGGGAGCGACTCCACGCAAGCCTGGAACAAGAATCAGATGCCGTTGAGCGGGAGAGGGATAGGGGCACAGAGCACTGTGCCCCCGGAGTTAGGCGTAAATTGAAAGCTTTTCCTCGCGCACCTGGACTGACAGAGCGCGCCTGATGACGTCAAACGCTTCGATGTCTGACTCACCCACCAGGGTAGCAGCGACACCACCCTTACCCGCCCGCGCCGTGCGGCCAATGCGGTGTACGTACGTCTCCACGTCCTCCGGAATGTCATAGTTGATAACGTGCGACACATCGGGAATGTCCAGCCCCCGCGCCGCTACGTTGGTCGCCACGAGGATGCGGATCTTGCCCGCTCTGAATGCATCGAGCGTGCGGTTGCGCTGCGGCTGCGTCATGCGGCCGTGCAGCACCCCCACCTTATAGCCGTCACGCTCCAGTTGCCGATGCAGCTTGGCCGCGCCGTGCTGCGTACGCCGGAACACGATCGCGAGCGGCTCACGCTCGGCGTCAACTATAGACCGCAGCCCGCGCGTCTTGTCGCGGTCAGCCACGTTGTAGAACACCTGCTCGACGGTGTCCACCGTCGGCGCCTCGGACTTCACGGCGAGCCACTGCGGCGAGCGCATGTGGCGGCTCACGATGCCGCGTATCGCCGTGGGCATCGTCGCAGAAAAGAGCGCGGTCTGCCGCTCCTTCGGCGTATAACCGAGGATACGGGTCACATCCGGCGCGAAGCCCATGTCGAGCATCCGGTCGGCTTCGTCGAGCACGAGGTAGCGCACGGAGTCGAGCCGCAGCGTGCCCTGTTGCAGGTGGTCCAGGATGCGGCCGGGGGTTCCGACCACCAACTGCGCTGGGGTGCGACCGCGCAGCGCGGAAAGCTGAGGGCCCATTGCCGCGCCTCCTGTCAGAACAGCCAGGCGCACAGGACTGTAACGCGAGAGCTTCTGTATCTCCTCCGCGACCTGTATGGCGAGCTCTCGGGTGGGCACGAGCACGAGCGCCTGAACGCCTCGCACGTCGGGGTCAATTCCCTCAATCAGTGGAATGCCGAACCCCGCTGTCTTGCCGCTGCCGGTCTGAGCCAGGCCCACGACATCCTCACCGCGCAACAGTGCGGGCAAGGCGAGCTCCTGGATCGGTGACGGGGCCTCCCAGCCCAAGTCGGCCACGGCATCGTAGATCTCTTGCGAGATCGGAAGGTCCGCGAAGGCCGCCGCGGGGACCTCATTTAGGGTACGTACTGCCAAAGTGTGTATTCCTCTCTTGTGATTGATGTATATGCACGGGACGCCGCTAAGCATACGGAGCGTGCGTCTGGGGCGACCATTCAGCAAGGAGGATGGGCACAGGCACAAAAAAACGAGATGCACTCGAAACAACAAGCGGCATCTCGAAGATTGCGGACGCAGTCTCGCTTATGTAGCTACATAATTATACTCAATGTCACCCTCATTATCAAACCCA
>JADDPP010000241.1 GCA_016781845.1 Rubrobacter sp.
CCGGGGTCACAGAACATACTGCTCGTCTTCCTCACCATCAGCGCTTTCGTGTTGATCGGGCTCAACATCGCGGGAATCGTCACACGGGTGAGGATAGGCTTTTTCATCGGCGGAATCATCTGTGAGATCCTCGCCCTCATCCCACTAATCATCACGATTGTGCTTGGCGAGGGTAGCAGGGACATGACGGACGACAATAACTTCCTGCCGTTCACCCTGTTCATGGCGCTCTTCTTCATCCCCGCCGGGCTCATGTCCGCGCTGATCGGCATCTACGAGCGCCCGGAAGACACGACAGACCCGACGCAGTAGCGAACACGACAAGTTAGCCGTGTGAGTACGACCGTCGTATCCTTGAGCGCGACCCTCCTTTGAGGTCTGCTCATCTCTCAGTTGCCGGTCTTGCCGCACCGTTTCGTCGCAAGGCGCGTCCGGCGCTGGCCAGGCCGTACGTTATCATGCTTACCTTCGCCGCCATCATCTGCGCGGGCACAGTGCTGCTGTACCTGCCGGTATCGGCGCAGCGGGGAAGCACCAGCCTCACACACGCCCTGTTCATAGCCACGAGTGCAACCGCCGTCACGGGGCTCACTCCGCTGGACCCTGGAGCGCACTTCTCCGTCTTCGGCCAGGTCGTTATCCTCGGCCTGATCCAGCTTGGCGGTGTCGGCTTCGCATCGGCCTCTGTAATTGTGTTTGCTTTCACCCGTCGCGATGTGGGACTCGGAGGACGGCTGCTGCTACAGGAGTCCCTGGGAACTGGCGAGATGGGCGGTGTCCTCGCACTGAGCGCCTATATCCTCCGAGTCACCCTCGCCATAGAAGCGGTGGGATTCGTACTGCTTGCGGCTCGCTTCGTTCCGGAGTATGGCCTGCAACGGGGTCTGTGGCTATCGCTGTTTCAGGCCATATCTACGTTCTGCAACGCCGGGTTCGACATCTTCGGCTCCGTGGAGCGCCCATTCGTAGGACTCTCGGAGTATCGCACGGACGTGTACGTGAACCTCGTTGTCGCTTCCCTGATCATACTCGGCGGCATATCGTTCCCCGTGCTGGCCGAGCTCGCTCGATACCGCGCTCACCGGCGGCTCAGCATGTACACCAAGCTCATACTCACCGTGACCGCCTCGCTCCTGTTGGTAGGGACTCTCTCGTATGCCCTTATAGAATGGTCGAATCCCGAGACGCTCGGCCCCTTACCCGTCGGCCGCAAACTGATCGCGGCGTTCTTCGCCTCCGTCACGCTGCGGACTGCGGGAATAGCCATGATCGCTCCATCCGCCCTGGCCGCCACCACACAGGTGATCTCTATGGCGCTCATGCTTATCGGCGCGTCATCCGAAAGCACGGGTGGGGGTATCAAGACGAACACCTTCGGCGTGCTCATGGCGGCCGTGTGGGACACCCTGCGAGGCCGTGAGAAGATACACGTGTACGGGAGGCGGCTGGCGCCCGAAACCGTGTACAAAGCCATGACGGTTACAACCGTGGCTGTGATGGCTGTGGGGCTGATCTCCCTTGTGCTGTCCGCCGTGGAGGACGCGCCGTATAAGCGGCTGTTGTGGGAAACGGTGTCCGCGTTTGCCACAGTCGGGCTAACCCTCGACCTTACTCCGACCCTTTCCACTGCCGGCCTGCTAATAATCACCTTCACGATGTACTGGGGACGCATCGGTCCGCTAAGCCTCGTCACCGCGCTGGTAGCCCGCGAGGAGCCCGAGCCCATCAGCTACCCGGTGGAACGCATACCGATAGGGTAGGATAGAGCAACGAGTGATGGGTGATGAGCAGCGGGCCGGGGTGCCTCGTCGCCTATGACTCATCAATCATCACTGAGGTGCTCGTAATGAAGCAGCAGTATCTGGTCGCGGGACTCGGCAGGTTCGGATCGAGCGTGGCGCGCACGCTGTACGGCCTCGGCCACGAGGTGCTCGGCATTGACCTCAACGAGCGCCTCTGCGAGGACCTCAAGACCGAGATCACCCATGTCGTGCAGGGCGACGCCACTGACCTCGACGTCCTCCGCGCCATAGACATCGAACAGTTCGAGGCCGCTGTGGTCGCGATAGGCACACACTTCGAAGCAAGCGTCCTGACCACGCTGCGTCTCAAGCAGGTGAGGGTCCCATATATCCTTGCAAAGGCGGTCAGTTGGGAGCAGGTCCAGGTGTTGCAGCTCACCGGCGCCCACCGCGTTATCTTCCCAGAAGAGGAAGCGGGCGAGCACGCCGCGTACCGCCTGCTGAACCGGCACCTCGTAGACTATCTGCGCCTTGATGCCACGGTGAGCGTTGTTGCCATCGAGGTCGGGTCGTGGGTAGGTACAAACCTCGCCGACGTGGAAAGGCAATCTGGATTGACCGCGCTAGGCGTGTTCCGAGCGGGCAGAATGGTGGCCGTGGCGGACAGCGACCCGCTTGCGCCACAGGACAAACTCGTCCTTGCCGGCCACAACTCCGCCCTGCAAGCGCTCACAAGGATGCGCTAGCCGAACGCGCATTCCAACCACTGGGTACGAGCCTGTCCTTTTTTGCCCGGCGTGTCACCTGCAATTCGATTTACAGCAGGTTGCAGAAGGATTGAGAGAGGTGGCAAGCTAAGAGG
>JADDPP010000403.1 GCA_016781845.1 Rubrobacter sp.
TTCCTTCTTCGAATACCTCGCAGAGGCTCCCTAAGCGCACTCAAGATACTCGGGAATAGAGGAACGCACTGACTGTCCAGCCGTGCCGCAGGGCCAGGTTGATGGGCCTGACGCCTTCGATGAAGAACTCCCCGCTCCTCTGTCTCTTCGTCCGGTTCCGTTTGAGCGTCTCGACGTACTGGAAGTCGTTGTTCTCCGACTGTATCTTGACGAGTTTGGGCTTCATCAGGGGGCACGTCGCTCAGTCGTGTACCTGTCATCCTGAGCGAGAGCGACGCCTGCTGGAAGGCGCGTCCCCCCAGTGCAGGGGGACGCTTCGCACGCCTCAGAATGACAGGTCCACCGCGACCAGTACTCAAGCTGTCTCCGTGACCTCCGCGCGCCCTGCGGTTACAGTGCGCTGCGCCTGGCGGTGGTGCCAGTTCTCCTCGAAGAGGTTGAAGAAGACGTGCTTGCGCGGGTGCTCCTCGAGCACGGACTCGTCGAGCGTTACGCCGAGTCCGGGGCCCTGGGGCAGCGCGAAGTAGCCATCCACTACCTCGGGGTTGCCGGGCGCGGCGGCCTTCACCCAGTCCTCCGCGAAGTCGTTGAAGTGCTCCTGTATCTTGAAGTTCGGGGTCGAGGCAGCGAAGTGGAGGTTCGCGGCGGTGGAGACGGGGCCGCCAACGTTGTGGGGCGCGACGAGTATGTAGTAAACCTCCGCCTGCGCGGCGAGTTTCTTCGTCTCAAGCAGGCCGCCGAAGTGTGTGATGTCGGGCTGAATGATGTCCGCGGCCTGAAGCTCGAAGAGTTGGCGGTACTCGTAGCGAGTGTGGATGCGCTCGCCCGTGGCTACCGGGACATTTATTTTTTCGGCTGCCTTCTTGAGCGCGGCGAGGTTCTCGGGGGGCACGGGCTCTTCGACCCACGACGGCTTGAACGGCTCCAGCTCGCGCGCCATCTCTATGGCGGTCGCGGGGTTGAAGCGGCCGTGCATCTCGATGAGGATCTCAGCCTCAGGGCCGACGGCATCGCGCACAGCCTCCACGAGCGCCACTACCTTTACCTTCTCTGCGCGCTCCATCTCGTACAAGCCCGCGCCGAACGGGTCGAACTTCAGAGCCCTGTAGCCACGCTCGACCACGCGCTTCGCAGCCGCGTGGAACTCCTCGGGGGTGCGCTCGACGGTGTACCAGCCGTTCGCGTACGCCTTTATCTTGTCGCGGACCGCGCCGCCGAGCAGCTTGTACACGGGCTGGTTGAGCATCTTGCCGATGATGTCCCAGCACGCGATCTCGATCATGGCGATGCCGGACATGCCAACCTCGCCCATACGCCCATAGGGATGGCGGTACATGGTCTGGACCAGGCCCTCGATGTCCTGCGGGTCGCGCCCGAGCACGAGGTTGGGGACGGTCTCCTCCAGATAACCGAGGAGCGCGTCCGTGTGGTTGACCATGCGCGCCTCGGCCACGCCCTCCAGTCCCTCGTCCGTAAGGACGCGCACGAAGGTGAGGTTGCGCCAGGCGGTGCTCATTACGTGGGTCTTGACATCTACGATCTTCATAATGTTCTTACACCTTCTATCGCAGACAGGAATGTCTGCGCCACTACTGCTGTCTGACAGACTTGCGACGGAGAGGGCAGGCACGGGGACCTGCCCCTACACGGGTTGGGGCATGCCTTCGAGCGCCGGCAGCGCCAGCCCTTGCGCGCCCGGCTTGGACCCCACAGCCTCCGGGTAGTAGCGAGCGAGGAGGTCGAGGCCGAGCTTTGCGCGGCGGGCGCGCTCGCGGGAGAGTAGGACGGAGGCGGTTCCAAGATGCGCGCCCGCGGGGTAGATGTTGGGCGCGTTGCGCAGGCCGAACTTTATGTACACGGGAGCAGCGACGCGCACGAGCTCCGGTATCTCGTACTGCCGCACGAAGCCGCCGATGTCGTCGGGCGCTTCCACGTACACGTCGAGCGGGATGTCCACGGCCTGGCGGACGGCGGCGATCTGCGCGAGCGTGAGGTCTGTGGGAACGTTGTACGTGTCCGCACCGAGGTCCTGCATCAGCCGTATGGAGGCGGGGTTGGCGGAGGCCATCATCACGCTCATCTTGAACTGCATGTCGGCGGGAAGCTCGCCCCTCTTTCTCATCTCACCCGCAACCCAGAGCGCGCCCTCGTCCGCCAGAAGCACGCTGCGGACGCCGAGGGACGCCGCGCGCCTGACATCCTCCAGGCAGTGGACGAGCTGCTCCTGCCCGCGCAGCCGTGGCCCGACGGTCCTTCCCGCGCTTGATACGGCCATCGCCCCCGTGTCCCACGCGGCGTTGGGGCGGGCGAAGAGGCTGACCTCCATCCCGCGCGATGCTGCGAGGCGGGTCATCTCGGTTATCTCCTCGTCGGTCATCATCATCACGCCGCTGCCCTGAGAGACGCGGTGGATGGTGATGTCGTAGCGGTCCATCTCCTCGATAATCGCCGCGAGCGCCTCCGGCCCCTCCGTGCTGGGAAGCTCGACCCGGTACTGCGCCCCATCCGGGAAGCGCTTCGGGCTTGTCGGCAGGCCGTGAGCATCGCCGGGCGGCAGTCCCAGCCCCTCCAGGAAGCGTCTCGTTGCGTCCATAAGCTCGCTCTCCTTCGCATCTCGCTAGGGCATAGCGCCTGACAGCTCAGCGCTTGCCTTCAATGTGTGTTCGTGTTCGGGGTCTGGTCAGGACACGGCGGCTCGCTGCGTCGTGCCACGGCTCCCTGGCTCTGTAGCCAGCTTATGGGACCGCATTATACCCGGCTTACGAGTCAGACGTGGTCCTTGTACGTGGGTGCCCCTCATACCACCATCGGGAACACCCAAACACAGATCCTCGCCAACCGCCCGTGCTTGTTGCGTCGTGCGATTACCACTACGCGCTGGCGGGCTGTAAGATAATGTAACCGATTCGTGATTCCTCGATCTACGGAGTATTGGATGGTCACCAGGGTGGGGCTGCTAAGGCACGGGGAGACGGACTCGAACTCTGCGGGCAGGCTGCAGGGCCGGGAAGGCATCAAGCTGAACGCGCGGGGGCGGGAACAGGCGAGGCAGAGCGCGATCTTCCTGGCCAGCTACAGGTGGGACCTGATAGTATCGAGCCCTGTAATACGCGCGCTGGAGACGGCGTACATAATCGCCGAACACCTGGCGATGGAGCACATCCTCCAGATGCAGGAGTTCGAAGCGCGCGGCCCTGGCGCGGCCATCGGACTGACGCAGCAGGAGATAGCGGCACGCTTTCCCGATGGGAACGTTCCCGGCGCGGAGGCGCGCCCGGATGTGGCAAAGCGTTCCACGAAGGGGCTGAACGCGCTTCACCAAGACCATCCCGGAAAGAGGATACTGGTTGTTACTCACAGAGAGGTGATCCGAAACACGGTTGCGTCACTGCCAGGAGGGGAGACGCTCGCGGTGGCGCAGCCTGGGATCGGCTCTGTCAGCTTCATCCGCTACGAAGGGGGCGGATGGCAGATCGAGTCGTACAACACCATGTCGCATCTGACAGCGGATCAGTTGGGGTAATGCCAGCCCCGCTCCAGCGCCTGCTAGTGGTCATCCCGTGGCTACGCTCAGAGCCCTTGTGAGCAAGGAGGAGCCACTCATACTGTCATGACTGTAGCCTTTACCCGGACTCTGTATTACTCTTCCGGTCGCACGTTGTGCGAAAGGATCTCCCACTTACCGTCCTGATGCTGAATCGTGCTGATGGACCCGTTACCTAACTGTGTTTTTCCCGTGCCTATCTCACCATTCGACACGAGCCACAGCAACCCGTTGATGCCCTCGCGGTGGGAAACGATGATGATTCGCTTGCCCGGATATCGCTCCACAAGGTGGAGGAGCCCCTGCTTCATTCGTTCCCGAACCGATTCGCGGGACTCCGCGCCCGGCACATCGCCGTCAGGCCAGCGCTCCTCGATCTCTCGCGCTGTCATGTAGTACGCCTCGCCGGGCTCGCGGGCCTCGAACTCGCGCATCGGCAGTATCTCGGACTCAGGCATCCCCAGGCGCTCGGCGATTATGCGTGCCGTCTGCACAGCGCGCCACGTGGGGCTAGTCGCCAGCACGTCCCACCTCTCCTGTGCGAGGTGCTCCGCGTTGAGACGCGCCTGCGCTATGCCCCTCTCGTTCAGGGGGCGATCCTCGCGGCCCTGGAGCCTGTGATCGATGTTCGCATCCGTCTGCCCGTGCCTGACCAGGCATACCGTGGTGGCCATCTGTCAGCTTGCCCCCTTACGCAGCTTCCGTGGTGCGCAAGTGGCATGCCCTAGCACGCGGGCCGGTGTTCGGAGGAGGCGAAGGCATCCTATCCAGCATATATGAACCGCCTGCCGTGGGCGGGCACGACGCACGTAAGCTCGGGGTGCCTCTCACGGACGTACTCGACGAGCACGCCGGGGCGCCCGAGGTTTGCGGCGAACATGTCGTAGTGGATGGGGACGAGAACCCTGGCGCCAGCCTCCGCGGCCAGTTGCGCCGCCTCGCGCTCATCCGTGTTGCCGGCGATATCCGAGTGCTCCCGGAAGTAGCCGCGGCCGTTGATGGGCAGGAGCGCCAGGTCTACACGAAGGGCCTGCAGCCGCTCCACCATGCCGTCGTAGACGAGCGTGTCGCCCGCGTGGTAGACACGAACGCCGCCAAAGTCTATCACGTAGCCCAGGTACGTGTGATGTCCGTCCTCGTCACGCTCGAAGTCGTAGATTGCAGGGGGCGTGCGAAAGGCGTGCATCGCGGGCACGGGCACCAGCCCGACCCCGTTGCCGAGGTCCAGCGGCTCGTCCGCCACGGCTCTGACCACTCGCTCCAGCGGTATGCCGAGCCCGGTCAACCGCGACACCTTCGGGGCGGGCACAACGAAGCGCGCGTCTGGCGAGCTCTGCGCGAGGCCGGGCAGGGTGTTGTCATCGAGGTGGTCAAGGTGGTCATGTGTGACGAGGACGAGGTCCGCGGGCGGGGCATCCTCAGGCGTGAACGGTGGGGGCACCAGGCGCTCGGGCATCTGCGAGAAGAACGGGTCTATGTACACGGCCGCGCCCGCCCCCTTGAGTAGCACGCTCGCCTGGCCCAGCCACCACAGCGCGACGGTTCCCTCGGCTGGCTGGGTGGCTGCTACCTCGGCCTTTATCTCTTCTGCGGACGGCATGGTCGTCATCGGGCGGCTCCTTGCGGATGGTTGTGGGTAACGAGTATCTTCAGCGTGCCGGGTTCCTTGGAGACGAGCTTGTCGAGCGCGGTCTGGTACTCCGGCAGGGCATAGCGATGGGTGATGAGCGGGGCAAGCCGCAGGAGGCCTGCGCTGAACAGCTGTACGGCGTACGTCCACGCGGCGGAGTTCGCGCCGAACGTGCCTATCACGGTAAGGTGCTTGAGGGCAAACATATCGGGGTCTATGGCAAGGCTCGCGCCCTCACCCGCGATGCCCTGCAGCGCGACTACTCCTGACCGCTTCGCCAGCGCGAACGCCTGCTCGACGGCCTGCGCTTTGCCCGCGCCCTCGAACACCCAGTCCGCACCGCGCCCACTTGTGAGGTCGCGCACCATCGCCGCAGGGTCGTCGCGGTGGTAGTTTGCGGTGTGGGTCGCGCCCATCTTCCTTCCGAGCTCCAGTCGTGCATCACGGGAACCAACCAGCACGATGGCGGCGGGGCTGTGCAGGCGCGCAAGATGCACCGCGAGCTGGCCTATCGCACCGTCGCCTATCACGACAATGGTGTCACCCGGCCTGGGCTGGCAGCGAAGGAAGCTGTCCGCGGCGACGCTCGTGGGTTCCAGCAGCGCGGCTTGGGAGAGGTCGGCCTCAGGGGGCAGCTTATGTACGAGGCGGGCGGGGACGGCCACGAGCTCCGCGAAGCCTCCGGGACGGGTGAACCCAACCTCGTTGTACCCGGCCTCGCAGAGGTTTGTCAGCCCGTTGTGGCAGTTGTCGCACAGGCCGCAGTACACGAAGCCCTCGGAGACCACCTTATCCCCTGGCTTCAGCCCGCGCACCCGCTCACCCACCTCGGCGACGGCCCCACTCCACTCGTGACCGGGCACCACGGGGTAGCGGGTGTAGTCGGCGGGGCGCGTGCCCTGGTACAACTCCACGTCGCTGCCACAGATCCCGGCTCCGTGCGACCGTATCAGCACTTCCTCCGGCCCGACGCTCGGCGGCTCCATGTCAGTCAGTCCCGCCTCGCCTGGCTGCTTGATGACAACGGCCCTCACGACTGAGCCTCGTTGATGTGTCTATATAGCTCGTGCACGAACACTGGCCTCTCCTTCAGTTCAGCGTGATCATACTGTCTGCGTCTGGCGGGTAGCACATGTCATTCCGAACTTGCGAGTCATCTCACACATATTATGGCTGGTCACAACTGCAGAACTCCTTCGCTGTGTTCAGGGTGGCACAGGCAGGGCCTGTGCTGCGTCACCTTACACCTGCACGTCCCTCAACATCCGTTCCCTGCCGGTGCCGCGTGCGCTCAGAACAGAGGCGTTCCCGTACAGTACCTGAACGTCTATCTCCCACTCTCCTGTCGCGGGATCTCTGTGCTGGGAGTAAGTGCCCCAGGCACGGCCCGTGCTCCAGAACGTCGTGAAGTCGTCCGCGTTGATGGCGGGGTCGAACGCTACCTCCCCTCTCGGCAAATTGAAGGAGAAGCCGGTGAGGGCAACGAGCAGGCCCCAGCTCGCCATCGAGCGAACGTAGTGGTTGCCGCACTCCACCTCGTTCCACGGGTTGCGGCGCACGCCGTCGTGCCGGTCGCGCGCGGCCCGGACGATAGACAGTCCCTCGTCTACCAGCCCCTCATAGATTAGGTGCGTGGCGACCTGGTACTCCATCCCCGTCCATACCTCGTCCGAGTACGGAAAGGGCACCTTCGGGCGCCCACCGTGGGGCCACGAGCAGACCAGGAGCCCCGCTTCGTCGTTCAGCACGTACGTCCGCTGGCAGTTGACGTGGTGAGTGAAGTTCGTCCTGTAATTGTGCCGGTATACGGCCTGCAATGCCGCCTTGACGCGCTCAGGGGGAAGCAGGTACCCGAGACCGTACACGTGCGCGAGCTGCTGGCCGAGCAACTGGTCGGAGAGGCAGCCTACGCCGTGCTGGTACGGGTAGCGGTCCACGTCCTCCAGCCGCTGCACGTAGTACTCGCCGTTCCAGCATAGCTCGTCCAGGCGCGGGGCGCTGTGCTCGAATGCCTGGGCGTACCGTCGCGCGCTTTCGTTGTCCCCGAGATAGGCGGCCATCTCCTGCGCGGCGCGGAGAGCGCCGAGGAAGAGCACCCCGGTGAGCGGGTTGGGGCCGTAGAACTCGATGTCGTACGTGTTGTGCTGCTCGCCGTCGAGCACGAGGTCGCCGTCCGTGTCCCAGTAGCTCACGGCGTAGCGCAGGGCAGCCTGAACGTGGGGCCATAGCTGGCGCAGGAACTCGTCATCGCCGGTAAGCTTCCACTCACGGAGGACTCGCATCACGGTGCCAAGCTGCCCATCGGCTGCGGCCTGGTGGTCCCACACGGACTCGAACATCCGGCGGGCGCGGAACTTCATCTCGCCGTCAGGGGCGGTCTCCTCCAGGAACTCAGTGCGGCGCATGTTCTGCTCGAGCTGCGGGAAGAGGAATGCAACGGTCTGCGCGTAGTTCCAGACGTGGGTACAGGTGCCATCACAGCAGCCCGCCTCGTCGAAGCACCCCTCGTAGCCGAGAAAGCGGCCGTCCTCCAGCCAGAAGCAGGTCGTACTGCGCAGCGCGGTGATGTTGCTCGCTACAGCGTCGAGCACGTACGGCGGGAGCGTGCTGCTGAAGAGCGCGTCATGGAACGCGCGGGCGCCGCGCTCAAGGCGCTCCCGGTTCTGAATGAGGTACGCGGCAACATCCCAAGAGCTGCCGAAGCGGGTGGCGTAGTGGTTGCGGACCACCTCTTGCCCTTCGCGCCGCACGCGCACCTTGTCGCTCCAGCCGTTCACGCGGTTTGGGAAGTACCACGCGAGGATGAAGGCGAAGGCCCTGACCTCTCCCGGCGCGAGAGTGGCCGAGACCGCGAGCGAGCCGGTGTCCGTCTGTCCCTCTTCCGATGGGGTGTCGATTCCCAGGTCCTCCAGGCGGCCGTCGGAGGAGAAGTCCTCCCAGAACTCCTCCAGCCACTCGTGCGCCCAGGAGGAGCGCCGCCAGACGCGCTTGTAAGTGGCGGGGCCGCCCTGCGCCACCAGGCAAGCGTCGCCGTAGCGCAGGTCACCCGGCTCGAACGCGAGAGAGCGCAGGAAGAGACCGGAGAACCCGTCCCCCTCCCGGTACTCGTTGAGATTGCGGCCGCCGCCGTCCGGCACGTGTGGGTGGCCGAACTGGCCGTGCTCGACACCGCCCACCGGATTAATGACCGAACCCGCGATGCTGATGTCCGTTGGGCGGCTCGATCTGTTCCTCACGGTGTACGTCAGGTACGCGCCGGGGATGGCTGAGTCCTCCGCGTTCAGGGGGATGAGCGGCGTGTGCGCCTCCAGGCTCACCTCCACGGGGAGGTCGGGGTCCTCGAACTGTACCCACGCAAAGGGATACTCCCCGCGCAGGCGGGACTCCGCGAGCCGGGGCAGGCCCGCGGCGGTGCTCTGGTGGTAGCCGTGCGACTCCGTATGAGGGGGCCGCAGCCTGCTTTCGAGCACTTTCGCGACAGGGGCCTCGCCCTGCTCCTGAGCGCGAATACAGAAGTAGGTGTTGGGCAGGGTGTGGCCTTTGGCGGGGCGGTTGAATATCTCCCAGTCGCGGAACTCGCCCCGGCTGCCGAGGGAGACATTGCCGGCGCCGATGCCACCCAGTAGGAACGCAGCCGCCCCGGCCTCGCCGCTGAAGGTGCGCTGCGGGCCGGGGGCATAGAGTTGTTGCTGTTCTGTACTGATCTGCGTCATGTGGTTTCCATAGTTGGGAGGGCGGGCACGGGGACCCGCCCCTGCAGTCATGCGACTTCCGTGTGTCTGGTTCGGTGGGTAGGCGCGGGGAGGCGTCCCTACAGCTTCTTGCCGCCCTGCCCTGCGGTGTTGATCTGGACGGTCTTGATCTCCGTGAAGAACTCCACAGCGGCAGGGCCCTGCTCGCGGGAGTGGGAGCTGGAGCCGCGCATGCCGCCAAACGGGGCGTGCGGGTCCACGCCCGTCGTGTCGCCATTGACACGGACCATCCCGCAGTCTATCTCGTTGATGTACTCCAGCGCCGTATTTATGTCGCGCGTGAAGAGGGAGACGCTGAGGCCGTACTTCGTGCCGTTCGCTATCTCGATAGCCTCTCCGATGTCGGAGGCGCGCTCCACGACGAGCAAGGGACCGAACACCTCTTCCTGTGCGACCGGCGCGTCGGGCGATACGCCGACGATAAGGGTGGGCTCCCAGAAGTACCCCTCCTCAAACTCCGGTCCCGATGGCACGCCGCCGCCTAGCACGACCTCGCCCTCCGTCGCGCCTCCTTCGGAGTACCGGCGTACGTTGTCGCGCGAGCCGGAGGTAATGAGGGGGCCGACGGCGCTCTTCGGGTCGGTGGCGGGTAGAAGCGGCAGTGCTTTGATCTCCTGCGTCAGCTTGTCTACGAAAGTGTCTACTACATCGTTCGTGACGATGACGCGGCTGGTCGCGGTGCATTTCTGCCCCGCGAAGCGGAACGCGCCCCCGGCGACGAGCTGCGCCGCGTGGTCGAGGTCCGCATCGGCAAGCACAAGCGCGGCGTTCTTGCCGCCCATCTCGAGCTGGTACTTGATATTGCGCTTCACCGCGGACTCGGCTATCCGCGCGCCGACGCCGTCGGAGCCTGTGAACGTCACGCCCCGGATGCCCTCGTGCCCCACTAGCGCGTCGCCGAGGACGGAGCCCTTGCCGAGCAGGAGGTTCAGCACGCCCTCGGGGAGCCCCCCCTCGTGGAACACCTCGGCTATGCGGTGGGCGGTGAGGGACGCCACTTCCGCGGGCTTCCATACGATTGTGTTGCCGTACGCGAGGGCGGGGGCTATCTTCCACAGGGGGATGGCGAGCGGGAAGTTCCACGGGCTGATTACGGCTACGGGACCGAGCGGCTGGCGAATCGTGAACTGGAGGCTGCCTTCCTGCTGCGCGGGGATGACGGCGCCGTTCGGATGCACGGCCTCCTCCGCGAAGTAGCGCAGGATCATCACGCCGCGGTCCGCCTCCAGCCCGGCCTCGACGAGCGGCTTGCCCACCTCCTCGGCCATCACCCGCGCCAGATCATCTCGCCGCTGGGCAAGCAGGTTCGCTGCGGCGTGCAGCACGTTAGCGCGCGCCTGCCCCGTCGCCCGCTTCCACGGCCTGAAAGCGGTTGTGGCTGCCTCCACCGCGCGGTCAAGGGTCTCCTTCCCTGCCTGCGGCACATGCGCGAGCACCTGCCTCGCGTCCGAGGGGTTCACGTCCACGGTGTGCTCTCCCTCAGAAGTCGAGAGCCATTCCCCGGCGACGTAGTGCGATAGTGTTGCGGTCTCTACTGCCATCTTTGTCTCCTGTCAGCTCGGCTTGTGATGCCACAGAGGCGCGCACGAAGTATACCCAGGGCGCACTACGCGACTGGTGTGTGGCTCTAGCCCGCGAACGCCGCGGAGCGGGACCTGCGGCACCTGGTCACGACCCGCAAGATCAACGGGGGCACGCGCTCGCCGGAGGGCACCGAGACGAAGATGGCGCTCTCGACGCTCTTCTCGACGTGGGCGGTGCGAGGCCTCAATGCCCTCCGCCCCTGCCGCCAACTCCTCACTCCCCCAAGCCTGAACTCGTACATCGGGACGCCCCGAGCTACCGGACTGCCGACCCGTTGCACGGATGCATAGAGAAGCTGAGCGTCGAATCCTCCGGCTTGTCCGGATCGTAGCACACCTTAGTGGGGCTCTCACCCCTATAGTGCGCGGCCCTCGCGTGCCACGCCCCATCGTAACGGCGTCCGCCGACTGTGTAGTCGTAGCGTATCTCGTAGAAGGCAGGACTTTCTCGCTCCACCTTGACGAAATCCACCTCGGCGCGGGCGCTCATCCTCGTGGCGTCCATCTCTTCCCGAATGCAGAGCGGGATAGCCACGACCAAGAACACGGCCGTCAGGAAGAGGCCGACCGAGAGCCTGAAGTTACGCTCGAGCCTGGCTTCCAATAAATTCAGCCATCTGCCGAGGTCCAATCCGTGGTCCGTTTCGCACCTGGGTTTCGGCCACCCCGGCACGTCCCCCTCCCTGTCGAGCAGTTCCCACCTGCAGTCCCAAATCTCGTTTCTGGTGCAAAAGATGTTTCAGAACCCGGCAGCCGCCGCGACAGCGTCGCGACCTCCATGCGCGGGACTACTGCTCCTCCGTGTCTGCTACGACGGACACCATCGCGCCGGTGCGGGCTGACTCGTAGATGGCGTCCATGAGACGCGCCTGGCGCAGACCCAGCAGCGGCGGCGTGGAAGTGGTCGCGCCGTGGAGAATGCAGTCAATAAAGTTGTTCTGGGGAGTGTCTCCGGCGGGCAAGGATGGGTTCTCCACCTTCTTGCCTTCCTGCCAGTGCTCGACGGTCCCACCACCGTAGATGCTGGTCTTGATGGCGCCGCGCGTGCCCTGTATGTAGATGCCCTGCTCGAACACGTTCGCGTCACCGCTTACAGCGGCTGTGCCCAGCGCCCCCTTCGTGAAGCGTATGGCGACGCTCGCGCTCACGTCCACCTGCTCGCCCTTGTTGTTTATGAACGCGAACACCTCCGTCGCGGCAAGGCCGGTGAGATAGAGCATCGCATTGAACATGTGCGCGCCACTGTCGTACAGGTTGCCGCCGCCCGACAGCTCCGGCTGTGTCCGCCACGTCCCTCTGGTGGCCGAGATCCACGGCTGGGCGCACACACCCGTCACCAGGCTGATCTCGCCGAGGTCGCCACGGGAGATGACCTCGCGGGCGTACTTGAACTCTTTGGTATGCGGGCCCTGAAAGGATATGGAGAGTACGCGGTTGTGCGCGCGAGCGTGCTCGATGAGTGTCTGCGCGTCCGCGGTGTTGACGACCATGGGCTTCTCGACCAGCACGTGGCAGCCCGCGCTGATAGCGTCCATAGCCTGCTGAAAGTGGTGGGAGTGCGGACTGACGATCACCACACCGTCGAGCGGCACCTGTGCCAGCATCTCCCTATAGTCCGCGAACGTGGCCTCCGGTCGAGTTCCATCATTGAAGACTTTCGACAAGAACGAGTCTATGCTCTTTTCCGAGGGGTCGGCAAGTGCGACGATCTGAGCCTCCGGCACGTCCTGCACAAACCTCCGCCCGTGGTAGCTCGCCATTGACCCGCATCCAATAATCCCTATTCGCGCTCTTTCCACGGATGCTTCCCTCCTGATTCAACCTACTTCAAAATGCCGTCTCCAGGGCAGCCGGAGATATAGATTCGCATGAAGCCTGCCCTGCGAGCAGTGGTACCATGGCTCATGTGTTGAGAAACGCGAGCGCGATCCACAACGCTCCGAGCACGACGTTGACCTTGCCGGTGCGCGTGAGCACCGCAGGGTCCCTGTAACGCCTGCCCAGGAGGGCGAGCCCCGAGGAGCGACCACTTCTCGCGCTGTTGAGTTTGGCGACCTCCGCGGCGAGGAGCCAGTTGCGCAGCCCGGAGAGCAGCCACAGCAGCCCGCCCACCAGGAACACGGGCGTCAGGGATGGGGCAGCGTTCCTGCCCTCCGCGGCGAACGAGGCGCACTGCTGTACCACCACCGCGAGTAGTAACACTGTCAGGAGGATCTCGGCCCACCTGCTAAGACGCGCCAGCTGCATACGGTCCACGCGCAACACCTCCCGTTGTCTGGTTGTTCACCGCGTACTCCGTGGCAAGTAACTCCCTACCCTCCCGTGCCTGGGCCACCCGCGGGTGCGGCGATCAGTCCGCCTGTGAACTGCGGCAGCCATCTCGCCTGCGCCTCGAACATCTCGTTCGTCATCGCGTCAATCTGCTCCAGAGTGCATACCGCGCTCGTCAGCGGATCGAGCTTGATCGCCTGGCGGATGAGCTCCCTGTCGCGGTGAACGTGGCCCAGGACCGCGAGCTCCTGCACGTCCACGTTACGGCGGGTGACGTTCGCGACCGCCGGCGGAAGCATCCCGACGTGGCAGGGGTTGATGCCCGTCCTGTCCACGAGGCACGGCACCTCCACGCAGCAGCCGTCCGGCAGGTTCGTGATCAGGCCCGTGTTCATCACGTTGCCGTTGATGTGGCGCGGGGTATTCGTCTCGATGGAGTGCATGATGCCTGCCCCGTACTCGTCGGAGCGCTTGATGGGGATCTCGACACCATCTGCGAGCTGTCTCTCGATGTCGGGATAGTATCTGTCGCGCTCCTCCAGGCAGTGGCGCAGGTAGCCGCCGGTCCTGCCGAAGTCGAACCAGGCGTTCTTCGGGTCGGTGAACTTCTGCACGAGCCCCTCTATCTCCTGCTGGCTTCTGCGGAAGTACGGGTAGTACTCCGAGGCGTGTCCGCTGGACTCCGTGACGAAGTACCCGAAGTGGCGCATGAGATCGAAGCGGGTGGGCTCCTCGCCGTAGATGGCGGGGTCTTCCATTCTCTCACGCAGGATGGGGTAGGCGTCCTGCCCGTTCCACTCAAAGCGGAGGAACCACGCGACGTGATTGATGCCCGCTACCCAGTACGTCACCTCGTCGTAGGGGGCGCCCACGTAGCGGGCGAGCTGCTTTGAGGTGCCCTGCACGCTGTGGCAGAGGCCGACGCTTCTGACGCTCGATGTCTTCGCGAGCGCCCAGCAGATAATTGCCATCGGGTTCGTGTACTGAAGGATGAGGGCGTTCGGCGAAACCTCCTCCAGCTCGCGGGCTACTTCCTCTATGACCGCGAGGTGGCGCAGCCCCCGGAAGACGCCGCCGGGGTTGAGCGTGTCACCCACGCACTGCTCCACGCCGTACTTGCGGGGTATCTCGATGTCCATCTCGTAAGCGTCCAGTCCGCCGACCTGGATCGTGATGATAACGTAGTCCGCGTCGCGCAGGGCCTCCCGGCGGTCGGTAGTGCTTTCCACGGTGGCGTGGGACTTCCGCTGGACGACCATCTTGTTGGCGAGCGCGTCCACCACCTTCAGGCGCCCCTCATCAATGTCCATCAGGCAGATGCGGCTGCCGTCCAGCTCGGGGTACGTGAGGATGTCGCCGAGAAGGTTGCGGGTAAATACGGCGCTTCCCGCACCGATGAAGGTGATCTTCGGCATATCTCTCCCCTTTCGGAGGCTTTATATGAGAAGGGCACAGCGCGCCTCTACAGGCAGGTGGCGCTAGGATAGCACAACGCGCGCCCGCGGGAGGACGACGTGTACCTGGCACATCATTTGCACCTTCTGCTTGTGCGGTTTTCACGAATAACAGGAGGGATGTATGCCGAAGCTACAGGGTAAGAACGCGCTCGTGACAGGCGCCGACAGCGGTATCGGCCAGGCGATAGCGATCACGTTCGGTCGCGAGGGTGCGAACGTGGTAGTCCACTACGGCAACGACGAGCAGGGCGCGCAGCAGACGGCGACCCAGATACAGCAGGCGGGGGGGCAGGCACAGGTGCTCCAGGCGGACCTCGCCGACCCGGCGAACGCGCAGCAGCTGTACGAGCAGGCGAAGCAGGCGTTCGGCCCGATCAACGTGCTGGTGAACTGCGCGGGCACTGGGGAGGCTGCCGAGGACCCGCTGCAGCTCCCAGTTGACGACTTCCAGCGCGTGCTCAACATTGACCTGGTGAGTCCGTGGGTGCTGGCCCAGGCGGCTATCAGGGACATGACGAACACTGGCGGCGGCTCTATCGTGAACGTAACTTCCGTACACGAGGAGATCCCCAGCTCGAGCGCGGCCTACTGCGCCGCTAAGGGCGGCCTGCGCATGGTGACGCGCTGCTTCGCGCAGACGTTCGCGAGTCAGGGCGTGCGCATCAACAACCTGGCGCCAGGAATGATCGCCACTCCCATGACCCGCGAGTCGCTGGAGGACCCACAGAGCGCGGAGCAGAGCATACAGCGCATCCCGATGGGCCGCCCCGGCGACCCGCAGGAGATGGCGAACGTGGCGCTCTTCCTCGCCTCGGAGGAGTCGAGCTACGTGACCGGCAGCAGCTACTTCGCGGATGGTGGCCTTACCCAGATGATGGGCGCAGGCGCATAGCAGACACTGAACAGTCAAGGCCTGTTGAAGGGTGCGCGAGCGTGCCCACCCTTTGTTATTGCCACCGTATCGGCTGGTGGTAGGGCAGAACTTTGCAGAGACGTTGTGTGCAACGTCTCTGCAGCATCCCTTCGATGCCGCGCTCCCCTCTCTTTACTCGCTTTCGCCCGTCCCGCTGTCATCGCCGTCGCCCCTGCATTTCGCGCAGCGACCATAGACGGCGTAATGCGTCATCAGCGCGTCGAAGCCGTACTTCTTTTGCAGGTGAGTGTGAACGTCGTGGAAGATCTCCTGTGGCACAGTGCTTACCGCCCCGCAGCGCTGACAGATCAGGTGGTGGTGGTCGGCTTTGTCCGCCGGGTGGTACTGCCATCGTCCGCCACCGAGGTCGGTCTGCGTTATCAGGCCGGAGTCGCGCAGCAACTCCAAAGTTCTGTAGACGGTAGAGAAACTGATATGGGGATAGCTCTTGCGCACGTCCTCATAGAGACCTTCCGCGGTGACGTGGTCGGAGGCGCCGAGCAGGGACTCGAGTATCATCGTGCGCTGGGGCGTGATGCGGTAGCCGTGCTTCTGTAGCGCCCCAACCGCTTTCTCCATCGTAACGGCTTCTGCCATCAACTATCCTCCAGTCGCTATAACTATGGCACGAGTGTATCAAAAGTTACTACCATATGCTTATACTTGCACTAACTGATGTCATCCGACAGGATGAGGGCTCGCCTTGCTTGCTACCTGTGGTTCGGGGTGGCTACAATGCCACGTTCCAGGTCCTGCCAGCGCCACACGCGAGGCGGGAATTGCCGGTTGCCATAGCGCCCCCAATCAGGGGTGATGAACCAGATACATAAAAGGGGAAGCTAACTATATGACCTTCGCGCACCGTCTACTCTCGCTCCTTCTTCTCGCCGTCCTCCTGGCGGCGTGCGGTGGCAGCTCGCGCACCACTCCCGCCGCCACCGCCCCCTCGCAGGCGAACAATCAGCAGGCGTCGAGCGCAACGACGCAGCCCGCCGCGCAGCCGACGGAGGCGGCCACCGCGCCAGCCGTTGCTACCGAGGTGCCTCAAACTGACGGCACGGCGCCCGCCCCCGCGGAGTCCACCGCGCTGGCGACTACTGAGCCTGAGCCTGCGCAGGCAACGGTGCAGCCGGTCGCTACGCAAGTTCCCGAAGCCACCGAGGCCCCTCAGAATGAGACCGGCGGCGCAGCAGCCCCTGCTGAGGGCGCGGCGTACACGGGTACTGTGCTGAGCCATACGGGCAAGCCACTCGCGAAGGCGATGGTGTACGCAGGCAACTCGATGGTGCGCACAGATGCGCGGGGGCGCTACCGTGTGCAGGCCTCCCCAGGCGCGCAGGAGTTGACCGTCATGGCGCCCGGCTACAGGAAGCACACCGCGAAGCTCGGAGAGGGTAACGGTAACGTGCGCCTGGAACCGTTCGTCGCCAAGGGCGTGTACGTCTCGGGCATCGGGGACGACGACGTGCGGGAACGTTTCTACGGACTGATGGAGGACACCGAGCTCAACGCGATGGTCATCAACGTGAAGAACGACGATGGCAGGGTGTTCACGAGCAAAGTGCCGCTCGCGCGGGAGACGGGCGCGAGCTTCGAGGACTTCCACCTGCGTGACGTTGTGGCCGACGCCCACAAGCGCGGTATCTACGTCATCGGCCGCTTCACTACGTTTCGTGACCCTAACCTCGCCACCGAGCGGCCCGACCTCGCTATCCAGAACCAGGCCGGCAAGGTGTGGGAGGACAACCAGGGGCACAGGTGGGTGGACCCGTTCCGCCGCGAGGTATGGGACTACTTCGGTGACCTTCTTGAGGAGATAGCGGAATCGGGCATAGACGAGATTCAGTTCGACTACGTGCGCTTCCCGGTGGACGGCGACCTGAGCTCGGTCAAGTACAAGACGCCGAGCACACGTGTAAACCGGCCGCAGACTATCAGCTCATTCCTCAAATACGCGGAGGGCCGGCTGCGCCCGCATAAGGTATTCATCTCCGCGGACACTTACGGTCTCACGGTTGTTAGCGACAACGAGCAGGGAACGGGCCAGATCGTGCAGCGGCTCGCGCCGTACCTGGACTACTACTCCCCGATGATATACCCGGACCACTTCGCGGCAGGCTCCTTTGGGTTCCAGATTCCCTCGGCACACCCGTACGAGGTGATCTACAGGAGCGTAAAGCAGGCGCAGGCGAAGCTGAAGGGGACGCCCGTGCTGGTGCGCCCGTACCTCTCCGCGTTCAGGGACACCCAGTTCGGGCAGCCATTCGGCCTGCCTCAGTTCCTCGCGCAGAAGAGGGGCGCGGAGGAGGCGGGCGCCCACAGCTGGATCTACTGGGATGCCGCCCTCAAGTACCCTGACGAGCTCTTCCGAGCCGAATAAGCACCCGGACGTTACACACGGAGGTGAAGAGAGCATGCACCGCAGCAGGCTAACGGCGCTCGTGATAGATTGCCACGACATGGAGGCCGGTATTGCGTTCTGGACGGGTGCGCTCGGCACCGAGGCCATACGCAACGACGACCCCGGTGACCCCTACGTGACGCTGGAGAAGAAGGCTGGCTCACTCACCCTTCTCCTCCAGAGGGTGCCCGAGACAAAGGCGTGCAAGAGCCGCATCCACCTCGACATCGAGACGGATAATGTAGACGCGGAGGTCGCGAGGCTGGAGGCGCTGGGCGCGCGGCGGCAGCAGATGATTCAGGGCTGGTGGGTGATGCACGACCCGAACGGCAACGAGTTCTGCGTCGTCCCCGTTCAGAGCCGCGAGTTCCCCGAGGGCGCAGCTACATGGGGGCAGTAAGGGCTTGATGTTAGCGTGTCGCGTGTATGCGCGGCACATTCGAGGGGTGTCGTGAGACTACGCACCTGACGGTACGGCTGGAGCATTGAGCTCGCTGCCTCAGGAGCGCAGCGCGTGCCTCCACCCTTCCGGCACCGCGCCACCGTACTCAATCTCCGCGGCGCCCAGGAAGATGGCGAGCTGTGCTACGGCATCCGCCACTGCCCTGGCTGTGTGTTCGTCAGCGGGAGCATTCGGCTCGGCGTAGACCGCGTTGACGGTGAGCACGCTTCGCGCTCGGTCCATAAAGGGGTCAATGCGGCCTATGAGACGGTCGCCGTGGAGGATGGGCAGGACGTAGTACCCGTACTCGCGCAAGTGTTTCGGTACGTATATCTCGACGCGGTACCGGAAGCTCCAAAGCTGCTCGGTGCGGGCGCGGTCGCAGATGAGGTTATCGAACGGGGAGAGCAGCGTGGTGCGCGGCGCCCACCCATCGCCCGTCTCCAACTGCTCCAGCAGCGGCATGTCCTCGGCGTGTACGTACCACGGGCCGGGCCACGCCCGCCCACCTTCCTCTCTCATCTCCACGCGCACGACGCGGCCTTCCGCTTCCAGCTCCGCGAGCACAGAAGCGAGCGCGGGGTAGCGGGCGCGCGTGTAGTGGCGTGTGATGTGAGCCGGCTTCGCGACCCCCAGCGCCCGCAGGGACTTCTGAGCGGCTCGGCGTACCACCTCGCGCCAGGGTAGCTCCTGACGGGGCGTCCACTCCGGAAGGCAACGCTCCGAGAGGTCCCATAGCTTCTGTCCGCCCGCGCGCCCGGCTACCATTATCTGACCGCTGCTCCACAGGTAGTCGAGCATGCGCCCAACGTTGCGCCCGCCGGTCCAGCCCCGCGAGGGCCAGCCGCGCACCGCCTCGTCCTCGAAGTAGCGCGAGGGCAGCGGGCCGTGGAGGTCGAGCTCCGAGAGGATGGTGCGACGCAGCGCATCGTTCTCCCCCACCCACGCCCGCAGCCGGACTTCACTCGCTGAGCTGCCCTTGCCGTACGCGCGCATCTCGGCACTGTGGATCGGGTAATCCTCCGTCAACACGATAGAGGCACAGTGAGCCCAGTACTCGAAGAGGCTATGCTCTCTCCACAGCAGGGTGTCGAGGTGCGCCGGGTCGTACGCACCCAGGCGGCTCCACAAGACGAGCAGGTGACTGCGCGCAACGGCGCTGATAGGATCTATCTGCAGGCAGCCCAGATCGCGCACGAGGTCGAGGATGCCTGCAGGGTCCGGCTGCGAGGTTGGCCCGGCCAGCCCCTGCCGCGCTATGGCGAGGCGGCGCGCGAGGAGGGGGGTGAGTGTGCGTACCGGGCTGGCGGTTGCGATCAAAAGGCTGTCTCCTGGGTCGGGTACTTCATTATGACATCGCCACGGTTCGGTTTCGCTGCCAGGTCTCGAGTGTGGCATCCGCCTGGGCGATCCGGTGGGGCAGGGCGATTTCAAAGTTGCTCTCAGAGCACCGTACACCCGTAGAGACGTAGCGTGCTACGTCTCCTCCACCTCTCGGTTACCTTCGCCGCCTGGGGCCACTCGCTAGTTGCCCTTGATGGAGGTAGAGTTGCCGCAGAGACGTTGTGCAGAGCTTGCGCAGACGTAGCGTGCAATGTCTCTACGGTCGTTGTCGCGTTCCCTGTGCGGTTGTTACCGCCATACAGTTGCCAGAAGTGGGAGGCGTAGAGCTACTATGCCAACCTTGACTTCGCCGTGCCAGGTGGGTTGTAGCTGCACCGGTAGCGGTGTTACTCCCGCACAGATCGGCATCTTGATACGTTGGAGAAGCACGTATCACGCCTTCCCGGCCGACGTGAGTCGGTCACGAAGAAACCTCACCGTGCGCTCCCAGGCCAGCTGCGCCGCGTCCGCGTTGTAGTGTCCAGGCCGGTCCTCCTCGAAGAACCAGTGTCCGGTGCCGGGGTAGGTGTAGACTTCTATCTCCCTGCCCTTTGCCCGTAGCCCCTCCTCCAGCCGCCGTACGTCCTCGGGGGGCGCGTACTCGTCCTGCTCCGCGAAGTGTCCCTGAAACGAGGCGTCGGCACTGATGTTCTCCGGGTTGCCTGCCTCGTAGAACGTCACGACCGCACTTATGTGGTCCTCCAACAGCAGCGCCCAGGCGCCGCCCAGGGAAAACCCCACCACTCCGATGTTCTCACCCTGCACCCCATCCGACGACCGCAGCCGGTCTATCGCGGCGGTTATCAGCGCGTACGTTCGGTCGCCGTCCATGCCGGCAACCAGTCGCTCAGCCTCCTCTATCGTGGCCGCGGTCGCGCGGTTGCCGTAAAGGTAGGGCGCGAGCGCGATGAAGCCCTCCCCCGCCAGCCGGTCGCACAACCCCTTGAAGAACGGCGTCAGCCCCCACCAGGCATGCAGCACCAGCACTCCCGGTCCACCGTCCCGCGGTGCCGCAAGATACGCTGTGTTACCCACGTCACCAGCCCTGTACTCAATCATCGCCCCCACCTTTCATCGCTGTTTGCCACACCTGGGTTGAGCGTATCATCGAAACAGGCCATAATCGTTCCTGTTAGCAGCTCTGCGTATGCACCGAGATCCTCCGCTGTGGAGAGAGCCGGGAACCCAGGATGTAAGTGCTGACGTTTAGCCGCGCTCACCGGTATGTGGCGGCTGGAGGTCAGTGGACGGTCGCGAGGCATTACCACTGCGCTCTCCGCGCTCCCTGCAGTAAATGACCCAAAAGGAGGATAACTCTGTACCATCCAACGACGCGCGTGCTGACGGTGCTGGAGCTGTTGCAAGGGCACGCGCAGATGAGCGGACCGCAGATCGCAGCGCGTCTGGAGGTGGACATCCGCACGGTGCGGCGGTACGTTACGATGCTGCAGGACCTGGGTATACCGGTCGAGGCGGGACGTGGCCGTCACGGGGCGTACAGGCTGCGGCCTGGATTCAAGCTGCCTCCGCTGATGTTCACCGAGGACGAAGCCCTCGCGCTCACCCTTAGCATGCTCGCCGCGAAGCAACTCGGGCTCGGCGTCGCCGCGCCCTCGGTGGAAGGCGCGCTCGCCAAAGTGGAGCGTGTGATGTCCGGCTCCCTGCGCGAGCGTGTCCAGGCCGTGCAGGAGACTCTGGTGTGGGACGGTTCCCCACCCGCCTCAACGCCTCCGAGCTCCGTGGTCGTCGCGTTCAGCCAGGCCGCGAGAGAGCAATGCTCGCTGCGAGTCCGCTACCTCTCCTGGCGCGGGGAGGAGACGGAGCGCGCCTTCGATCCGTACGGCCTCGTCTATCGCGGTGGCTTCTGGTACTCCGCTGGGTACTGCCACCTACGCGACGGGCTGCGGGTGTTCCGGCTCGACAGGGTGCTGGAGGCTGAGCCCGGGGAGCGGAGGTTCGCTCCGCCCGCCAAGTTCGATGTTCTGGAGCACGTGCTCTCTTCGCTCGCAAGCACGCCAGGTGAGTGGGACGTGGAGCTGCTGCTGGAGACATCGCTCGACGATGCCCGGCAGCATGTACCGAGGGCGCTCGCGGCGCTGGAGGCCACGGCGGATGGGGTGGCGCTGCGATGCTATGTGCAGGATCTTGGCTGGTTCGCCCACTTCGTTGTCGGACTCGGCTGCCCGCTCGTCGTGCGCCGCCCGCCCGAGCTGCGCGAGGAGCTACGCCGGTTAGCGTCGCATGCGGCGCGCCTGGCGGAGCGTACGGAGGGGTGAGGACGGCACGTATACGTACCTCCTTGCAGGACACTCGTTCACGTAGAGACTGCCAGCCAAGGCGATCTCGAGGTGGTGGTTGGCGGAAGTGGGCACGTTACGCAGACGTTGCGTGCAACGTCTCTACAGGTGTTTCACCCTCCGCTCGCGGGTGGATCTACCACACGCTACCTGAAGGCAGGCATCCAGCCCCAAAGCCAACCAGAATCTATATGTGATAATGTCGTCTCATCCAGAGGAGTTAGCCACATGACAACTGAGCACGTACCTTCAACCCAGGACCGCCAACTGTGACCCGGCGCGCGCAGCAAGCGAGCGCTCGAAGTGCAGGGGGACTTGCTGGCGCGGGGAGTCTGGCAGGGCCAGCCGCTCTCTCGTCCGCCGCCGCGCTGTGGGGTGGAATGTACGTGGTGAGCAAGGTAATCCTGGACCGCATCCCGCCATGGGTCCTGCTCGAGATGCGCTTTGTGCTGGGGCTACTCGCGCTTGGTGCGGTCGCGGGCAGGGCGGGCCGATGGCGGGTCCGACGCGAGGATCTGCCTGTGCTGGCGGTGCTGGGGCTGGTGGGGTACACGGGCTCGATAGGCACTCAGTTCCTAGGTATTGAGTTGAGCGGCGCAGCTCTCGGCTCGCTGCTCACCACAGCTTCACCTGCCTTCATCGCGCTGTTCGCATGGCGCATACTCCGCGAACCGCTGGACGCGCGTAAGGTAGCCGCGCTGTTCATCGCCTCGGCGGGCGTCGTCGCGGTAATCGGGCTGCCGGGTGAGTCCTCAGGTGGGATGCTGCGCGGGAACCTGTTTCTGCTGGGTGCGGCAGTGGCCTGGGCGCTGTACACTGTGATGGGACGGCTGCTAACCCGCGAAGGACTCTCCCCGCTCACCGTCACTCTCTGGGCGAACCTCTTCGGCGTGCTGTTCACTGCGCCAATAGCAGCCTGGCAGTGGTCGCGCACTTCGTTCTCTTTGCCCACGGAGCCCCTAACCTGGGCTGGGGTGCTGTACCTGGGGGTATTGGCTACCGCTGCTGCGTTCTACCTATGGAACAAAGGCTTCGAGTACGTCCAACCTTCGACCGGGTCACTGTACCTCTTTGTCCAACCTCTTGTAGGCGGCGCGCTCGGAGCCGCACTGCTGGGCGAGAGGCTCTCGCCGGGCTTCTTCGTGGGCGCGGTGCTTATAGTCAGTGCCATCTACCTCTCCGCGAGCGGACGCGGTTCCGCCGCCCCAGAGAGGGTACCCCAACAGCGACTCCGGTATGGCCCTGACTGATGCTTGCCAGGGATTGCGCCAAACGGCGCGGGCTGGATACTGTACAGGAGATTACTGCTATGCGCTACCCGCCCGGACCGAGGTACAGAATACGCACCTCCACCTTGCTCTACTACAGGCGCGACCCGCTGGGGATGTTCACACGGCTGGCGCGCGAGCATGGCGACATCGCAAGCGTCCGGTTGGCGTCGTACGACCTCGTCCTCCTGAGCCACCCGCAGCACATAAGGGACGCGCTGGTCACAAACAGTCGCATCTTCCAGAAGGGGCCCGCCCTCAAGAACACGAAGATAGTGCTCGGCGAGGGGCTGCTCACAAGCGAGGGGGAGTACCACCTGCGCCAGCGGCGGCTCGCCCAGCCCGCGTTCCATCGCCAGCGGGTAGCAGCGTACGGGGAGGTGATGGCCGCGCACGCAGCACGGATGCGGGCAGCCTGGCGGGAAGGGATTACCCTCGATATCTCGCGCGAGATGTCCCGTCTTACGCTCGGTGTCGTGGCCGAGACGCTGTTCGGTTCGCACATGGAGAGGGAGGCGGACCAGGTCCGCAAGGCACTCACATCCGCCATGGGATGGTTCGACCTCCTGCTGGTGCCGTACGCGCACATGCTTCTGAGGCTCCCTCTGCCCGCCTCACGTCGCTTCCACAGGGCACACGCGCACCTGGACCGCGTCATCTACGGCCTGATAGAGGACGCACGTCGTAGGGAGGACCGAGACTGTAGCGACCTGCTCACCATGCTGCTCCACTCGCAGGAGGAAGGAGTGGGCATGACGGACGCGCAGCTGCGCGACGAGGCGCTGACCATCTTTCTGGCCGGCCACGAAACGGTCGCGAACGCGCTTACATGGACGTGGTACCTGCTCTCACAGCATCCGGAGGTGGAGATGGCTCTGCACGACGAGCTGGACACGGTGCTCGGTGGCAGACTTCCCACTTCCAGCGATGTTCCGAGCCTTCCGTATACCCGCATGGTGCTCTCGGAGTCCATGCGCCTCTACCCGCCCGCGTGGGGCGTCGGCAGGCGCGCGATGGAGGAGTACGAGGTGGGGGGATACCGCCTGCCCGCGGGCACCGTCGTTGTGATGAGCCAGTGGGTGACGCACCGCGACCCGCGCTGGTATCCTGAGCCGGAGAAGTTCGACCCCGCACGCTGGACGCCAGAGGAAGAGGCGCGCCGCCCCCGGTACTCGTACTTCCCGTTCGGCGGCGGCCCCAGGCAGTGCATAGGCGAGGGTTTCGCCTGGATGGAAGGCGTGCTGCTGCTCGCCACGCTCGCTCAACAGTGGAAGCTGCGCCTCGCGCCAGCCCATAAGGTCGAAACCCAACCGCTGATTACGCTGCGCCCGAAGTATGGGATGCGAATGACGCTGGAGCGGCGCGTGTGATACATCCGGCTGTAGCTGGATGATGCTCTCGGCAGGAACGGGTTCCCTTCGTGCCCAGGCCATCAATCACAGCCGCTACCTCTTGACAGAGCGCTGTGACGGCTGTATTATCCGAACAGACGGTAACTTAAGTGAGTGGTTCTGACAGGATGGGTGACAGGAAGCCGAGGCGGCGTCTGGGGCGGCCGCCGATTGACGAGGTGCCGGAGGGGGAGCGCCGTGCTCATATACTTCGCGCGGCGGACCACCTCTTCGGGCGCCGCGGGTACGCAGCCGTCTCGATAGGAGACATCGCGGCGGAGGTAGGGGTCAGCAAGGCTGCCATATATCATCATTTCCCGAGCAAAGACGCGCTCTTCGCTGCTGTAATGTGCGAGACTCTGGGCATGATTGGCGGGGCGATTCAGCTGGTCATGGATGGGCCGGGTACCGTGCGCGAGAAGATCCGGCAACTTATAGAGATCGCGGTGCTCCGGGTGCCGCTGGATGCTGATATGGATTCCATGATGCGAGACGCACACGAGCACTTGCCTCCGGCTCGGCAGCAGGAGATTGAAGAGGCCAACGCCGCCATGAGGGGCTTGATGGTGGAGCTGATGCGACAGGGGATAGAGTGGGGTGAGCTGAAGCCAGCCGACCCGCGCCTCCTGGGTCACGCCTTCTGGGCGCTGCTCGGCGGCTTCGTGGGGCGGGAGGCCGCGGAGGCGGGCTTCGCGGGGCGACCGGAGGCCGCCATGGCGGTGGCTGACCTCTTCCTGGAGGGTATCCAGGCCACGGCCGACGCCGCGTAGCAGTTTGCAGTAAACATTACCTTGAATAGTGGGAGGTATGGGTTTGCAGAAATAACTTATATACCAGTTAGATACTTATCGTCCTCAGCAGAAGGGCGGTTTGGTCGTCGTACGCGATATCGAGACCACCCCCCCGGTACGTGCAACTCCGGTCCCACACATAACATACGAGGAGAGACACCATGAGAGGCTTATCAGGGATACTCACGCTGCCCGCAGGCAAAAGGGCGAAGTGGGCGGTGCTCGCGCTGTGGCTTGTAGTAATCGCCGCTCTCGCGCCGTACGCGAGCAAGTTCGAGAGCGTGCAGGAGACCGATGATACGAGCTTCCTGCCCGCGGACGCGCAGAGCACGCGCGCGGTGGAGCTAGGACGCGCCTTCTCGCGGGAGGATCAGGTGCCCGCGATCATCGTGTACCGGCGCGAGTCAGGCTTGAAAGAGGCCGACCGACGGCAGGCTCAAGCAGACCAGCAGGCGATCCTGGCGAAGAAACTTCCGGGAGTCGTGCCAGCTCCCATTCCCCCTCAGCCCTCGCAGGACGGCAAGGCGCTCCTGGTCGTCGTACCTATCGCCCCCGGCGGGGATATCGAGAGCCTCAACACGGCGGTTGAGGAGATCCGCGAGCGGGTGGGCAGGGGGGACGGAACGCTGCAGGTCGCGGTGACCGGCCCGGCCGGCATCACCGCGGACCTCGTCGAGGTGTTCGGGAATATCAACGTGCAGTTGTTCGCCGCAACGGCGACAATAGTCGCGCTTCTGCTGTTGCTGACGTACCGCAGCCCGATCCTCTGGGTCATCCCCCTGGGCGCGGTCGTGTTCGCGGAGTTCGCCACCCGTGGCATTGGCTACTGGCTGGCGCGGGCCGGGGTGACGATTGACGACGCGAACGCAGGCTTGCTCCTCGTGCTTGTGTTCGGCGCAGGCACGGACTACGCACTCCTGCTTACCTCTCGCTACAGGGAGGAGCTTCGGCGGCACGAAGACAAGCATGAGGCGATGCGTCTCGCCCTCAAGCAGGCCGGGCACGCGATCCTCGCGTCGGCTGGAACCGTCGTCGTCGCGCTCCTCTGCCTGCTGGCGGCGGAGCTCAACGGTACGCGCGGGCTGGGGCCGGTCGCCGCGATAGGCATCACGCTGGTCATGGTGGCAATGCTCACCGCGCTCCCGGCGCTCCTGCTCGTCGCAGGTCGCCGCGCCTTCTGGCCGTACATACCGCGCTACGGCTCCGCGCCTCGCGAGGAGTCACAACTCTTTGGGGCCATCGGCCGCGCCATAGCTACACGCCCACGGCTGGTGTGGATAGGCACGACGGTCGCGCTCGGTATCCTCGCCCTTGGCATCTCACGCACCAGCTTTGAGCTGTACTCGGACGACTCGTTCCGTGGCTCCGTTGAGTCAGTGGAAGGGGCAAAGCTGATCGAGGGGTCCTTCCCTGCGGGTGTGAGTGCCGCGACAACGGTGTACGTCCAGCCGGCATCCGCCGCGCAGGCTGCCGCGCAAGCCGCACGGAGCACCGAGGGTGTCGCCCAGGTCTTGCCCCCGGAGTCCGCGCCGCAGGGCGACCTTGCGCGCTTCAATGTGGTGCTTCGTGATGACCCGTACAGTGCTCAGGCCTTTGAGACGGTAGACCGGCTGCGCGAGCGGCTGGGCGAGCGCGGAATCGTGGGCGGACCGAGCGCGGAGGCGCTCGACGGGCGTACTGCCTCGGTGCGGGATGCAACCGTCATCGTGCCTCTGATCCTGGTCGCAGTGCTCGCGATCCTCGCGCTGCTGCTGCGCTCCATCGCCGCCCCTCTGCTGCTGATGGCGACTGTGATCCTATCGTTCGCGGCGGCATTCGGGGTGAGCGTGCTCGTGTTCGAGCACGTCTTCGGCTTCCCTGGCATAGACCCAGGCTTGCCACTGCTCGCGTTCATCTTTCTGGTCGCGCTTGGCGTCGACTACAACGTCTTCCTCATGGCGCGCGTGCGCGAGGAGGCGGAGGAGATCGGCACGCGCCAGGGACTGCTCAAAGGGCTCGCGGTGACGGGCGGGGTGATCACTTCGGCTGGACTGGTGCTAGCGGGCACGTTCGCGGTGCTCGGAGTGCTGCCGCTCGTAGTGCTCACGGAACTCGGTTTTGTCGTCGCGTTCGGAGTTCTCCTCGACACGCTGATCGTGCGCTCCGTGCTCGTGCCCGCGCTCGCGCTCGACTTCGGACCGCGCATCTGGTGGCCCAGCAGGCTCGGCGGGCACGAGTGGACGGGGGAGAGCCCTATCGCCCCAAAGTCGGCCACTTTGCCCGTGGAGGGCTAGACACAGGGTATGTCGCGCAGGTAGTCGTGGCGGGGCAACGTAGATCCCCGCCACTGCCTCTATCCGTGATGCCGGTGCTGCTACCACGGTTGATGATCACCGGGCTGGTGTCGGTGGCGCTGGCATTCGCCGCCCTGCGCGCGCAAGTGAGCCGCGGATGACGACTACCTCTCCTACCGGAACTCAGAGGGGAACGTCTTTCCCCCTATTCGGCGTCACTGACATTCCACGCCTCACACAGGAAAGACTCTCCAGGTCGTACATCTTCCGGGTGTGCGCTGGCTCATATTCATCGTGAACCCTACGCTGCGTTTGAAGGTAAACTACTCGGAACGACAGCCGGCGTTGGCCAGGCGGGAGCAGTATTGATAAGGAGGTAGCGAATGGAAGCGTCCTTCACTCGGATGACGGTTCTAGTATCGAACATGGACCGGTCGGTACGCTTTTACAGGGATATCCTTGGACTGCGTCCTCTGACCATGTCGGACGAGTGGAGCGAGTTCTCGCTGGACGGCGCCTCCCTGGCGCTGCATCCGGGGAGGCAGGCGGGCCTTGCTAACCTCGAGAACGGGACGGACGCTGGCACTCTTCACATCGCCTTTGCCGTGTCCGACATCGAGCGGGCGTGTGAGGAGTTGTGGACGAAGGGGGTGGTGGTAGACGGCCCCAGGGTGTTGGGAGACCTGCCGCCGATAGCGACGTTCAGCGACCCGGATGGCCTCTCCCTCGGGCTGGAGAAGAGCTGACACGCATCTGTCACGGTTGCCTACCGCCTGCCGTACGTGCGGCCCTTCCACTCCTGTCCCTTGCCGGTGAGGTGTCGCCAGGTGGAGGCCAGATAGTTCGCGCAGATTATCACCGCCGCGAGCGGCTGGAGCGGGCCGTACAGCGGCGACACGCGCAGGAGCCGGTCGCCGGACAGGCGGGCGGCCAGCATCAGCAGCACGGAGACAGCGGCGGGCCTGACCACAGCGCCTCGGAGCCCGAAGAGCCTGCCCGCAAGCACCATCGGCGGCAGGACGGAGGTTATGTTCAGCAGGAGCACTGTGGCCGCGGCGAGCGGAAGACCGCTGCCCGAGGCGGCGTACAGGCTCTTTCGCCACCCGGCCCATACCTCCCCCAGCCCGTAGTACATACGCACGCGGACCAGTTCGGTCGCGTTCACGAGCAGGAGCTCACAGCCTCCACGTTTGAGCAGCCGGGCGAGAGCCACGTCGTCCGCGATGTCGCCGCGCACCGCCGCGTAGCCGCCGGACCGCTCATACGCCTGCGAGCGCACGAGGATGAACTGGCCGGTTGCGTATGAGACGCGCGAGCGGCGGCTGTTTACAAGGAACGCGGGGCGCACGCAGAGCACGAACGCGGCGAACGCGGGCTGGAGTACCTTCTCCCAGAACGTGCGGCACTCCAGATGCTGCACCACGCTCAACATGTCCGCCCTGCGCTTCAGCGCCAGGGCCACCGTCTCCGTGAGCGCTTCGGGGTGGAGCCGCACGTCGGCGTCCGTGAACAGCAGCCACTCCGACCTCGCCGTGTACGCCGCCTGGTGGCTCGCCCAGCTCTTGCCGACCCACCCCTCGGGCAGCGACTTGCCTCGCATCACCCCCAGCCGCCCTTCCACCGCGGCGTGCGCCTCGGCGATCTGAAGTGTGCGGTCCCCGGAGTTATCATCGAGCACGAGAACGCGGAAGTTTGGGTATTCCTGCGCGAGCAGCGAGCGCACGCACGCCTCGACGTTGCGCTCCTCATCGCGCACCGGAAGCACGACCGTTACGGATGGAGCGTTCGTGGGAAGCCTGTTGCGTCCAGGCGCGGCAAGCGGCACGCGCAGCCGGTAGTGGAGCAGGACCCCGAGCGCCCAGGCCCATAGAAGGTGGGAGGCCCGCAGGCTATGGTAGAGAAGGCGGTCTGCCCGCACTCCCGTTTCCCCGGCTAAACGCCTGACTCACTAACAGCAAACCTTCTCACCGGGCATATTTGCACACGTTTTGAACACGGAGGTCACATTCTTGCGATGCGCCGAACGTTCGGCTATAGCGCAAAGAGGTCAGTGGCATGACACCAACACAGTTCGAGCTCTTCTACGATAGAAACGCATCCCGTGCGTACGGGCTGGCGCGCACTATGCTCGATTCCGAACTTGATGCCGAGCGTACAGTGCAAGAGGCGTTCCTCATAGTATGGAACAATTCCAGGGCGACGAGCGGCGATTCGTCGGAGGCCACCCAACAGTCCTCACTGATGACTGCTGTTCGGGACCTTTGCTGCGAACGCCTCACCTGCAGCATGCGGGAGGGCACGCTCTGCGCCCGAAACAATGCGCTGGGAAACCTGCCGGCCGACCTGCGCGATGTCGCGGAGCTCGCGCTGTGTCGAGGGCTCAGCGTGCGGGAGGTTGCCACCTGCCTGCGCATCCCCGCCGCCGAGGTGCGCGCCAAGATGCTTGCTGGAATGCGCCTGCTGGCGGGACCTTCGTACCCTGCCCAGCTGCAACACGGCCCGGCCGCCACGGCCTGAAGTCTCCTTCAGACCTGCCTCCCCGGCCCGTTGAGTGTCGGCGTGCGAAAAATCGCATCGGTTGTGAAGGCGGCGCGTGCGAGGAATCCGTACCTCAGGACCACGGATTCTGAGCGAAGCGAAGAATGACATTCCCCTGGCCTCTACATGGCCTCCGTATCACTCAACGGCGCGTAGCTTGCATTCTACGTGACCGCTCAGGAGGAAAGAGGAATGCAGCTTGAAGGCAGGGTGGCGCTTGTTACCGGGGCGGGGTCGGGGATAGGACGGGCGGCGGCGGTGCTGCTCGCGAAGGAGGGTGCGAGGATAGCCGCGCTCGACGTTACCGAGGACTCGCTCCAGGACGTGGTCGCGGAGATCAAGCAGGGCGGCGGCGAGGCGATGCCGCTGGCGGCGGATGTGTCGCAGCCAGACCACATGCAGCAGGCGATACAGCAGGCAGGCGAGCGCTGGGGCCGCATGGATATAGTATTCGCCAACGCGGGCATCAACGGCGTGTGGGCGCCGCTGGAAGAGCTTGAGCCGGAGGAGTGGGACCGCACGCTGAGCATCAACCTCAAGGGCACCTTCCTCACCGTGAAGTATGCCATTCCGTACCTTAAGCGGCAGGGCGGCTCGGTGATCGTCACGTCATCCGTGAACGGCACCCGCATCTTCAGCAACACGGGCGCGACGGCTTACTCGTGCTCCAAGGGTGGCCAGGTGATCTTCACACAGATGGTAGCTCTGGAGCTGGCCAGGTACGGGATCCGTGTCAACGCCATCTGTCCGGGGGCTATAGAGACGAACATCGGACAGCGCACCGAGCAGCGCGACACGGACGAGGTGAAGATCCCGGTGGAGTTCCCCGAGGGTTCTCATCCCCTTGAGGGAAGGGCCGGAACGCCGGAGCAGGTGGCGCAGGTGGTGTTGTTCCTGGCCTCGGACGCTTCGAGCCACGTTACCGGCACCCCTATCTGGGTAGAGGGCGCGGAGTCGCTGCTGATTGGGTAGCCCCTGCAGGGTCACCACACAAGAGAGTTGGAGGGGTTGGAGGATGCAGTCGTTGCGTATCGGGTTGATCGGGTGTGGGGGCAAGGGTGCGGGTCACGCGAGGACCTTGCTCTCACTGCCGGGCGTACAGATCGCCGGCATCGTAGATCCTGTTGAGGCGAGCCACGAGAGGGTGCATCGTGCGCATCCCGTGCTCGCTGAGGCGCCGGGCTTTGCGACGACGGAGGAGCTCTACGACGCGGTGGAGCTCGACGCGGTGCAGATCATTACCCCACACACCCTGCACTACCCACAGGTGACGGAGGCGATAGGCCGTGGCCTGCACGTGCTCTGCGAGAAGCCATTAGCAGTGACGTCGGAAGAGGCGCGGGATATTGCCGCAAGGGCGGATGCGGCGGGAGTGGTGGTGAGCGTGAGCTACCAGCGACGGCTCGACCCGGCGTACATGTACATGCGCAGGGCTATCGAGGCAGGCGAGCTGGGTGAGATACAGACGGTGGCCATCCTCAACGGGCAGAGCTGGCGCAGAGCCACGACCGGCAGCTGGCGTCAGGACCCGGCGCTCTCCGGCGGCGGGATGCTGATGGACAGCGGCAGCCATCACGTCGAGTCGCTTCTCTCGCTCGCCGGACAGCCAGTGGAGTCCGTTACCGCGCTGGTCGAGAACTTCGGCCTACCCGTGGATATCAACAGCTCTACAACGATTGGCTTTGCCGGTGGAGTGCAGGGCCAGCTAACAATTATCGGCGACCTGCCCGCGACGTGGATCGAGCAGGTGGTGGTGAGTGGCAGCGAGGGCATCCTGCGCTACGAGACGGAGCCGCATCACCCGTTCAAGACCGGGAGGTTGTGGCAGTACCGCGACGGCGAGATCGTGCAGCCGCTCAGGATGCCGGGCAACCGCCTCGTGGACCCGGCGTGGCTGGCGGCGATTCGTGGGGAGGGCCCGAATCCTTCGCCGCCGGAGGTCGGCGTGCGGGTCGCGGAGCTGACTGAGGCCATCTACCAGTCCGCGCGTGAGGGTAGGACAGTGAACCTTGCTCCGGTGGCTGGCGCGGCGAGGTGAGGCAGCGTCGGTAATCAAATCTGCTCAATCACTCCAGTATTATCACCGAAGCTCGCCGGGCGGCTCGCTCTGTTGCTGAGTGCCTCGCTGTGCTCCACGTTACGGGTTCCTGCCAGACGGTCAAGGCAAGCGCTTACCCGGATACCGTGCGATTCACAGACTGATGTATCATTGGCAGTCGGCTACAGCTGCTCGCCATCCACCTCCACATACCGTCCCGCGCTCGAATGCACCCAGCCGTAGCCGCACTCTCGACCGAGGTGGTACCAGCGCGAGGAGCCGGCCACGGACTGCCCGCCCTCCGTGTAGCCGTCCGTGACGAGCACCGCCGGGCCGAGCGGCCTCAGAACCCGCCCGGCACGCGACGGCGCGGCGCGAGCGATTACACCGGGTGCGACGACTTCCAGCGTGCCCGGTCGCCACACTACGCCGGGCCGCGTTGCCTGCGCATTCTGTCCTGCGTAGTACCGCCGAATACCCAGCACGACCGCGTCCGCGACCACCTGAGGGCTGTCACTCAGCAGGCGAGCCTGACGTGCGTGTGTGTGGGAACCGCACTCGACGAGCGCGGAGATGAACGGCTGGCTTCCGTAGATCTCTTCTCGCGGACCCTTCCGACTCGCGGAACGCGGCCCTACACGCACGTCTCGGGTCCGCATCGCGAGCCCGACCTCCCGCGCCACTGTCGAGGCGAGAGAGTGTGACGCACGGCGTCCAGGACCGTGCGCAGAGCAGATACCTGTCACGCTCGGCTGCTTGCCCCCGTGCGAGCACAGTTCGAGGACTATCTTCTGCGCGTGCGCCCCAGGGCAGGCACGCAGCCACATCTCCGCTTGCTGGTACTGCTTTCGCAGCATCGGCAGGTCGCCCCCTTGCTCGAAGCCGGGCCAGAACATCTCCACCTCGTAGCCCCGCAGCTCGAGCAGCGACTCGCGCACCAGCCTGGCGATGACTCGCATCCCCTCCCCCTCCACGTACCCGTCGAGCCCCCTGTCCCGCCGAACGCTCGGCAGCAGCACTACGTACCTCAACCCGTTCTCCTTTCAGTTACGAGCAACGAGTGGTGAGGATGGCTCGTCACTCATTACCCCCTTGCCTCCGCCAGCAGCAGCCCCCCGCTGCACTGGACGCTGACGCCGCTCGCCACCACTCTTAGTTGCAGGCGTAGACGCCACGTACCGGCGCCCGCGACAGGCACCCGCGCGGTGTGCATACAGACCTGGTGCAGATTTGCGAGCGCGCTGCCCCAGCTCACAACCGGCCCCACGCCCGCGCCGTCCACGCTCACCCGCATCTGCCAGACGGCGTCCGCGGACTGCGAGCTGCCGCGCAACCCCAGCCACCCGCTTGCCCACAGCGCGCAAGGGTCAGCCGTGCGCACGTCCGCGGTGAGCGCGTCCTGCCACGTCACCCCATCCGTGTAGGCAAAGCTCTGGGGCGGGGAGGAAGTGGAAGCGGAGCCTGGTAGACCTGCGTGGTCCGGGTCGTGCCCGAGCGTCGCCACGACGGTTCGCTCTCCACCCGGCGTGAGCGCGACCACGCACTCCACGTCAGGCGCGAGCATCTGCCCTTGCACCCCGTCTCCCAGGCGTGCGACCACCGCCGTACCCTCGGAGCCATCAAGCTCCACGAGCGCCGTCCGCGCCTCCAGGTCCGCCGAGCGCATCCGCGCCAAGCTCGTCTCGCGCATAACTTCTCCTGCTAACAAGTGATTGGTAACACACTCCACTCATCGCTTACGACTCGCTACTCCTCACCGAATGTGAGATCCTGCAGCCATTCGCCCTTACCGGGGTCATAGCGCTCCTCGAAGCTGGTCACGGTGCGGGTCTCCGGCAGGGCCGTCTCGTAGGGGTATATATCCACGCGGTCCCAGAGCTCGAGACCGAGGTTGGGCATGCTGCGCAACCTCCCCGTCCGCGCCCTCCTGCGCGCCGCGGCCAGCATCGCCTCAGCAAGCGCGGTCGCCTCCGCGTTGTCCGCGAGAGAGGGGTCGAGCAGCTTCACGAGGCGCTGCCCGAGCCGTGTAACCGCCTCCGGGTCCATCGCTTCACCGTAGACAGTCGTTCCCCGCTTGCCGTACGCCTGCACGTGGTTCGGCTCCAGCGGCCCGCTCGCCAACTCCCAGCTCAGCAGCGGCTGCCCGCCGTACCCATACGAGTACGCGGGGGCCGCCGTGTCACTCGGATCCACAAGTACGAGCCCATCACCACTGGGACGCAGGCGCTCCGGTACCTGGTCGAGCAGCCTGCGCGCGGCAGCGAGCGTGCTCTCCCCCGGCGCGACCGCGAACGAAGGCTTGTGGGTGGCCTGCGCCGATGGGCTGGCTGCAAGCGAGAGCTTCAGCCCCGCGAGCGCGGTAAGCTCCGCGAGCATCACGTGTATCGAGTGCGTGCGGTCCCACGCGAACGACCGGTTCGCTCGATACGCCGACAGCGCCAGGAGCGCGTCGCGGCACTCCACGAGCAGCATTCTTTCCCCGGCCTCCTCCACGCGCCGGACCTCCGCTACCTCCTGTTCCGGCAACCCTGCCGAGAGCGGACCGCCAGGGGTGTGGAGCCCTCGGGAGAGGCGGATACCCGCTCCGGGCCTCAGAAGCTCCAGCTCCGCGGACCGGCTAGCACCGTCCGCGTCGGAGAGCACGAGCCGTAGCGCGCCGGGCACTTGCAGGCAGTACGACCGCAGCCTGCCGGAGAGCTCCAGCGTTCGCGCCGCTGTGTCAACCGCCCAGCCAGACCTCTCGCCGGCAAGCAGGGCCTCAGTGGCGGAGGGACCCGAAATCAGGAGCGCCGGGACGCTCACCACGCCCACGGGCGCCGGAGCTGTCCACTCGCTGATACCGTAGCCCGAGAAGACGCGGTGCGCTATCTCCAGCCGGTCCGGTCCTCCGGGTCGCCCCGCCCAGTACGAACAGTGCTCCGTGCCCGTGATGGAGGCGAGCGAGGGCTGGTAGAAGCGGTATCCGGTGTCGGAGTCGGCCCACTGCAGCGTACCCAGCCCCAGCCAGTTGCCGGCGGCGGTACTGTAGCCGTCACCCATCAGCGTGAGGAACACGCCCCAGGGGTACTCCCCCTGCCCCGACTGGCCGGTGATAGCCACGTGCCAGTCGCCGTTGTGTACGCAAGTCAGCCCCTCGACGTTCCGGAACTTCGGCACGGTCGCGCTCGTAATTGCGCCGTACGTGCCGGAGCTGGTAAGCATCCGGTATCGCAGCTCCACCGTGCTCGCCCCGCTCTGCACCGCTCCCGCCGCCCACAGAAAGAATCGGTCGTTCGTGCCGGCACGCGCCGCAAGAGCCACCGCCCGCACCGGCGCGGCAGTGTCCGCTGCCACGAGGTTCTCTCCCGTCCAGGACACGCCGTTGTTCGTGCTCACACGCCGCACCACGGTGACGCCATCTGGCCTGACGTACCCCATGTTCACGGTCGTCGAGCCGGAAACCATACTCGGAGGAATAGATGAGCTCGCGACGCCCGCGCCGAGCAGCGACCACGCCGCGCCCCACCCGGCTGGACTCACCGGGTCGGTGATGCGCTGCGCGAGAAGGTCGCCGTTCGCCAGGATACGCATCCGGCACAGGCTTCCATCGGCGGCGATGCACGCGGCGAACTGCGCCGCGTCGCCGGCCTCGCTGTGGATGGGAGTGGCCGCGAGCGGGTGCGCGCCCCACCTGCGCGACGTCGCGGTGAGCCACTGGATGTACGGCCGCTGCGTCCGCTCCTTCTGCGCCGCGAGCAATTGCTCCGTAAGCGCCTTCACCGGGCCTCCTTTCTATGTCGTTACAGGGCTTCGATGAGGGTGAGTTCGGCGGTGGTTGTGGGCTCGGGTGGGTAAGTGTGCTCCTCGAGGGCGAGGAAGCGTACCTGGTAGCTCTCGCCCTCGGGGGTGACGAGCGTGATGAGTGCCCCTTCGAGGGAGTAGAACGAGCGCAGCTGCGCGACCGTGCCTCCAGCGGCCGCTGCCTGCCGAAGGCTTACGCCGTGCGGCTCGAAGCGCGCCACCAGCTTCCACTCCCGCGGGCCGCCTCCGAAGTCCGCGTACGCGGTGCCGCCTGTGGCAAGCGTCATAGGGCGCCCTGCCCGCGCCCTTCGCGTGGGGAATGCCTTGCGCCCCCGCTCCAGTGCCAGGAAGAACCCCACAGCCGCGCCGCCGTTCACAGACGAATGCGCGAGGGTGAAGTCGCAGTCTACGCCGGGCGTCAAGTTACCTCCTTTCGCAATGATGAGTGCTGAGAGCCCGTAGGGTCACCCATTACTCATCACTGTCCGCCTGAGCGGGCGGGGCTTCGTGGCGAGCCAGGTTTCGTATCGCTGCTCGTACGCCTGGGCGACGGTGCCGGATGTGGCGGCCAGGGCGGAGCCTGTCTTCTCTCGCTGCTTCGAGAGCCACTCCATCGCGTACGATGCGGCGAGCCATATCACAGGAGGGTCCTCACCCGCGCGCAGCCCCACGTCCCCGGTCGCTGGCGGACGCCCCCGAGCCGCCGCGTAGCGCACCAACAGCTCGGAGGGGGAGGGGGACTGAAGCCGGAGCTTTCCCGCCCAGACGGTGTACTCGGCTGGATGCAGGGGTGTGTCATCGAGCAGCGCTTCGTGTAGCCGCAGCCGGTCCGCGGGCAGCGCATACGCGCCATCAGCCGCGGTGGAGAGCTGCGCTTCGCGCTGCAGCGGCGAGTCCGCCCCCAGCCGCTCGACCGCGTCCCCGAGGAACCCATCGAGCAACTCATCGCTCCACACGTACGCCCCGACGGTCTGGTCCCCAAGCTCAGCGCGCAGCCGCGCGCGCAGTTCGGCAAGCGTCATCGGTTCTCCTTCAGTTATGCGTGTCGGGTCAGTCGCGCATAAAGTTAGAGGTCCGCCGAAGCGGACCTCCACCAGTACCAGGACTTACGCCGGAGAGCGTTCTATTCCGCTGTGGACTCCCCCGTCGGCGGCGTTTGCTGAAGGCTGGCGGTGAACTGATCAACAGGAATCGCGGGCATCGTGAGGAACTGCACGGTGCCGCGTGCGCCGAGAGCCACGGATACCCGCGCGATGGTCTCATTGTCTGGTGCCTCGACCACGTTCACGAAGTCGTACGGTCCCAGTACCGCGTACTGCTGGACCACGCGCGCACCGAGTTGCTCCACCTCCTTGTTCACCTGCGCGATGCGCTCCGGCCGCTCAGAGATCGTCTCGCGCCCGTCGTCGGTCAGCGTACTGAGCATGATGTACGTCGCCATTGTCTCTCCCTCCTGCTGTCTACGTGTCCTCTGTCGGGACCACCAACAGCCCGCAACCGCTGTGCCGGGAACGAGGGACAGAAACCAAGGAGAGAATCATGGCGTACTGGGACGAGCACTCGATAAGCCCGTCCGCCACCCTTACGCATCTATGCGCGCTCTGCGGTAAATCCTTAGGGTAGGATGCCCGTGAGCTTCGCCGCGGCGCCCTGGCGGAAGAGGA
>JADDPP010000347.1 GCA_016781845.1 Rubrobacter sp.
TCCCTGAAGTAGGATTCTCGTTGGCGGCGGAGATCGGGGTGGGATGATAGAGGTAACGCTCGCCGATGGGCGGCGGATAACGGTCGAGTGCCTGAACTGCGCGCTAGTCGAGGGCCTGATCGAGCCTACCGGCGGGGTCGTGTACGAATCTCCGCATTTCCACGTGCACCAGGACGTCGCCTACCCTGTTCCGGGGCTGGTGATCGTCGCGGCGAGGCGGCACTACAAGGCCCTCGACGAGATGACCGAGGAGGAGTCCCGCGACTTCATCAGCACCGTCCGACTGGTGCGGCAGGCCCAGCGAGAAGCGCTCGGTGTGGAGGTGGTCTGCTACTTCTATAACGAGGACACGACGCACCACTTCCACCTGTGGATGGTACCCCGTTATAGCTGGATGTACGAGCTCGGCAGGTCTGTCCAGTCCCTCCGCCCGGTGCTGCTACACGCGAGGGAGCATATGTCTGATCCCAAGTCGGTAGATGAAGTACGGCGAGCTACCGAACGCTTGCGGACACGCCTCGCTACGGGAGGGGGCCGAGTTGCCGGATGACCAGAACCTGGACCGCCGGATCGAGAGCGCGATCGTGTTCCTGGTGTTCCAGATGCAACGGACCGGGCGCAATTCGAAGCCGGTCGTGCTGCACAGCATCCGCGTCGCGCTATACCTGCACGACCGGGGTTACGGCGGGGATGTAGTAGTCGCCGCCGCCCTCCATGACCTCTTGGAGGATTCCGACACAACCCTGGCGCAGATAGAGCGAGAGTTCGGCGCGGAGGTCGCCCGCCTCGTCGAGGCCAACACTTCGACGAGCATATCGCGGACGACGGGGAGCGCGACCGAGAGATGCTCCTGCGCTGCGAGAGCGCCGGCAGGGACGCGATGCTAATCAAGGCTGCGGACATCCTCGATAACAGCCGCCGCTGGAGGCTCAAGCCGGGGGATGTACTGTCCGAGCGATTACTCCGGAAGGTAGGGCTCTGCCTGGAGCTGTCGGAGGAGGTATTGGGCGACGAGTCCGTGTGGGTCGACCTGGACCGCGAGTACGGGCTGCTCCGGGCAGACATGGTCATTTCTTGAGGATGCCCATGGAGAGGAGTAAGGACTTGGTCCCGGATGTCTCCGGCCTGCAGGCGGAAGCGAGGGGGATCGTGGAGCGGGCAGCGGAGGCGTTTCTGACGCACCTGCAGAACGACCTTGTGAGCCTCGTCGCTCACGGCTCGGCGGTGAAGGGCGACTATGTCCCTGGCTGCAGCGATGTTGACCTGGTCCTCATAGTACGGCCAGGCACATTGGCTACCGGTGGTCATCTCCCCTTCGCGACGGTCGCCGCGCTGCAGTTTGATCTCTCCGGGATAGAGATCGCGCCCTTCCGTTATCTCCAGTCCAGGGTGGAGGAGCAAGGGAGGCCGCGGAAGGGCGGGTTCGTGCCGGGCGCGTACCACCTGGTGTGGGGCGAGCCCAACGTGCCGCTCGCGACGCCCGAGCAACTACGCGGCGCTGCCCGTGAGGCCCTGATCGGGCTCGATATCAGGGCAATGGAGGCGCGCATTTGCGATAGGCTACTCGACTGCGGCGAGGGGCGCTTCGATCGGGAGGTGCGATACATCTGCACGGACGTGTGGCCGCGACTCTACTGCATGCTTATCGTGGATGGCTGCGATCCGCTCGAAGTGTGGCGCATGACGAAGTCGGAAGCGATAGCTGCGACCAACGAGCGGAGCGAGGCTGGTAAGTCCGTCCGGGACTTCTACGAAGCCGTAGTGAGACACTATACGAGGGGTGAGGCAGTCGAAACGGGCATGGCAGTGTTGGAGCTCGGGCTGAGGTTCCTGAGGGCCGTCTCGGAGCGTGCGCGATCCTCGGTCCGCTAGTGGGCCACCGCTACCCGAATCGCCCCGCCCCAACACTCCGTAATCTACATTATCCCTCGAGTTGGGAGGCGTCGAGCGTCCGTCTGCTGCCGCCAGCGAAGAAGTTGAACAGCCCGAGCACCAGGCCTACGGCAAGCAGGACACCCATGATCACGAAGAACTCTCTATCCTGGTCCCAGAGTAATTGTGTCAGGAGGATCGGGCACACGATGGCCCCCAATATGGGAATCAGGGAGGGGACTCGGAAGTGTGAATGCTCTACCGGGTCTCTCCGCAACACCAGCACCGCAACGTTGACTAACGTGAATACTATCAGGAGCAGCGCGGTGGTGGTGTTGGCGAGGTCGGACACCTGTCCGTAAAGGACGAGGAACAGAGCGATCGCCGTTGTCAGCAGGATCGCCATGTAGGGTGTGCGGCGAGAGTTGTGGGTGCGAGAGAGTATGGTCGGTATAACCCCCTGGCGGGCCATACCATAGGTTACGCGCGAAGCCATGATCATGTTCAGGAGTGCTGTGTTCGTGATGGCGATAATCGCTATCAACGAGAAAAAGCGCGGCGGAACGCTTATCGTACCGCGCTCCACGACCGAGAGCAACGGCCCGGTCCCCTCCGCCTCCGCCAGCACGTTTGTGGGCACGACCGCGGACGCCAGGAAACTCACCAGCAGGTAGATGATACCGGCTAAGCACATGACAAGAAATAAGTCATTGAAATCAAGCGGCTTGCTG
>JADDPP010000473.1 GCA_016781845.1 Rubrobacter sp.
CGCCACATAGCAGATGCGTGCGTGGCGATGGCGGAGCCGTTACACAGACGTTGTGTGCAACGTCTGTGTAACGGCTCCGCCATCGCCCCCCGTCGCAGCTATTTTGACAACGCCCAGCCCCAACTTCTCAACCCTCCTTGACACACTTTCCCCACCCTGTTAGAGTAAGGCCACGTCGAGGTACGCATTGAAGGAGGCAGGCGGAATGACAAGCACGACACTGCCGGCACACGAGGATCCAAGGGGATCCCTGAAGGAGTGCGCCCCCTTCACGTAGGTTCGACGACAAGCTGACCTGCAAGGCCGTGGACGTACCCGTCGCTTCCACGGCCTTTCTGTCACTCCGGCGGTAAGCCGCGTCAGTGTTCTCGAAGGGGCGGTGGAACATACGAAGCCATCGCCCTCTCTTGCTGCCCACCCAACCTTCACGCCGCCGTAGTGGGGAAAGATCGAGAACAGATGAGGATACCGCTAAGATCGTACTGGGTCCTGCTCGCCCGCTACCTGCGCCCACAGCGGCTGCGAGTCGTGCTCCTCGCCGTGGTGCTGTTTGGAAGCATCGGCGTACAGCTCGTGAACCCGCAGATCATTGGTTACTTCATAGACACCGCGGAGCAGGGCGGAACGCAACAGGCGCTGCTTCTGGCGGCGACGCTCTTCATCGTAATGGCGTTTACGCAGCAGCTGCTCGCAGTTGGGGCGACGTACCTCGGAGAGAGCGTGGGCTGGAACGCGACAAACCGCCTGCGCACCGATCTCGCCGCACACTGCCTGCGGCTCGACCTGAGCTTCCACAAGGCGCGCACTCCCGGCGAGCTCATCGAGCGCATTGACGGGGATGTCACACTGCTCTCCAACTTCTTCTCCCGGTTTGTGATAGACGTGTTCGGCAACGCCGTGCTGCTCGCGGGAGTGCTCGTGCTCCTGTTGTTCGAGGACTGGCGCGTGGGGCTATGCCTCGCCGCGTTCGCGCTGGTAGCCCTGCTGCTGCTCACCCGGCTGCGCCACCTCGCCGTGCCGATCTGGGCGGCGGACCGCGAGGCCAATGCTGGCTTCTTCGGCTTTCTGGGGGAGCGGCTGGCGGGCACGGAGGATATCCGGTCGAGTGGGGCCACGGGGTACACCATGCGCCGCTTCTATGAGCACCTGCGCGGATGGGCGCCCCTGCAGCGAAAGGCAGGACTCGCGGGATCGAGCATGTGGGTCGCCACCATCGCAGTGTTCGCCGTGGGCGATGCGGTCGCGTTCGGCCTCGGCGCGTATCTGTTTACCAGGGGCGCGATAACGCTGGGAACAGCGTACACCATCTTCTACTACACGGCGTTGCTCGGGCGCCCCATCGAGCAGATCCGCAGCCAACTGCAGGATCTCCAGCAAGCGGACGCAAGCATCGGGCGGGTCCGCGAGCTACTCGCCATCCAGTCGAGGGTGCAGGACGGTCCGGGCGCTGCGCTGCCGCCGGGTGCGCTCTCGGTGGAGTTCGACCTGGTAACCTTCGGCTACGAAGAAGAGGATGAGCCCGTACTACGCGATGTGTCCTTCCGGATCGAGCCCGGCGCGGTGCTCGGACTACTCGGACACACCGGCAGCGGTAAGACCACCATAGCCCGCCTGCTCTTTCGACTCTACGATCCACAGGAGGGCGAGGTACGCATTGGCGGCGTGCCCGTGAAGGAGCCACGCCTGCGCGACCTCCGAAGGCGCGTCGGGATGGTGACGCAGGACGTGCAGCTCTTCCAGGCAAGCGTCCGCGACAACCTGACGTTCTTCAACCGGGAAGTCCCTGATGGTCGGATACTGCGCGTGCTCGACGAGCTCGGCCTCGGGCCGTGGCTTCGCTCCCTGCCCACCGGCCTTGACACCGAGCTCGCCTCGGGCGGAGGTCTCTCGGCCGGGGAATCGCAGCTTCTCGCGTTCGCTCGGCTGTTTCTGCTGGACCCCGGCCTCGTGATACTCGACGAAGCATCGTCGCGGCTGGACCCCGCCACGGAGCAGTTGCTTGAACGGGCGATGGACAGGCTGCTCCAGGGACGTACCGGCATCATAATCGCCCACCGCCTCGCCACCGTCGAGCGCGCGGACGAGGTGATGGTCATGGAGGGGGGCCGTGTCGTCGAGCACGGCCCGAGGGCGCAACTCGCGCTCGCCCCCGACTCCCGCTTCGCCGCCCTGCTGCGTACGGGGTTGGAAGTCGCAGCGAGGGCGGAGGGATGAGGGCCAAGTATAGCCTACTCATCCCCCGGCCCTTCTCACTCACACCAGAGGTCCTCCCTTGAAGACCTGGCAGTATATGCTTCGGATGGCTCTTTACCGGCGCAAGCTGTACGGGCTGAACATCGGGCTGTGGAGCCTCATACACATGTCGCCTCTCGTGCCGGGGTTGCTCGCCCGCGAGTTCTTCAACACTCTGGAGGCGCAGGGACGGCTCGGATGGGGCGTGGGTTCGCTGATCGTGCTCGTGCTGATGACAGCGCTGGCGCGCATCGTCCTCGTCATGAGCGGTATGGTGGCCGACCTCGTCTACAGGTTCGATATGAGCGGGCTGCTGCGGCGCAACCTGCTGGAGCGCGTGCTGCAGCAGCCTGGCGCTCGGTCGCTGCCCGATGCGCCGGGAGAGGTGCTCAACCGGTTTCGCGACGACGCCGAGCACGCCGAGAACGCCGTGGACTGGGTGCTCGACACGATAGGCACGTTGCTGTTCGCCGCCGCCGCCCTCGCAGTGCTGCTGAGCGTGGATGCACGCATCACTCTGCTGGTGTTCGTGCCGCTCGTTGGGGTGGTGGGTATCGCGTACGCGGTGCGTTCGCGGGCGCAGCGGTACCGGCTGGCGAGCCGGGAGGCGACGGGGCGCGCCTCCGGTGCGATAGGTGAGATGTTCGGTTCGGTGCAGGCGGTCCAGGTGGCGGGCGCGGAGGACCACGTCGTCGAGCACCTGCGCCGACTCAACGATGCCCGGCGCTCCGTGATGCTGCGCGACAGCATGCTGCGGCAGGTGCTGGAGGCGGTATTCGGAAACACAGTGACGCTCGGCACGGGACTAATCCTGTTACTCGCCGCTCAGAGCATGCGTCGGGGCGACTTCTCCGTGGGCGACCTCGCGCTCTTCGTGTACTACCTGGGCTTCGTCACAGACTTCACCGCGTTCTTCGGCGTCTTCCTCGCACACTACCAGCAGACTGGAGTCTCGTTCGCCCGAATGGTTGAACTCCTCCAGGGAGCGAAGCCGGAGACGCTCGTGGCGCACAACCCGCTGCACCTTCACGGCCCTTTGCCCGAGTCAGTTCATCCACGGAAGACTCCCACCGACCGCCTCGAGCGGCTGGAGGTGCGGGGTCTGACGTATCGCCACCCGGAGTCAGGCCGGGGAATAGTGGACGTGGACCTGTGCCTGGAGCGTGGCTCCCTCACGGTAGTCACCGGGCGCATCGGTGCAGGCAAGACAACGCTGCTGCGCACGCTGCTCGGTCTATTGCCGAAGGATGCCGGAGAGATTCGGTGGAATGGGGAACTGGTGGAAGACCCAGCAACGTTCTTCGTCCCGCCGCGCTCCGCGTACACGGCGCAGATCCCGATGCTCTTTAGCGCGCCGCTCCGAGAGAATATCCTGCTCGGACTGCCAGAGGAGGAGGCTGACCTGGCAGGCGCAGTACGCTCGGCGGCGCTGGAGCGCGACATTGACAGCATGGAGCACGGGCTGGACACCGTGGTGGGCACGCGCGGCGTAAAGCTCTCCGGCGGGCAGATACAGCGCACCGCCGCCGCGAGGATGTTCGTGCGCGACGCGGAGCTGCTGGTGTTCGACGACCTCTCGAGCGCCCTGGACGTGGAGACGGAGCGGGTGCTTTGGGAGCGCGTGTTCGCCCGGCGGGAGCTAACGTGTCTTGTGGTGTCGCACCGCCGCGCCGTCCTGCGCCGTGCGGACCACATCGTCGTGCTTCGGGACGGCAGGGTGGACGCCGAGGGTAGGCTTGAAGAGCTGCTGGAGAGCTCGGAGGAGATGCGCCGCCTCTGGCAGCAAGCTGACGCCGGCGCGCCGACCTCGCAAAACTAAAATCGGTCAGCTATGCTCCGAGTAGGTGGGTGTGGCGGAGGCGGCCGCGGTACACCGGTCGCCAGTCCTCCTCGTGCTCACCAGCCCACCACAGCGAGCGGTCGCGCAGCCGGGCGAGTGCCTGCTCGGTCGTCTCAGGAACGGGCGGCAGGTCGAGAGCGTCACGCAGGCGAGGGGCCAGCTCCTCGAACATGTACGTCTTGTTGACGACCTGCACGGCCTTCTCGCGCCAGCGCGCGGCGAACACCCACGGCTCCAGGCTGAAAAGCACGAGTGGTATGCGGGCGGTGACCGGGTCGGACTCGAGCAGCTCCGCGAAGCTGTTGCCGTTCATCTCCGGCAACGTCCACGAAAGCAGGATGACGTCCGGTGTGTGCTGCCTGGCAAGTTGCAGCGCGTCGTGCGCGTTGGTGGCCCACAGCAGCCTGTACGGCTCGTTACGCAAGAGCGCCACGGCCATCCTCACCGAGTCCGGGTCGTCCTCGACAATGAGCACTCGCTTCGTCGCCTGCATCCTTGTATCCTTTCCGCTCGCTCGACCTTTCCTGGCTTCCGAGCGCTCATAGTAACGCAGTAACCGTACCAACGCCCCTGTAAGAGGCTCGTCGTTCACAATTGTTTACGGTCGGCCTCCAGGCGGTGTGCCCCCAGCATATATCGTGATGTTCCGAACGTCTGTAAAATACTTCACAGCGCAGGGACTCAGGCAGACGCGCGGGTCACCGGGGCGAGCACTGCATCAGCTATAGTTGTCCCGGAACAGGGAGCGGGACCGCCGCTCGGTCCGCTAGAAACAGCAGTGAACTTCGGTTACGGAAAGGAAGCTATGTTTTTCGCTGTCGCGTACATCCTCACGATTCTCGCCGCCAACTGGGCCATCTCCACCTTCGGGGCCGTGCCAGTCGGCTTCGGGCTCGCGGCCCCGGCCGGGGTCTATTTCGCCGGCCTGGCGTTCACGTTTCGGGATCTCACACAGGAGCGGCTCGGCCGGGGCTGGACGGTGGGAGCGATAGTCGCGGGCGCTGCGCTCTCGGCGTTCATCTCGCCCCAGTTCGCGCTCGCAAGCGGCGGGGCATTCCTGTTCTCCGAGTTGGCGGACTTCGCGGTGTACACACCCCTCCGCCAACGGCACTGGCTCGGGGCGGTGGCTGCCTCGAACCTTGTGGGCCTCGTAACGGACTCCGTCCTCTTCCTCATGCTCGCGTTCGGATCGCTGGAGTTTCTGCCGGGGCAGGTCGTCGGCAAGGCGTGGATGACGCTGCTCGCAGTCGTGGTCCTGACGGTCTGGAGACGTGGGCGCGTCGCGCAGCCGCAGCCAACCTCCTAGGCACGGCTAGATACTATCGCGGAGAGAAGGAGACGCCCAGGGTGGCAGGTCTGGAGCAGGCTTCCTTCGGTGTCACGCCAACAGAAGCCGACGTGGAGCACGTATCTCGATATCCCTCTGCGGTAGTATCCTAGTCTATCCCTGATCCCTCTGTCCGATGCGGGAGCGGCTGTCTATAGAGATGCCACCGCGTGGCTTCTGTATCACGGTCACTTCCACCCATCGGGGCCTTACCTGCTCCTGCACGTCCGTGGCTATGATGTCCGCGAGCTTCTCACAGAAGTGCCCTTCCTCCCTGAAGCTCCACAGGTACAGCTTCAGGCTCTTCGACTCTATGCACAGCTCATCCGGCCCGTACTCTATCCGCACGGTGTACCAATCCGGCTGCCCGGTGACCGGGCACAGGCTCGTTACCTCATCCGTCTGCATCGAAACGTAGTACGTGTGCTCTGGCCTGGGGAATGTGTCCAGCTTCTTGACAGGCTCCCGAACCTGCGCGCCCAGAACTACCATCTTCTCCAACTCTCTATCTCCTGGTTCAGCAACGTTTCAGACCACTACAGTATAACGTTATGTAGCGCCGGCGCGATGCCGCACGTTCCACTATACTTCGGTCAGGCTCAACAGGAAGGTTCGGAGGTAGCCGCGAGATGATGACATCGTTGCCCACAAAACAGGTCGGACGAACGGACATCCACGTTCCCGTGCTCGGGCTGGGCGGGGCGCCGCTGGCTGGCCTGTACGAGCCGGTGGCCGAGGGGCAGGCCCTCCAGACCGTTCATTTCTGCCTCTCGCACGGTATAAACTTCTTCGATACTGCGCCTTTCTACAGCGCGGGTCTGAGCGAGCGGCGCATCGGGAAGGCACTTGCGGACGTACCGCGCGACAGCTACGTGCTAAGCACGTAAGCATAAGTATGGAACGCTTTTCCCGGTAGAAGCCTATGAACCGCGTCACCTTCCGTCTACCAGAAGGATGCCCTACTTATTAACAGGTGCTTAGCTACGAAGGTCGGGCGAATCGTCGAGCCGGACGGCAGCGTCCACTTCAACTTCAGCCGCGACGGGGTGCTGCGCAGCTTCGAGGAGAGCCTGCAGCGCCTCGGCTTGGAGCGGGTGGACATCCTGCACATCCACGACCCCGACGAATACTACCGCGAGGCTCTCGACGTAGTGTTCCCTGTGCTGGCCGACCTGCGTCGGCAGGGTGTCATCAGAGCCGTGGGCGCGGGCATGAACCAATGGGGGATGCTGGCCGACTTCGCCCGCAACGCCGACTTCGATTGCTTCCTGCTCGCGGGCCGTTACACCCTGCTCGAGCAAGGAGCCCTCGACGAGCTGCTGCCGCTGTGCGAGGAGAAGGACATAGGCGTCTTCCTGGGTGGGGTGTTCAACAGCGGCATCCTTGCCACGGGCGCCTCGCCCGGCGCGAAGTACAACTATGCGGACGCGCCGCCGGAGGTGCTGGAGAAGGTGAGCCGAATCGAGGCAGTATGCGCCCGTCATGACGTGCCGCTTCACGTGGCGGCGCTGCAGTTTCCGCTCGCTCACCCGGCCATCAGCTCGCTCGTCGTGGGCGCGCGGTCCACTGAGGAGATGCAGGCGAACATGGCGGCGCTGTGGACGGCGATACCCGAGGACCTTTGGGAGGAGCTTCGGGCGGAGGGGCTGCTGCACGAGGAGGCGCCCGTCCCCCTGTAGCTGTCGCCACGCCCAGCCATCCCTGCATTGCTCCAAGCACTTTGCAAGCAGTGAAGGAAGAGTCTAGAATACGCCGGGTGCGCGTACGCACTCTGAGCCGACAGCGTCGCACGTCGGCCAGAAAGGAGAGAACAGGATGGCGAACAACGATACGAGCGGCGGATCGGGAACTACGGTCGTCCCGCAACAGCAAAGCCCTGTGATGCCACCGCCCAAAAAGAAGAAGGCGAAGAAGACCACCAGGAAGACGACCGGGAAGCCAAGGTAGCTGCATCCTGGGTAGCTGAGGCCCGCTAGGTTCGTCCGTCATGCTTCGCCGCCTCACGAACGCTTGCGATGCGCTCCGGCGGTTGCGGTCCAGCTTACGTCTTATGGTCCCCCTGCGCTTGTTGTCCGGACGGGACGCGAGCACAGGGGTTCTTCTTTTCTTCAAGGAGCAGGGCATGCAGGATCTGAGCTTCGACTTCAAGCGGCCTCAGTTCGAGTTCAACGGCCTGCGGTTCGGCGTGCAGGTCTTCACGTTCGAGAACGTGTACGGCCTCGATGCGGACAAGTGCGCCGTCACGGATGAGGAGAACGCCCTCACGGTATCCTGCGACGGACTCGTCTGGGCGGGCGGGCAGGAGTCTGCCGAGGGCAACGTGTCGGTGCGCGCGGTGGTGGGGGAGCGGAGCACCACCTTCGAGATCGAGGCGAGTTGCGCCAGGACGATAAGGTGCGTCAAGCTCTTCCTCCAGGGAATCTCGGACGGCGAGATCATCAACCTGAGGGAGACGAAGAGCCAGCAGATACCGCCCCAGGGTCTGGTGCTCACGTACCCAAGCGGCTGGCGTGGGCTGTACACCCCGCTGGTTGTCCTCGGCACCCGAGGCGGAGAACTGCTCTACCTGCGCTCGCTCGACCCGAGAGTCAGGGAGAAGAGGTTTGCGTTCATCCGCCGCGATGACGGCAACCTCGACATCGAGCTGATATTCGAGGAGTCTGCTACCCGGATGGGCAGCACGGTCTCCGTTCCGGTGTGGGAGATAGGTGCGTGCGACACGCTGGAAGAAGCGCTCGGACGCCAGACGGACGCGGTACAGCGCGACCACGCCCTGGTTCCGTGGGAACAGAGGGAGGATGTGCCGGACTGGGCGAGGAAGATCTCGCTCGTCGCCGCTATCCACTGTCAGCACATGACGGGTTACGTGTTCAACGACTACACCAAGGCGCTGCGAACCATCGAGTGGCTTGCCGCGCGCATCGAGCCAGAGAGGCTGATGGCCTACCTGCCCGGCTGGGAGGGCCGGTACTACTGGCAGTACGGCGATTACCGGCCCGACCCACGTATGGGCGGTGAGGAAGGGTTTGCGCGCCTGATAGAGGGAGCGCGGGACGTGGGTGTCCGGGTCATGCCTATGTTTGGCATCAACGTCGTGAACCGGGGAATGGAGAACTTCGAGCAGTGGGGCGCGCCTGCAATCTCCCTGACCGCTGGAGGTATCAGCGGAGGCGCGACGGTTGACTGGGACTCCGGCAGGCACCACGACCACGGGTGGGGCGCCCTGCTGAACCCCGGCGCGCCAACGTGGCAGAACAGGCTCGTGGGGCAGATAGCAGCGCTGATAGACAGGTACGGCTTCGATGGCGTGTTCCTCGACATCTCGGCGGTCTGGATGAACGACCCGAAGTACGACACTTACCAGGGTGTGATGGAGATGGTCCAGCGAATCAGGGAGGGCCGCCCGGAGGTGCTGGTTGGAGGGGAAGGCTGGTACGACGCGGTCGGCGCGGCGACGCCACTGATGCAGTCGGGGCACAGCGACGGCGTGATGCACTGGCACGACGAGCCATACCCGGAGCTCTTCGACAGGTACAACAGGAGCTTTGGCCACCTCTGCCTCGGAGACCCCGGCAGGGGCAGCACCGGCGTTCACGAGTTGGGGTACAACGCCGAAAGGCGGGCGCCGGTGCGCAAGGGCAATATACCAACTGTCACCATAGTGGACGACACGCTCGAGAAGGCGCCGGATAAAGTGGAGGAGATCATCGAGGACGCAAAGGAGTATGCCGCTCGGTTCCTCCGCGGCTATGCTCCCTGAGCGATACCACATGTCGGCGCGGCGCTGGAGCCCTGGGCGCGCCGCGCCATATTTCTACCACTCCGTCACCGAGCCGTCCGGGTTGCGCCATAGAGGGGTGTGCCACTGGTGGCCCGTGGCCGCAGCCTCCCGCACCTTTGCCTCGTCAATCTCGATGCCCAGCCCCGGACCGGTCATCAGGTCCACGTACCCATCCTTATAGTTGAAGCATTCCGGGTCGGCCAGGTAATCAAGCAGCTGCGAGCCCTCGTGGTAATGGATGCCGGTGCTCTGCTCCTGAATCAGCGCGTTCGGGGTGGAGAAGTCTAGCTGCAGCGACGCGGCGAGCGCGATTGGGCCGAGCGGGCAGTGGGGCGCGACCGCAACATCGTACGCCTCCGCCATCGCGGCGATCTTGCGCGCCTCCCAGATCCCTCCCGTATGGCTCAGGTCCGGCTGAACGATGTCCACGCCGCCCCTCGCCAGCAGATCCTTGAAGCCCCAGCGGGTGTACATCCGCTCGCCGGTAGCGATGGGGATCGTAGTTGCCCTCGCCAGGTCCAGAAGCGCCTCGTTGTTCTCAGGCAAGACCGGCTCCTCCACGAACAATGGCTTCAGCGGCTCCAGCTCCTTCAGCAACACCTTTGCCATCCCCTTGTGTACCCGCCCGTGAAAGTCTATCCCGATCCCAACCTCATACCCGACAGCCTCCCTCGCCGCCGCGACAAGCTCCGCCGCGCGCAGCACCTTGGAGGCCGAGTCCACCCACTCCATCCGTTCCACGGGCGTCATCTTCAGCGCCGTGTATCCGCTCGCTACAAGCGACCGCGCGGATGCCGCGATATCCTCCGGTGTGTCGCCGCCCAGCCATGCATACACGCGCATCCTGTCGCGGACTGGACCGCCCAGCAGGTCGTATATGGGCACGCCGAACCGCTTCCCCTTGATGTCCCACAACGCCTGCTCGATGCCCGACATCGCGCTCGTGAGAACAGGACCTCCCCGATAGAAGCCTCCCCGGTAAAGCACCTGCCACAGGTCCTCGATGCGGGATGCGTCCTTGCCGATGAGGTACTCACTCATCTCCTCCACTGCGGTCCGCACGGTATCAGCCCTGCCTTCGACGATAGGCTCCCCCCACCCAACGAGGCCATCATCCGTGCTCACCCGCAGAAAGAGCCAGCGGGGCGGTACCTTGAACAACTCCATCGTTCTGATCTGCAACGGGACCTCCTCCTAAACAGTAGACCTTGTCGTCGCTCCACTCCCAGTCGCGAGGAGACGGGCACGAGCCGTGCCGACGTGCAGTGCCCCCTTGAAGCCTTGGTGCCCGCCACGGCAACCTGATATAAAGCAGCCATGAGCGAGCCTCACGCGAGCCCTGTACTGGCCGGGAAGCACCTGGACATCGAGCAGCCCGGCGCCCTCGTAGCGTATCTGCGACGGACCGGGCGCATAGGCGCACGTGAGCAGCCGGCCGTCCGCGTGCTCAGCGGCGGCGTCTCCAACCGTGTAGTACTGCTGGAGCGTCCGTCCGGGGAATCATGGGTGCTCAAGCAGGCTCTCGCAAAGCTGCGCGTGCGCGTGGACTGGTACAGCAGCCCGGAGCGAATCCACCACGAGGCGCTGGGGCTGCGCTGGCTGGAGCGGCTCGCGCCCCAGGGGACGATAACGCCGCTAGTCTTCGAGGACCACGAGCATCACCTGCTGGCGATGCACGCCGTTCCCGAGCCGCACGACAACTGGAAAACACTCCTGCTCGCCGGTCATCTGAGCCGCGACCACGTGACGCAGGCGGCGCAGCTGCTCGGAGAGATACACCGCCGGGCCTGGGAGCGGCGAGGCGAGCTGCTGCCCATCTTCGAGGACCGCTCGTACTTCGAGTCGCTCCGGCTGGAGCCGTACTACGGTTACGCTGCCGAACAGGCCCCCGCTGCCGCCGCCTTCATCGAGTCGCTCATCGCAGAGACGCGCGACTGCCGCCTCACCCTGGTACACGGCGACTACAGCCCGAAGAACGTGCTGGTCCACGAAGGAAGGCTGGTGCTCCTCGACCACGAGGTGATCCACTGGGGCGATCCCGCCTTCGACATCGGCTTCTTCCTGACGCACCTGCTCAGCAAGGCACACCACCTGCCCGCGCACCGCGAGGCATTCGCGGACGCTGCCGGTCTCTTCTGGCGGGTGTACCTCGAGGCTGCAGGGAGGGTCGAGTGGGCCGCGGAGCTGGAGCCACGGGCTGCCCGTCACACCCTGGGCTGCCTGCTGGCTCGTGTCGCCGGCCGCTCCCAGCTGGAGTACCTGAGCGAGGCCGAGCGGACTCGCCAGCGGGAAGGCGTGCTGGCGCTTATGCTAGGAGCCGCGCCGGTGCGGGTCTCCGAGCTGATCCACACCTTCGTCGAGAGGTTATAGAAGGGTGCCCACCATAGCTCGCCTCTCAAGCCTGGAGATCCTCGACAGCCGGGGTCGGCCGACGGTGAGGGCGACGTGTGAGCTAGTGGGCGGCGCCAAGGGCACAGCCTCGGCGCCCTCGGGCGCGTCCACCGGCTCCGCGGAAGCGCTGGAGCTGCGGGACGGGGACCATGCTCGCTACCGTGGCCTGGGCTGCAGGAAGGCTGTAGCGAAGATCGAGGGCGAGTTGAACTCCGCACTGGCGGACCGGTCGTTCGACTCCCAGCAGCACCTTGACTGGGCGATGATCGAGCTGGACGGCACGCCGAACAAGAGCCGCCTCGGCGCTAACGCACTGCTCGCGGTATCTCTCGCTTTCGCCAGGGCCACGGCCGTCGAGCGTGGGGTGCCGCTCTACCGCCACCTCGCGGGAATGATCGGCAGCGAGCCCCGCGCGTTGCCCCGCCCAACCATCAACCTGTTCAGCGGCGGCAAGCACGCGGGTGGTCAGGTCTCCATACAGGACGTGCTCGTGGCGCCCATCTCGGCACGCACGATGGACGAGGCGCTCGCCATGACGTTCGAGGTGTACCAGGCCGCCGCCGAGCTCGCGCACCGTAAGTACGGGGCCCGCGCGCTGACCGCGGACGAGGGGGGGCTGGCTCCGCCGTTTCCGAGCGCCGAGGCGATGCTCCACGACGCCGTGGAGTCAATACGGCTTGCTCGGCTGGAGCCCGGAACGGACATCGCGCTCGCCGTAGATGTCGCCTCCAGCCACTTCTACGAGGACGGTCGCTATCGCCTCGACGGACGGTCGCTCGACGGCGCCGCGATGGTGGATCATCTGCTCGGCTGGCTTGAGCGATACCCGATAATCAGCATCGAAGACGGACTCGCCGAGGAGGACTGGGAGCACTGGGTGCGGCTCCGCGCTCGCATTCAGGGGAGGGCGCTCGTCCTCGGGGACGACCTGCTGTGTACGAATCCCGCGCGGATCAGGCGAGCCACGGAGATGGGCGCCGCTGACGCGCTGCTGCTCAAGGTGAACCAGATCGGTACGCTCACCGAGGCGGGTGAGGCGTGCGCGCTGGCCCAATCCGCAGGCTGGAGCGTCACAGTCAGCGCCCGCAGCGGCGAGACGGAAGACGACTGGCTGGCGGACCTCGCGGTGGGCTGGTCGGGAGACCAGATAAAGGTCGGCTCTATCACTCAGAGCGAGCGGCTCGCCAAGTACAACCGGCTGCTCGAGATCGAGGCTCAGACCGGCTTGCCACTGGCGGCATGGCCCGGAAGGGGCCGCTAGTATCCTGGACGACCCCTTGCCGCCCTCCCCACGGCGCGGCCCACCCCGGACGTTCAATCATCCGGCGTGCCAACCCGCGGGATTCCCTCCATCACCACTCGGCCTCCCGCTGGGGCAATGGGTCCGCCGTTAGCGCGATGCGGTCGAGCAGCCGCTCCAGGAACCGCACGCGGACTGTTCGATACGCCGGGTCATTCCAGAGATTCGTCGTCTCGCTCGGATCGCGTTCCAGGTCGTATAGCTCCCCAGTATCCAGACCGTGGAACGCCACGAACTTATGCGAGGCGGTGCGCAGCATGGTGGCGTATGGGGAAGGGTTCGAGTGCCACGGCATCGCGTTCAGGTACTCGCAGTACACATCGTCGCGGTGGGAGTCCAGCGAGGCTTGCCCCGTCAGCCGGGGCCACAAGGACTGGCCCTGCATACCGGCGGGCACGGGCAGCTCCGCCGCCTCAAGCAGAGTCGGGGCCACGTCTATGAGCTCGACAAGCGCCTCGCTACTCCGACCTCCCTCGATCACGCCCGGCCACGAGAGGATGAGGGGGACGCGCACGGTCTGCTCGTAGAAGTACGGTCCCTTGAGATACATCCCGTGGTCTCCGAGCATCTCCCCGTGATCCGACATGAAGACCACCAGCGTATCTTCGAGCTGTCCGGTATCCTCCAGGCACCTCATGATGCGGCTGACTTGGTCGTCAATCAAATCCACCATCGCCCAGTAGGCCGCCCGGAGCAGGCGGTGGTCGCGGTCGGTCATCTTCGTATACGGATACAACCCGAGCGTGTTGTACGCCCTCTGGTGGTCTATGCTCTGAAAGACGGGCTTCTCCTCCAGCTCGCCCTCGACGTACCTCGGCAACGGGAGGTCGTCCAGGCGGTCGAGGTAGCGCTGCAGATACTCCTTCGGGGGATCGAAGGGGTGATGTGGGTCGAAGAAGTTGACCGAGAAGAGCCACGGACGGCCGTAGGTGGTGGCGGTGGTGATGAACTTGATGGCCTTTTGGGCGCACCAGGTGGACTGGTGATACCTGGCATCAACGCCCGTGTACACGTAGCGGCTGCCCTCGACCAGCCGCCGCTGATACACTACGCCTTGCTCCTCCAACCATCGGGTGTATTCGTTCGTCGGCCAGTCCGCGGTGGGGTGGTGTGACCAGTGAAACTCCTCGTAGCCGTGGTCACGGTGCCGCTCGCCCTCCGGGCTGACAGTAGGGTGGCAGGCGGAGACGTGCAGCTTGCCCGCCAGCCCTGTAAAGTAGTCGGCGTTGAAAAGCAGGTGACCGGCGAGGCCCGACTTGTAGCGGCCCTGCCCCAGCAGCCTAGTGACGAGCACCTCGTCCTCGGGCAGGGTCTGCCCATTCTGGCGGCAGCGGTTCGTGCGCGGGTAGCGCCCCGTGAGGAAACTCGCTCTGCTCGGCGTGCAGACGGGACTCTGGATGTAGCAGCGGTCGAAGCGCACGCCCGAGCCAGCGAGACGATCCAGGTTCGGCGTGTGTACGAACTGGTTGCCGTAGCATCCGAGCGTGTCCAGCCGCTGCTGGTCGGTGCAGATCCACAGGATGTTAGGTTGGCGTCGGGTTCGGCTCATGCTACTCCAGGTACTTTCCAGACCCTTGTTGGGCTCCTTCGGACGTCGCAGGCGCGGGGACAGATGCCGGGGGATGCGGGAGGCATCTCGCCGCGATGAGAGATGCTGACCAATTATACCCCTCGACTTCGCCATGTCCGGCGTGATGTAAACGTATCATTGGGCATCAGCCCGGCTTGTTCCCAACGGATGTACGGGGACTCTCACGCGGCAGAGAAAGGGTAACGTGTGCTATGAACAGACAGGCGCTGGCGGGGATACAGGTCGTGGACCTGACGCGGGTGATGAGCGGTCCGTACTGCACTATGATGCTCGGCGACATGGGGGCGGACGTGCTGAAGGTAGAGCAGCCAGGCAGGGGCGATGACACGCGCCACTGGCGCCCGCCCACCGTCGGGAACGAGAGCGCGTACTACCTCAGCGTGAACCGCAACAAGCGCAGCATCACGCTCGACCTGAAGAGCGAGGCCGGACGAGAGGTGGCGCTGCGCATGATCGAGCGCGCGGACATCGTCGTGGAGAACTTCAGCCCCGGCACAGCGGACCGGCTGGGACTCGGGTACGCGGCGGCGCGGGAGCGCAGGCCCAACGTGGTGTACTGCTCCATCTCCGGCTTCGGGCAGGAGGGTCCTGCAAGGGACCGCACCGCGTACGACCTGATAGTGCAGGGGATGGGCGGGCTGATGAGCGTCACCGGTCCGGCAACCGGCGAGCCGTACCGCCTCGGCGTGCCCATCGCCGACATCGCGTGCGGGATGTTCGCCGCGTTCGCCATCGTGAGCGCGCTGTTCCACCGAGAGCGGACGGGCGAGGGGCAGTATATAGACGCCTCGATGCTCGGAGGGCAACTCGCGCTGCTGACCTACCAGGCGCAGATGTACTGGGCCACCGGGGAGACGCCCGTGAGCACCGGCAACGCGCACGCGATTATCGCGCCGTACCAGACGTTCCCCACGCGCGACGGCCACCTCAACCTCGCCATCGGCAACGACGCTATCTGGCGGCGCTTCTGCGAGGCGATAGAGCTGCCGGAGCTGCTGGACCGGCGTTACGAGACGAACGAGCGGAGGCTCGCGGAGCTACCCGAGATCAGGGAGCACATCGAGCGCGCGTTCGCGTCCCACGACACCGATGAGCTGGTAGCTCGCCTCGACGCGGCGGGTGTTCCCTGCGGCCCTATCCTCTCAGTCGCCGAAGCGCTCTCACAACCACAGGCCGGGCATCTCGGCCTGCACCGCCGCGTCGAGCACCCCACGCTCGGCGCTCTCGACCAGTCGGGCTTCCCCTACCTGCTCCATGCAACCCCCTGCGAGATACGCTGCCCCCCGCCAACGCTGGGCCAGCACACTGAGGAGATACTCACGGAGCTGGGCTACAGCGCGGAAGATGTAGCGGCCCTGCGCTCGGCGGGGGCGGTTTGACCTGGTTGGATAGGCACGGGTAGGTGGTGGAGAGGACGCTGGCGTGGCTCGCCGAGTACCGGAGGCTGACGATCCGCCGCGAGCGCCGCGCGAACCTCCACCTGGCGTTCCTCCACCTGTGGTGTGCCCTCATCTGCCTACATTACTTATGACCGGGCTCCCGCGGGGCCTCAGCACGGCTCAGTCAGCTTCCGAAGTCCGGGGGCTCCGATGCTACGCCTCTCGTGGAAGTAGGAGCTCCATCTGGTTGCGCCGGGCACTGGCCATGAGCTTGTCCATGTCGGGCGGTGCGGCGGGAGCCATTGGGGTGGTGCTGTCCGTCACCTGCTCGCCCACTTCCTTGAATAATCGCTCCAGGGGCCCTGGCGGTGTGAGTAGCACCAACGCCCGAGCCGGACCCTCTCCCACGTTCTGAAGAGTGTGTACCGTGCCTCTGGGGATGTGCATGAAGGAGCCGGGACCAGCGGTGATCGTCTCCTCCCCACAGAGGAACTCGTACTGGCCTTCGAGGACGTAGAACGCTTCGTCCTGAGTATGGTGGATATGAGGAGGCGGACCGCTGTGCGGCTGATCTATGCTCTCCAGAAGGGTGTAGGGGCCTGCCTCTGCCCTCTTCTTGAAGACGATGAGCTGGCTCAGCACTCGCAGCGCCGGACCCTGGCCTGCCGGCACGTACGCAACCTGTCCGCTCTGTTGTTCGACACTGCCCTCCTGGCCCTTGCTTCGTGTGCTGTCCTTCATCACGGCGTCTCCTTCTATCATTGGCTCGGACCCTCAACGGTAATAGTACGGACCTGGACTATTTGGTCACATAATATATTGGAAGGATGGTCTGTCAAGAGCTAGAAGCTCCGGTTCCAGTAGAATCTGGATGCGAGACGATGAAGTCCTGGGGGCTGGAAGCGTTTATGGTGCGCTCCTGGCAAGCCACCGACCAGCTACTGTGGATGCTGGCTATAGCTTATGCACTCACAGTGCTGGCATTGTACAGCGCCGCCCTGTGCGCCTTGCGTACGCAGGCGAAGCGACTGCTCGAATTCGAGGGCACGCTGGGCAGGAGGCTCACACCAGGCAACCTTGCCGAAGCCATCAGGCTCGACTATGGCCGCCACCGACGCGCCTGGACTTCAGCTTGGCTGACCTGAGTTTGTTTGGAACTGGAGTGGCTTGTGCCGTCGGGACCAGAAAAAACGAGTGATAATGCGGGGTGTCATTAGATGAGCCTTCCAGACGCCGTCATCCGACGGGTGACGAGGCTGTTGCGGGAGTACGCTGGGACACACGTCAACATATCACGCATCCAGCCAGTCACTGAGGGCTGGTCCGCTCAGTTCGGCGCGTGGCCCTGGGTAACAAGATGTACTATCGAGGGCGGTACCGGCGCGGTGCCGGCTTCAGTCATCGTCAAGATGCGGCGTCCGGAGTTCCACGTGCGTAGTGAGCCAGAGCGACTCCACAACGAGCGGGCGGCCCTGGAGTTCTTGACATTGGTTGGGAGTGCGGTCGGGCCGCGTCTTCTCGCCGCCGACGACGAGGCCGGGATTCTCGTGATGGAGGACTTGGGCACAGGCCCAGCCCTGGAGGATCTACTACTGGGTAGCGATTCTGCCGCAGCGGAGCACGGTTTCGTGGCGTTTGCTGGTACTCTGGGTCGGATGCATGCAACCACCGCTGGCCATGCTGCGGAGTACTACCAGTTGAGGAGCAGACTTGGACCGCTTGATCCCGCATTCGAGCGTACCTGCATCCTCGGCAACGACATCGAGGGCTCGTGGCGCCAGGTGCGGGAGATCGTCGCCGACCGTCCCTACTTACCACCCACCAGTGCCGTCTGTTCGGATGTTGATGAGCTACTTCGAGTACTGTCTGAGCCTGGCCCGTACCTCGCCTTCTCAAACGGAGACACATGCCCAGCTAACTGCCGCATGTCAGAGGGCGGAGTTCGGTTCATTGACTTTGAGGAAGCCTCCTTTCGCCATGCACTGCTCGACGCTGCCGCCCTGCGATTCCCGTTTCCGGCTTGCCCGTGTTGGTCACGTCTGCCCGAGGACGTCAGCCTACGAGCGGAAACTGCCTACAGAAACGAGATGGCTCGCTCCTGCCCTGATGTACTTGACGACGCCAGTTACGCGCATGGTCTGACCGTGGCGTGCGCTGCCTGGACGATTGTGCGCGCAGTGCGGTTGCCCAAGCTGGAGAAGACTGATGAGCCCCACCCGATGGGCTTCTCACGCCGGGGGCAGCTCCTCGACATCATTGGCACTGCTGTCAGCTGCTCGCAGCAATCGAGCAGCCTGCACTCCTTAGCCTGCTGGCTCTCAGATGTGAGTGATGCCCTGAGAGAGCGCTGGCCACATATCACGTCAACTCAGCCGCTCTACCCGGCCTTTCAGCCGCGCAACTCCTCATAGTTTCGAAGCGCCGACTGTTGGAGATCTGGCCTGCGTTCTGCGGCATCAACGAGCGTCCCGAGGAGAGGCGCTCGCTACTTGTTACAGCGTAGGGCAGGAGCTCGCAGCACCTGATTTTAGCGAGGCGCAGCGAGCCGTACACATCCAAGGGTCATCCGCGAGTCGGGCGGCGATCAGCAGAATCTTCCCCCCATCCTCCGAGGTCACGGACCCTGGTGACGCGACTCACGGCCGAACCGCGTCGAGCGCTCGGAAACTCCGCCATCGGACGGCGGTTCGACCGGTGGCGCGGTCGGGGCGATGTCAAGGTTGGCAGGGTAGCTCTGCTCCTCCCACTTCCGGCAACTGTATGGCGGTTATATCAGCATATGGAGCAGGACAACGACTGTAGAGACGTAGCACGCAACGTCTGCACAACGCCTCTGCAGCAACTTTCGAGTGACCCCGGACGGCGAAGATAACCGAGAGGTCGAGGAGACGTAGCGTGCAACGTCTCTACGGGTGTACGGTGCGCTGAGAGCGACTTTGAAATCGCCCTGGTGGCGCGGTGGTTTGCATCGGAACCGACCCTCCGATACCATATCGGAGTGCCGGTAGGGCGAATCCAGTCCGCGGACAGATGCCTTCCTACTTCCGATTCCAGGTTGCAGCTCGCGGACCTCGTTTCGGCCCGCACAATGCGGAGTGCGGGCGATCATCAAAAGGAGGGGGCGTGCCGCCTCATGCGCGACCGCCCTACCCGAACCTGGGATATTACAAGAAGCACCCTAAGGCGCTCCTCCGCGCCACCCGCAGCGGGCGATGTGATCCGCGTCGCCTCCATCGCAGCCGGTGAGGTGGACGACCGCTTGCCTCCGTCAGGGGTTCGAATCGCACCGTCGTGATCATTGATGACCTCGCGCAAGCCCCCACCGCGGCAGCCTGAGGTCGCGTTGCTCGATTCGGAAGGCAGCTTCGTGCGGGTCCGGGAGCTGGCGGGCTAGCGAGCGCACCGGATACCGCTTCCGGCTTATGGGGGGCATATCATGGCACTGAATCGTGCTCGCGCGCTACACGGCGCGGCGCTCGCGCACCGGGCGTGGTTCGCGCTCGGCGCGCGGCACTCCGGCGGCGACATCTACCGCGAGAGCGGCATCTGGTGGACGCTACCCGCGTCCGGCGCGCTGACCGCGACGCTGGCGTTCCCGTGGCTACGTCCGGGCGCCGGTGGGGCCGCGCTCGACGCGATCCTACGCGGCATCCGCGCTCAGGGAAGGGTGCGCGGTGCCTCGTGCTGGACGCTTCGCCCGGAGCATCGGACCGAGCTCGGTGTGCTACTCGTCGCGCGTGGGTTCGAGGTCGGCTGGCAGGCGCACTGGATGGCGCGCGACCTGAGCGCGCCCTATGCCCTGCGCCGGACGCCCACCGGTCTGGAGATCGCGCAGGTGGAGGACGTCCGCACCTGGGATCATCGGGAGGATGCGCATCCGGACGGCCCGGAATGGCGGCGTACCGCGCGCGTCAACCAGGAACTGGTCGCGTTGCGGCCGCAACAGGTCTGGGAGTTCGGTGCGTTCCTCGACGGGGAGGCGGTCGGCGGTACCACTCTGTTCGTCCCGCCCGAGTTGCCCGGCGTGGCGCTGCTCAACGACGTCGGGGTTGCGCCCGAGCAGCGTCGGCGTGGAATCGGCTCTGCAATCACAGATGTGGCGTGCTCCCATGCTCGCGCGCTCGGCTGTCGTATGGTGGTGCTCAACGCAACGCCCGACGGAGAGCGGCTGTACCCGCACGTCGGGTTCGTATCGCTCAGCCGCGGGCAGACGTGGTGGATGCACCGCCCAGCGCTGGAGACGCCGCCCACCCCGGATCAGGTGCGATTCACGGAAGCGCTGGCCAGGGGTGACCTCCCAGCACTCGAGAGCCTTCCCGACGACCCTGACTTGGACGCTCCGCTCCCCTCGGGCTCAACGCCATTACAGGTCGCCGCGACGTTTGGGCAATCGGACGCTGCGGGCTGGCTGCTCGACCGAGGCGCGCGCTTCGACGTTCTGGCTGGGTGGGACCTCGGCTGGCGCGAGCGCGTAGCGGAGCAGTTGCGGCGCTCGACTGAAGGTATCAGTGCGGTCGCGCCACGCAGCGGCGCGACACTCCTCCACGAGGCCGTGCTCCGCAACGATCTCGCACTACTCCGCACCCTGCTAGCCGCGGGCGCAGACCCGACGGTCCAGGATTCGACCCACCACGCTACCCCACTCGGCTGGGCGCGCTTCATGGGGCGGGCGGACCTCGTGGAGTTGCTGGAGCGCGCCGAATGGGACCACCGACGGGACGAGCGCGAATAGCGCGCGGCGATGGCGAACAGCGTCGTGGGGCCGCCGTGCAGCGCTCCGACGACGGAGAGGACCTCCAGGATGGGTACCGCAGCAGGGCCAGAACGTCGAGCCCCCGCTTGAGGGATTAGCTTGGAGGTGAGCGCCACAAGTGACCGGAGTAGAGCGTCCACCCCTGGCGGGGAAGCCAGCGGGAGTCGGATTCGCACGTAGTTCTCGTATGCCACTGGATGCCATCGTGCGGCAGCTATCGCGGACTGGAGACAACGACGCGGGGATCAACCGGTGATCGTCGTGCCCGAAGCGTTCGCCCTCGAGCGGATACGGAAGAGTGGCGATGCGGGGCGCCGCTGGATCACCGCCCTGCCCGGTCTCGTCGAACGGCTATGCGAGCGGTGGGAAGTCGGGCTGATCGAGGGCGATCCGCTCTACGGAGACCTGGCTCTGGTCGCCTTGGGCCAGCGCGGCGGAGAGCCATGCGTGCTGAAAGTCTCCTGGCAGGAGCACTCGACGCTTGAGGAGGCAGTGGCGCTGCGCGCCTGGAACGGTCGCGGTGCTGTACGCCTCCTGGAGGCCAGCCCCGACGACGGCGCGTTGCTCCTGGAGACGCTCGACCCCGTGCGGTCGCTCAAAGACATTGACCTTCTCCCCGCCGCCGAGGTAGCCGGCGCGCTCATCCGCCGGCTCGCGGTCCCGGCTCCTCCGGGGCTTCCACTGTTGGCGGACCTCGCCGAACAGGTGGCCGTCGTCGTGCCCCGTCGCCAGGCGGCGATGGGCAACCCGCTCCCACGCCGATGGATTGATCTCGCCGTCGGTCTCGCCCGCGACCTCGCCGCCGCCGCAGGCGCAGCCCTCGTCCACGCGGACCTGCACTACGGCAACGTCCTGGCTGGCACGAGAGAACCGTGGGTCGCCGTTGATCCGAGGGCGATCACCGGCGACCCGGAGCGCTCCGTCCCCGAGCTGATGTGGTGGAGACTCGACGAGGCCGACCGGGCGGCCGACATGCGGAACGTACTCGATGCCCTCGTTGCCGCCGGTGACCTCGACCCGGACAAGGCGAAGGCGTGGACCATCGTCCGTGCCGTGGACTACTGGCTATGGGGTCTTGGCGCCGGCCTCACCGAAGATCCTCTTCGCTGCCGGCGGCTACTCGAAACCCTGGCCTAGCCGGGACCCGAGCACTGGACGGATCAGCGGCTCGGCTGCTCCGGTAGAGGTGACATCGAGCGTGAACAGGACGCCCACACCTATGGGGAAGAATCACAGCGATGTTGATAGAGCCTGACGCTAGCCCTCCTCAGCGTCCGGTGTGGAGATAGGTTGCGCCAGAGAAGTCTCAATCGTCCCGTCCTGCTCTCCAAAGCCCTACCAGGGCGAAAGTGGCTGCGGCGCCAGCGAGGCCGAGCCAACTCCTGTGCGTGGTAGCCCACAAGTGGGGACTGAAGGAGTACGACCGGCTGTCGTACGGCCCGTGCGCCCCATGATCGCCCGGCACCGGCTCCCACAGATTGCTCGGGCGGTCGGGGGCAACCGGCTCCTGGGTCTGTTGCGACTTATACCCCGTCTTGCCCAGATACCAGTCCCCGAAGCCCGGTGCGATCTTGTTCCCCACGACTGTGATCGCCGCAGGCGTGCCCACGTACAACTCTCTCCGCCTGTGATGCGCCGCCCAGTACACCGCCCGCGCCGCCACCTCTGGTTGGTAGATGGGTGGGAAGGGCTGCGTCTTGTTGGGCAGCCGCGTCTTGACCCACTCGAACTGCGGCGTGTTCACTGAGGGCATCTGCACCATCGTGATGTGTACGTTGCTTCCGTCGTGTATCAACTCCGTGCGCACGGACTCAGTAAAGCCCTGGATCGCGTGCTTCGCTCCGCAGTACGCAGACTGTAGGGGGATTCCTCTGTAGGCCAGCGCCGAACCTACTTGCACGATCGTACCCCGGTCGCGCTGCAGCATCCGCCTGAGCGCGGACATCGTACCGTACACGTACCCAAGGTACGTCACCTCCGTCACCCGCCGGAACTCGTCGGGCGTCATCTCTTTGAGGGGGGAGAAGACAGATACCATTGCATCGTTCACCCAGATATCAATCGGCCCGAACTCTTCTTCGACCGCCCTGGCTGCTGCCTCCACCTGGTCAGGGTCGGACACCTCCGTAGGGCACACGAGCCCCTTGCCTCCAAGAGCTTCGACATCCTTGCGCGCTCCCTCCAGTCCGTCGCGTCCGCGGGCCAGCAGCCCGATGTGCGCTCCGTGCCTTGCGAACTCTTGAGCAATCGCCCGCCCTATCCCGGCCGAGGCTCCCGTCACTACGACTACCTCCGGCCTCCGCTGCTGACCCATCTTCCACCTCCTGGATCTCCGAATATGCCTGGCTTCCTGGTTAGGTACTCCGCTGAGCATATAATGAGCCCTGCGCCTGGTCTTCCTCCTCGCCATCCCCACCCCGATAGCACCGTCAGCCCGTCAAACTCGCGCAGGAGCCGCCGGCACGCTCACCCCCCGATCGGGGTCTCGCGCGTCAAGCGGGCTTGAGCGTGCGCTCGTCGCGGCCGGATACGACGAGGGTAGGTCGCCCTCCAGCGAGAAGGCGACCGTCGAGTCGGCGAGCATCGGCCAGTAGCCGGATAGCATCGGGGCGTTATAGGGCACAGACGACGGCGTCCAGCCTCTCTCGGCGTATCTCCGCCCGGCCTCGGTGCATGCCCTCCTCGTCTCGCGATCCTTCGCCTCACCCCGGCTAAGCTCTAGGCGGCCGCCCGCCTGCCCCTGGTCATCAGGCAGGCTGCGAGTCCGATGGCGTACATAACGTGGGCCACCGCGAAGATCCACTCGGGCATGCCGCGGTCGAACGTCGGGGCAATGACGGGTAATACCATGAAATCCGCTATCACCCATAGCAGCAGGCTCAACGCGATTGCCCTCACCATCACCTGGCCTGGGAGGTAACGCCCCAACCATACCATCACTGCCCCAAACGTCATGCTCAGCACCATGTGGATCACCATTCCCACCAGCACCGGCATCATCTCAAACCCCCGACTCGCGACCGCCTCCGGCCCCATCAGCAGGGTCGCTATGAGCTTGAGCGGCATCCAGAAGCCCAAGCCGACCAGCCAGAACAGCATCATGGTGAGCAGGCCTATCAGAACGCCGCCGATCATGCCCCCGATGAGTCCGTCGAGCAGATCGTACTCGTGTTCCTTGCGCCTTACTCGGATCGCATAATCTCTCGTCGCCATCCTTCATCCTCCCTTCTGTGCGCCGCGATATCACCCGCTCGGACGGAAGCGTCCCAGGTCAAGATAGTCCCCGTGCCAGGCCTCGCGCGGAGTGAGGTCAGGTAAGGCAGATCCTTCTCCGGTGATCCTGGGCCTTTCCAGTCAGAGCCTACATGGCCCAGGTGAACGTGCCGGTAAACGGCGGGAACAATTCGGTGAACATTCCACAGGTGCTCACGCCACGCGTCGGGACGTGCCCAGTCAAACTCCTCCGCCTATCACCGCCTCCGGACCCGATCCAGGCGCCAGTCCACTAGCCGAGCCCCGACCGCTCCACCCGCCGTGCCCAGCATTACGTCAACGGCTGTATCCAGTGGCGGGGTGGGGAAGTCGATTCCGGGGAACAGGCGCACGAGCAAGACTTCGAACAACTCCCAGGCGATCGCCCCGATCAGACCCAGCATAGCGCCGGTAAGGAGCGCCCGCGTCGTCGAGCTGAAGAACTCGTCGCGACCGCCCGAGCGGTAAATCAGGGTGCTTGCGATGGCCACGAGCGTGAGCGGCGTCACGAAGTGAACGATCTCGTCGTACGGAGGGATGCGGCTGAAGAGGTTGAGCATCCAACCCGCCGCGTTGAGGATGGCTACTGCGAGGAGCAACAGCACCAGTACCAACATCCAGTCATGAACCGACCGCCTACCGCCGTAAGCACGCATCTCTATCTCCTTCTCAGGGTATTCCCACACACCATATCCGCCTCCACAGGCCAGAACCCCGGGCCGCAAGCTACTCGCCTGACCGGCCTCCCACAGCGGTCCCGTGTCACTGACCATTGGCCTGCCCGGATGACTGTTTCGCAGACTGTGTGCGAGTGGAGCGGGAGTTGAGCTTGCCTATGGTGCTGGCCAACTGCTCCCGCGCCTCCCGGACAGCACCGGCGGCATCGGGGCGGCCCGCCGATGTGAGCGCGCGGATGAGCCCCCCAAGCGCCCGGTCAAGCTCCGCGCTCAGCGGCTCATCACCGAGCGTCGGAAGCAGCCGCAGTATATGCTCCTCCGCCCGGTCCTGCTGCTCGGACGGCAGGCGCTCGAACATGATGGCGAAGGTCTGCATGACCTCCGTGAAGTTCTGGTGCTGCATTGACTCGCTGGAGACTATGGCCATAGATGAGAGCGCCTCCATCAGGGTCTGGGCAACATTGTCTGTGTACACTACCGGAGCCGCCTGCCCGTCGTGCCGCCCAGCGTCCGGATCGCTCGACCAGCGAGCGAGCAGGTCGCGCAGCCTGAGGATCACGATGCGCGCGGCGGCAGGGTTGTGCTTAGAGGTCGAGCCCGTCGTCCAGCCGATGTTGAGAAGCTGCTCGATCCCGTACGTGGGGTCGCGCTCTATGTCGCGCTCTCGCTCCAGCACCACCGCCTGCCGCACTGCCGTCTCGAGTCGCGAGAGCACCCCCTCGTCCCGTGCCCTGACCTCCGCGATCGTGTCCCCGAACGCTACGTAAGCGCCGATGGAGGGATGCAGCACTATCGCGGTCTCCTCGCCCGCGGCGCGCGCTGCCGACGAGAGGGCGTCCAGCCGTATATCCGTCACGAAGCCGTCCTCTCGTGCCCTCACCACCCGGCCAGCGCCACTCACGAGGTGAGGAGAGCGGCGGGTCCGGCAGAGGAGCTCAAGCTGCCACTCCCGTGCCTTCACCGTGTGATTGTGGATCGCCTCCGTGATGAGAGAGGGCTGCACCTGGTTGATGGTGGCATAAACCAGCACCACGAGAATATAAAGCGCCGCGATGCTGAGGATCAGCCCGAAGGTTGCGCCTAGGACGGGATTGAAACCTGGCCCGACGGCCGAGAGCAACAGCAGCAGGTACAAAGAGAGCCCCACGAAGAATCCGAAGTACACCTGGTTCAGCCTTCGCCGGAGGAACTGCTCGATCACCTGAGAGGTGAAGAGTCCCGCGGCCTGCTGTACCGCCAGCGGCAGGATCGAGAAACTGATGGAGGTCACGGTGATGATGCTGCCAGTGAGGACCCTGAGCACGTCGCTGGTCGCGTCCGGGCTCTTGAAGACGAACCGGGCCAGGAAAAACCGCAGCGAGGAGAGCCACGGTGTCGAGAGCATGTTTACAGCGTAGGTGGCCCCCGCCAAGAGCAGGAACAGGCCAATGACGGCCGTCGGGACGGCGAGGAAGTCCGAGAAGGCACGCCGGACCTGACGCCCGCGTGCGCTCAGCCCCCTCGTCTTGTATGCGTCGCTCACGTTCAGAGCGCTCATCGCTTCCTCCCCTCCTGCCCATCACACGGACGGCGCCATTCGCGCCACGCTGCCGCACCTGCCGCCTCGGTAGCACTCGACCGGCGGCAGATTGCCGGGGCGTCCCACGGTGGGACGCCCCGGCATAAGCTATGGGACCTGGTTCCCTTACCCTGTCTGTGTCTGTACGTGGTCGTCGTCAGGGCGAGCGGCGTTGCCGACGAGTCCACCGAGCGCTGCAGCACCAGCAGCAAGCAGCGTAGATATCGCTGCCCACCAGGCTGCATCCCTCACCGCCTCCGCATACCGCGCAGGGTCTATGTTCGGTATGTCCTGAGGACCGAACGGCCCCGATGCCGTCAGGAACTGGTTAGCCACCTGACCGATCGCTCCAAACAGGTTCCCCAGCCCGAACACCGAGAACAGCAGTATCAGCCCCAACCCCAGCGCAGCCACCAGAAAGCCGTTGAGCAGCCCTGCAGCCTTGCTGTGCGGCAGCGCGCTCGATCCTGCTACGAAGCCTCCAGCAAAGAACGCTATCAGCGCTACTATCGCCGTCATCCAGGGACCACCACCGGTGCCTGGGCTGTCCACGCCCTCCACGTTGAAGTCCACCGTCAGCAGCCCCAGCCCGTACATCACCAGTTCAAGCGTCAGGAAGGTGAAGAGCGCTGTGAGCAGCCCTGCCCATATCGGTCCCCACCGTACCCTGTCCCGTGGCGTGGTTATCTGTGTCGTCTGCTGCACGACGTCCGCTTCCGCTTCCGGCCGTACAGGAATCACCTCCCGCCCGCGATCCGCCTGTACCGGCCCTGCAGGTCGAGTATCTCTTTCCATGCTTGCGTCTCTCCTTCTTAGTGGGACCTAATTCCCTCAGTAGGGCCTTCGCACCGGCGAGTCGCGCCGGATGCCGCCTTCCACGACTCGCTGGCGCCTGGCCTGCCTTACCTGACCGGCTGAATCTGCTTGGCGCAGAGCTTCAAGCCCGTCCATTTCATCCTCTGCCCTGATCGGCAAGCTACATCTCGTGGCCGTCTACCACCCCCCTCCTCATATACTCGGCTCAACCCGCCCCGCTCTGAGGGCGGGGCGCTTCCGGTCGGGTAATGATCGCTCGCTACGGGCGCCCGTCAGCGCGGTCGCCCGCTACTGATTCGAGCGTAGCGGTCAGGGGTCAATGCCACGGTGAATGTAGGGGGACAATCGTGTGAACGTGGGTGAACAGGAGTAAATGGGGGACAGGTAGCTACTCCCCGGAACTCTCCAGCGCAAGCGTCGTGTGCCCGCTGGCGGTGCTCTGCCTTCTCAAGGCATAGCAGGCTGCTACGCGCGGCCCCCGAATGAATGGGGCAGGAGACAAAGCGAGGCTAGTGGGTACGCTGGGGCTGTCCCCGCCTGGGTGGGACGTGGGCGAGGCAGGTCGGCTATTAAGGCAGGACGAGTCGGTAGCCGACGCCCCATTCCGTCTGGATGTAGCGCGGACGCTCGGCGTCGTCGCCCAGTTTCTGGCGCAGGCGGCGGACGAACACCTTCAGATAGCTGGGATCCCCCACATACTCCGGACCCCACACCCTCTCGAGCAGGTACTGGTGCGGCAGCGCACTGCCAGCGTGGCGCACTAGCTCCTCGAGCAGCCTGTACTCCGTGGAGGTCAGTTTCACCGCCTCGCCTCGCAACCGCACCTCCCGTGTGCCCGCGTCAAGCGTCAGGTCCCCGACGGTGTACTGGCGACCACCCGTGGGCAGCGCGCCGCCCGCCCTTCGCAACAGGGCTTTCAGACGCGCCAGCAGCTCCAGGTGATCAAATGGCTTCGTGAGGTAGTCGTCTGCGCCGAGTTCCAGCGCCCGCACCTTATCGGCGGTGGAGTCGTGGACCGTCAGCATGAGGATCGGGACGCTCGAGGTCTCGCGGATTCGCCTGCATACCTCGAAGCCATCAGGCGGTGGCATTGATACATCCAGTACCACCAGGTCGGGCTTCTGCTCATCGAACTGCCTGAGCGCTTCCTGACCGCTTGTGGCGACGGTCACCTCACTATCGGGCCACGTCAGCCGCACGCCGAACGCCACCACTTCCGCGACGTCACGCGCATCCTCGGCGACAAGCAGCTTCATGGTCATAGCTCCCTCCGATTCTGACCGCTCGGGAGGGCGACTCGGAACTCCGTGCCCCGCCCCTCCACGACGTCCACCCAGATCCGTCCGCCGTGTAGTTCTACTATGCCCCTCGTCAGCGCGAGTCCCAGCCCCGTGGCATCCTCGATGGGATCAGGATGGTGAGAGTGTTCGAGGCTGGCATCGCCGTCCCCAGCCGCAATCGCGGGGCCGTCGTCACTCACCGACAGCACTACCTCGTCGCCCGTGGTCCTACCGCTTACGCGGATAAGAGCGCCGATGGGCGCGTGCTTGTTGGCGTTCGCCAGCAAGTTCGTTACCACGTGCTCCAGCTTGCGGCGGTCGCCCTCGACCGGGAGCGGCTCGGGCATGTCCGCCTCCACCGTCTGCCCCTTCTCATGGACCAGATGGAGGACTCCCGGCAAGGCCTCCGCGACAACGTCCCGCAGGTCCAGCTGCCAGCGCACGAGGCTTAGTGTACCCGCCTCAGCCTCGTTGTAGGCGAGCAGCTCATCAATGAAGGAACGGAGGCGCTCCGTATTCCGTCTCGCGTTCGTCAGCAGCAAGCGCTGCTCGGCTCCCAACTCCTTACCGGCGCTCATCTCAAGGAGCCCGAGCCCGGCGCGCAGGGCCGTCAGCGGCGTGCGGAGCTCGTGGGAGACTGACAGGATGAACCGGCGACGTAGCCTGTCCATCTCCAGCATCCTCTCCCTGGCGTGCTCTGCTACCTGTGCCCCCTGCTGCTGCTCCGCCCACCGCCGCATCAGGATGTTCGTACCGACGCCGACGAGCGCGAGCACCACTAACCGACTAGCCAACTCCCGAAGTTGCCGATCGGTCGCGGACCACAAGGGGAGGGTCGGCGCTATCATTGCCACGACGAACACCACCGCGGCGGTGTACAACAGACTTCCCCGCAGGGACATACTCGCCGAGGCGTAGATGAGGCCGAGGTAGAAGATCACGAAGAGCGGGCCGCCCGGATCCGCGTCGAAGTAGTAGAGCACTGCGGCGGCGGGCAGGTCGAGGACGGGCACCCAGGCGATGGAGCGAAACCTCGCAACGAGCCTGCGCAGTAACTCGACGAGCAGATTGTACCCTGCAAATACGAGAATATATACCCATACCGGATGTCCTGTGCGACCATAGACCGGCCAGGTGAGAGTGATGACGAGCATCGCGCCCAGCACGGCCCACCGCAGCATCGAGAGTTCGCGGCCCTGGCGGCTGAGTTGGCTGCTGTTGGGTCTCTCGGCCACGTCATCCTCCGCCTGTGAGCGGCGTGGACGCGCCTTGCGTGAGTTGTCCCGCCCCCCCACCGCTCCTCCGGCCCTCTAACTGGGGCTCTCATCGTCGAGTGTAGCTTCCGGAGGTCGCAACGCCGGTTGCAGATGGGAACAATCTCGTCAATATCGGTAGTCACTGGTGAACGAACCGCACCAGGGCGTCTACCACAACGCTGTGGAGGGGACCGCTGCGCTCTAGCCGTCACTCGCAGGGCAAGGCCGCGGAAGGGATTGCCTCTTCAACTCCAGAGGCACTAGCACCAGGCAGTTGGATGTGGAACTTTGCTCCTTCTCCCGGCTCGCTCTCGGCCCACATCCGGCCACCGTGCAACTCTACAATCTCCCGTGCTATGGCGAGTCCGAGCCCGGACCCACCATGCGCTGGTCCCACATGGTGGAAACGCTGGAAGATAGTCTCGATGTCTTCCGGGGCAATACCGTCGCCATCGTCACTGACGGAGAGCACCACCTTTCCGTCGGCAACATGCCCTGAGACAATGATGCGCGTTCCCGGACGGGTATGTTGGTGAGCGTTCGCGAGCACGTTCACCATCACCTGTCCCAGTCGCCAGGGATCGGCATTGGAGGGCAGCGCGTGGGGCAGGTCTTTCTCCAGCCACTGCCCCTTCTCACGGATGAGCGGAAGCACCACGGACATCGCGTCGGTCACGACCGAACGCAGATCAAGTGGCCGACAGTCCAGCTTGAGAGTACCCGCCTCGAGCTGATTGTACGTGAGCAGATCATCAATAAGCAGACGCAGACGCTCGACGTTCCTGCGAACGTTCGCGACCAACTGCCGCTCGTTCTCTAGTAAGCGTTCCCCCGCACTCATGTCGAGCATGCCGAGCCCGGCGCCCGCCGCGGTGAGAGGAGTACGCAGGTCGTGGGAGATAGAAGAGATGAACCTCGCCCGCAACCGATCGAGCTCCTCCAGACGCTGCGCCTCCTCACGCTCCAGCGATAGCTCCTCCTCGAACGCCTCTCGCTCGAGGGCGGTGGCGATCACGTTCGCGATGGCTTGCAGGAAATATACATCGTCGGCGGTGAACGACCGCCGGCTGGTCGTGTGGGCTCCGAGAACGCCGAAGGGCCGCTCGTGGCCAGGGATGGGAACGCTTATCCCGCTTACCACCCCGTGTTCGTGCAAGAGCGGTGGCCCCGCGAAGCGCAGCTCCGCCCGCAGGTCATCCACGACCACCGGCCCCCCTGTGGCGAGAGTGTAGCCCGCCTGCGAGTCCGAGCCGCGGCCTACGGTAGCTCGCCCTACATACCCTTCCTTCCAGCCCACGCCCGCCCGCAACAACAAGGCATCACCCTCGGGCAGCAACTCGAGCACCTTGCAGTACTCAATGCGGAGGGTACGGGCAACAATGACGACGGCCTCATCCATCAGCGCCGACAGGTCGCGCGAGGCAAGCGCGCGTCTGCCCAGTTCCGCCACCGCGGCCTGCTGTCGCGCCCTCGCTTCCAGGGCCTCATCTGCCGCCTTGCGACTGGTGATGTCGCGAATGTAGCCCGTGAACATCAACGTTCCGTCCCAGGGGATGCGGGTAATGGCCAGTTCGACAGGGAACTCGCTACCGTCCGAGCGCATCCCGGCCATCTCGATTCGGCGATCCAGCACCGGGCCCTCCCCCGTCGCCAGGTAGCGTGCGAGGCCCTGTCGGTGCTCGTCGCGCCACCGCGGAGGCACGATGAGCGCCGCCATCTCCTCACCGAGTGCCTCGTCAACGGTGTACCCGAACATCCTCTCCGCCGCCGGGTTCCACTCGACGACCTTCCCTTCGCGGTCCATCGTGACGATCGCGTCGAGCGCGGACGCGAGCACCGAGCCCTTGAGCGCCTCGGACCGGCGAAGTTCCTCCTCGGCCCGCGTCCTCTCCATGAACTGGCCGAGCTGGCCGCCGAGGGAGGCGGCGATGTCCAGCACCTCCGGGTCGGGCTCGCGGGATTCGCAACTCAGGTATTCCATGACCGCAACCACCCGCCCGCCGAGCTGGATGGGAAGGCCGAAACCGGAGCGAAGCCCAGCGAAGGACGCTAACCGGAGACGCGGGAAGTTGGGCTCGGCAGAGGTGTCGGTAATCCACCTCGGCCCTCCGCTGACCCAGGCGCTGCCGGGCAAGCCCTCGCCCGGCCGGAAGCTCACCGTCCTGCTCTCCGCGATCAAATCGGTGAGGTCCACCGACGAGGAATGCCACGCCTCCACGCAGCGCAGCACTTCATGATCCACCGTCCAGAGCGCGCCGTAGTCCCAGTCCAGCCCCTCTCCCATTGCCTGCAGAACCCTCGGCGCCGCGTCGCCCAGGTTCGGAGACTCAGAGAGCACTCGACTCACCGTGTATTGCGCGACCAGGCGTCGCTCCGCGCGCTTGCGCTCTGTAACATCGAGCGCGAGGCCGACGCACCCTACCACCCGGTCGCGGGCATCTCTCAGGGGCCGCACCCGTGCCTCGAAAACCCGTCCCCGGACCTCCAGATCATACCCGGTCCCCTCGCCCCGAAGCGCGCGCTTATGGGCCTCCAGCACATCAGAGGCAGATGGGGTCAGCTCGTATAGCGTCTTCCCAACGTAACGGCTCGAGTCCACACCGAGTTGAGCGAGGATGCTGCCAGAGACGGACACTATTCGCATGTCCCTGTCGGTAATCCACAGGTGAGCGGGCATCTGCTCGGTGATGAGGCGCAGTTGCCCCTCGCTCGCTCGGAGCTCCTCCTCGGCGCGCTTGCGCTCGGTGATGTCCGTGACATTGATGATTCTGTAGAGGACGTTATCGGAGCCGTCCGTAACGGCAGTCACATCCACCTGCACGGGAAAGACGGTGCCGTCCTTGCGGACATGCTCGGACTCGTACGTGTAGTGTCCCTTCTCGCGGGCGAGGCGCGTATTCTCTGCCACTTCCACATGGCGAGCCAGCGGCAACACGTCGGTTATCGGCCTGCCTGTGAGTTCCTCCACGGTGTACCCGTGCATCCTGGCGAAGGCCGGATTCATCATGGCGAGCGTCGAGCCGTCGCCGCTGCTTATGACCAGTCCCGTCTCGGTGTGCTCGAAGATGTCTGCCCACTTGCGCAGGACCTGTTCAGTGCGCTTCCGTTCCCTGATATCACGGAAGGCGACTACCGCACCTACTGTCTGGCCGCCCTGCAGAATCGGCGCCGAGGAGTAAGACACAGGGAGCAAGGCACCGTCTTTGCAGGTAAACACGTCGTCGTCACTGCGGTAGGTGACGCCGTTGCGCAGTACCTGCAGCCCGGAGCATTCTTCTCGAGGATAGGGCGTGCCGTCTGCTCGCTGGTAGTGAGTCACGTCGTGCATGACCTTGCCGAGTAGCTCTGCCTGCGTCCACCCCAGCATCTGCTCCGCGGCCGGATTCATGAAGGTCACGCGTCCCTCCGTATCAAGCGCATAGACTCCCTCGGCGATGCTGTCGTCAATGGCCCTTCGGAAATCGCGCTCGCGCCGCAGCCGTTGCTCGGATGCGCCGAGGCTGGCGCGCAGCCAGCCGGTAGTCAGCGCCACAGTCGCCGACGTGGCCGTCAGTATGAGCACACGCAGCACGTCCTCCCGCGTGTACTCGAACGCCTGTCCGGGGATGGAAAAGTAGTAGAGGCCGTACAAGGAGACCAGGGCAGCGCTGACCAGGCCCGAGCGCAGCCCGCCGATGAAGGCCACGTAGGCGACGACGGCAAGCAGGGCGGTCAGGCTTGGAGTTCTGAGGAAGGTACGGGCAAGCAGCTCGAACACGGCGATCAAGCCAACGGTAAGGGGCAGGCCCCTCAGCACCGCGTAACCGAGCGGTCTCCACGTATGTGACACTGCTCGCATTGCTCAGCCCCTGGCCTCACTCCTCCGCGGCACAGTGATTACCCGTCCACCGACGGAGGCCACAGAATATACCATAATACCACGAACCCGGCGCCCGGGACTGATGGGCCATGGAACAGGGCGATTTCATATGCAGAAAGCCCCTGTCGCCCGCTCTCGGGACTCACGCCGCCAGGAGTCTCGGCCCTTCAAGCTTCACCAACCTGACGCGATGGCATCCGGCAGGCAATGCAGCTGTCTCCCCGTACCGTCCAGCCGTCAGCTTTCATCCTGGTGACGCCCTCCATCGTGTCACAGGGCATCCGCACAGTATTGAGTCTTCCATAGCTCTGCGCCTGTACGTGTGCTAGCCTGTCAACCGGCAGTCACGGTCGCTGTCCGGCGAGGAGCGCGATCATAATTGCGAGCACTCCGTACGGGCTGATGATTGTCACCAGTAAGATTATCCAGATCAGTGTCAATAACAGGACATCCATGTCGCGTACCTCCCTCAGCTCTACCTGCCAGCCGAGGCCGGCTGCGCACTGTCCCGCTCTCTTCATGTCCAGGTATATCCACCAGCGGTGAAAGTGCGGGTGAAGAGGGGTGCCGGTCGCGTGAAGGTTGGTGAACAATTCAGAACGACTGGCGCCGAGGTTTCACCTCGGACCCTGGGCCGCAGCCGCGTTCATGCTTGTTCACCTTCGTACATGGAACGCCCCTGCGTATACACCGGGGCATTCACGTCCACCCGATACGCTAACTCGTAGTGGATGTGAGATGCCGGTCACGGGGAGGGCTGAGAGAGGCGCAAGACTTCCAGGACACGAGCGTTGGCGCTCTTTCGCGCCGATCACAGACGCTTATTCATAGAGCGCGGCAGCCGCCCACCCATGCCTGGTAGTGCTTCGCGTCCTGGCAAAACTCTGGAGGCGACGGGCAGATCAGTCCACGGTTGGACGACGAAAGCGGAGCGGTCAACTCAAAGATGCTCAAGTACGAGAGAGAGATATAGGAACTGGTAGCGAGCCTGGAGGCACGGGAGCGGTCGCTGACTGTCCAGGCACGGCGCCCTTCATCGGTAGCGAGCCCGTCCCTGGCCCGGCCCCGTCATCGCCTCCTGCTCCGGGCGGCGCCGGGAGGCACAGGTATCATCCTGGGTGTCCTTGTGATAATGGCCGCCGCGGCGCTTCCGAGCGGGGTGAGAGTGCTCCTGGTGTTGCTCGGTGCTATCGTGATCGCCGCCGGCATCATGCGCCTCGTCCTCTGGTGGTCTACAGAAGAGCCGCACGATGTAGGTACGACAGCTGACCCGAGCCGACGCAAGTGGTGAGAACGCGATGACAGGCCGTGGGTACTACCGCATTAGCGGACACCAGGAGTGATACGGAATCGGGGAGAGTAGCCACTCATACTGTCATTCCGAGCTTGCGAGGAGTCCGTAACCCAGGAGCACGGATTCTCAGCGAAGCGAAGAACGACAAACCTGCAGCCTTCACCCGGAACCCGTATCACTCCCCCGGTGAGTAGGGGGTGCCGCCTGGGAAGCGCCCGGTGGTCCCTTCCCCACACTTGGGGAGAGAGCCCGCCGACGAACGCGATGTGTTCCTGGACCCACTTCCTGGCTCACGAACGGAGAGGGCAATGATGACGGGACCGCCGTCGTACCGCTCGAGGCTGGCGTCCGGGCCCTCCGCAAACTCCTCACTCCAGAACCGGCACACCGTGCCCCTCACCTCTACCGCTTCACCGACCGGCGGCTCAGCAAGTACCCGCTCGGGGAGTACGACGAGCACCTTCGGCTCCGGCCTGCCCAGGATGTTACCCTGCAGCACGAATGTACGTGGATTGATGACTTGTCCAACCTCCCCGCGGACCGTGACCGACCGCTCGTAGAACTCGTCCGGGTTCTCGGCGATGTCCACCACCCTTACGCTGAGTGCGTCGTCACCGGGTTCCTCGTCGGGTTCCCGGTCGAGGAATATGGAGGAAAGGGAAATCAGGAGCAGCACTAGCGCGGCCATCCCGAGCGTCGCCACCCATCCGGGCGGGCCAGACCTGTTCACCATGCCCCTTGCCTCCATACTCGCAATGCCGCGCCATCTCGTCCGCTAGTCAGAAGAGGCGTGTTGGAAGTTCCCGCGTGCAATCGGGGCGGGGCAGGCACGCCGTCGGGAAGCACGAAGGACGGGGGACGCTTCGGCCCTGTCCCCATCAGTACCCCCAGGGTTGTCCCACCCCTCTCGGTGGCCTGTGAAGGCGAGTCGCGAACCTACCCCGCGAGACCTTGATTCCTGGCCTCATCCCTGGCCGCGCCCTGCGCACGCTGGAGTACCTGCTGAGCCTTTTTCTGCGCATCCCCGGCCTTCTGCTGGGCCTGCTGGGCAAGGCTATCACGGGTCTCCCCCATCACCTCGTTCTCCTCATCGGTCTCGGGAATAGCCAGTCCGACCGCCGCTCCGATCCCGGCCGCTATGGCGCCCATCGCGAGGGGATTCTCACTTAGTGCCCTCTGAAAGCTCCTCGTCGCGCGCCGGGCCTGGTGCTGGGCTTGCTGGCTCAGATGGCTGGCTTGCTGCTGAGTCTCACCTGCAACCCGTTCCGCCTGCGCCTGGGCCTGATCCGTCGCCTGACGCACTTTGCCTTTGGCGTGCTGCATAGTCTGGCTGCCGGACGCACTGCTCGCATCTTGCGATGAGCTCTGCTGCCTGCTGCTCATGACAAGCCAGCCGAGCCCGATACCCGTGAGCGCCACCGGCACAGGGTTCTGCTTGATAGTCTGCATCACAGTCGTTTTCGCTCCTTGGGCTTTCTCCATCGCCGCATCCCGCGCCCTATCCGTTGCCTCCGATGCAACCTCCCGCACCCTGTCCCTGGCCTCCTCCTTGAGGTTCTGCGGAGACAGCCTCTCCTGGATGGCGTCAATCGTCTCGCTCATGTCCGCACGGGTCTGCTCGATCTCGATCCGCGTCTCCACCACCTCAGCTGGAGCGTCCACGGCCTCCTGTCTTATCTCGTCTGCTCTTTGGCCCATTCCTTATCCTCCTTCAGAGTCTCGATCGTGTGCTGCGGCGCCAGCGGTGTCTGCTTGAGGTCCTTGAGCCCCCTCCGCACCAGGAAGTAACCGATTGCGGCTACGATGATTCCAATGAGGAGCGCCGAGAACCACATCGCGATGAAGTCGAGCTGGCCGAGCAGCAGTACCAGCCCGGCCAGGATAGCCAGCATTCCCGCGTAGAGCACGGCGGCGCCCGCGGCCAGATACCCCACGTCCTTGCCGACCTCGGACGCCTTGTGACTCAACTCAGCCTTGGCGAGCTGTACCTCCTGGCGTACGAGGGTTGAGGTCTCACTCGAGAGCTCAGCGAACAGTTCCCCCAGTGATCGTTCGTCTCTAGCCATCATCCTTCCCCAGCCTGCCTTGTGCGAATCCCCGTGCCTCCCTGGCTCGCGCTCGCACTTGTCCCCGCGACCGTACGGGTCCCTCCGCTGTCTCCGCCAGACCCTCCGTCCTGAGCAGAGCTCTTGAGAAAACGGGCGGCGAGCAGGCCCGCGGTGAAGGCCCCACCCAGGAAGATCGCTGGTCGCTGTCGGGCGAAGCGCTCTGCATCGTGTAGCAGTTGATCTGGGTTCCTGTCGTGCAGATACCCGGACACCCGACTAAGCTGGTCCGAGGCTCTGTCTGCGTACTGGCCGATAGTACCCTGGCCCTGTTCGCGGAGCTGCTGGCCGCTCTGGTGCAGCACTTGCGCGACGCTGTCCAGTTGCCTGCTCATCCGATCCTTCTGTGTCCCCACCTGCGACTTCGCCTGCCCCCAGGCCTGCTCTCCCAGGCGGCTGGCCTGGTATCGTGCCTTCTGTGCGACCTGCTGTCCCTGCTGCCTGGCCTGCTCGGTCATCTGGCCGGTCGTACCGCCGCTTCCTGACTGGCTCGTAGAGTCATGTGTCATAGTTTTCTTCCCCTGTCGGATACATGTGTCACTCGCTGCTACAGGAGAGGCGAGCCACGATGAAGATTCATTCTCTTCGACTGGTGTTTCCCTCGACCTGTACGTCGCCCTGTTCCTCAGGGTCATGTCAAAGTCGTGGTCCATCGCGTAAACTCC